>PMHI01000632.1:8277-16428 GCA_003156615.1 Acidobacteriaceae bacterium | reverse complement strand
GCAATCAATCCCTCGGAGGCTAATTGCGCCAGCGCGTCAAATTGCGTAATGCTTGCGGGGCTGTAGGCAATGCTCGCGTTTTCGTGGACATTTTCGAATGAGGTGAAGAACCAGACTTTGTCTTTGGCGATGGGGCCACCGAACGTTCCAATATAGTTCTGGCGGGAGAACGGCTGTTTCGGGTTGTTGACGCAAACACCGTTCGTACACGTCTGCGCCGGATTCTCGATGGGAAAGCGCGCATTCAACGCGGCAGCGCGCTCGTAGAAGGCGGCGTCGCCGTGCCATTCGTTGCTCCCGCGCTTGGTGGTAATCACCACCGACCCGGCCGTGGTCCAACCCGTATCAGCGTCTTCGTTCGAGGTGCGCACGGCAAATTCCTGAATGCCATCGGGCGAGAAGTTTTCGAGAAAACCGCCGATCCAGTCGTCGGAGTTTTCGGCGCCATCGACCGATAGTTCGTTGTTCAAGCCGGAGCTCCCACCGGTCGAGACTGCGGTGATGCGCGCCTTCGTGGGGTCGGAAGGCTCGACGGGCTCGGTTCCAGGCACGAGATAGGCGATATTGGCGAAGCTTCGCGCCGGGAGCGGCAGAGTTTCCAAGTCTTGGCTGCCAACAACACCTCCGCGCACCGCGCTCGACGTGTCGATCGTTTCCGTTGTAATCGAGGAAGAACTCCCCTGCACGTTGACGGTCTCCGAGGTCGCCGCAGGCTTCATGGTAACCGCGATATCGCGGACGGTGGCGACGGCGATGACGACATCGGCTTGCGCCGGGGCGAAGCCTGCGGCGCTGATGGTGATGCGGTAGTTGCCGGGCAGCATGTCATCGAGACGAAACTCGCCCTGGTCTTGGCTAGCGGCCTCGCGTTTCACCGGGGAGCCCGACAATTGCGCCACGATTTTGGCGGAAGAGATGCGGGCGCCGGTTGCGTCCTGCACTGTGCCGCGCAGCGAACCGCGCGGGTTCTGGGCGTGGAGAGTTGCGGTGAGCAACAGAACGAATAGGAGCGGGAATGCAGTCTGGCGCGGATTTGTTTTCATGCTTCGGGACAAACGCGAGACTAGACTGCGGGGCCGAGCTACTACCAGAGATCGTAGGGTGAGCCAACCTCTTCGGGCAAGGCTTTTCAGGCTGAAGTCGATTGAATTCTCATAGCTCGCACCCATCCGCCGCAAACGCTAGCGGTTCACGTCAAACGCCCTATCGAAACTGCCCCGAGAACAAAACCTGCGCACCTACACTTCTCTCCTGTGGGCAGTTCCGATAGGGTTCCATCGTCACTCCCCGAAGCTGGAAAATTGAGAGGGTCTTCGTGCACTTCGAGTCTTGACTGAATGACTGGGCGGTTTCTCTAATTTGAAGGAAGCTGTCGGACCGTCACTCTGCTCGCAACGCATCGGTTGGGTTCACCGACGCCGCGCGACGCGCGGGCGGGAAGCTCGCCGCCATCGACGCCAGCCCTAGCAACGCGGCCACGCAACTCAGAGTCGCCGCGTCCCATGCCTGCACTCCGAACAATAGATCCCTGATTAGCAGCGATACACCCAGCGAGCAGACCCTCCCCTCGTACAGGGGAGGGTCCGGACAGTGAGCGCAACGACGGGAGTGCACTCCCATGACGACGCGATCATTCACTCTTGCTCGTCTCCGACGGCGTCGGGAAGCGTTCTTCAATCCACGCTTGCCAGAGCGGTGTCTCACGGGCGACGGTCCCGGCCGCCTGATCGCCGTAGAAGTAGAAGCTTAGCGTGACCATGCTCTGTCCGCCGAAGTTGACGGCGCCAAGGGCGGCCGCGCCCGGCCCCGGCTTGTCGANNTGCCCGGCGCTCACGCCTTTCAGCCCCAATGCCGCGGTCAGCGTTTCCCAGGCCTCCGCTTCGGTTCCCGCGGCGGGGGCCATCCACTGCATCATCGCGGAGCGTTGGCCGCGGAAGTGCGTCAGATAGATCCGCAGGATGCGGAAGAAGCCAGGCCAGCCGGATTCGGTGCCTTCCAGTTGGTTGTCCCAGTCGTCCGTGCTGGCGAAGAGGCTATGCACCACTCGGACGACGCAGATGCCTCCTCCGCGTGCTTCGACGCTCCACTCGTCCGCGATGGTCGGCGAGCCAGGGGCCCAGCCAGGAGCCTCGGCGGCAAACCTCCGCGGCGGATCCCAGGCCGTCACGACGGAACTGGACTCCATGCCCGGGCCGAAGTTCAATTTCACCGCAACGGGCTTCCCGTCGCGCTCCTCGAACTCAGTCGGCACAAACCACGATGAAATACCCGGCCCGGTGGCGATGGCCTGCCAGACTTCCTCTGGCGTGCCGGGGACCTCAACTTCAACTTGGACGGAACGGCGTCCGGATGCTTCTTTCTTCACGCTCATGATGGCTCCTTGGGATTGGATTTCTGCGACAGAGGGTGCGCCACGACCACCAGGCGATGCGCGCGGCCGCCGGGGGCGGATTCATCGTGGTACTTCGAAACCAGTTTCGTGATGGCTTCGGCGAGTTCGACACTGAAAGCCGCCCGGTCCGACGCCGACCGGAAGCGAACCTCGGTATCCACTGCCAGGGTCGCCAGGCGTTTGCCCGTCTCTTTCGCACGACGAACCAGATCGCCCACCTCGCGGACGACCCGTGCGCCCAGGGCGATGAGATAGCTCGCGGACAGCCTATCGATTTCCCGATTCGGATCGGCGGCGACCGGACCCAGGGCGCTCGGCGAAACCACGTAGGAAGCGGCCGTCGCCACGAGTATCCGTTCCGTCAGCCCGCCCCACTTGCGTTCCTCGGCCAGCCGTATCAGCCCGTGCGCCTCCAGCGCGTGCAGATGGTAGTTGACTTTCTGCCGAGCCAGGCCAACCCGCGTGGCCAAGGTTGCCGCCGAGGCGGGCACGACCAGCTCNNAATTTGAGAGAGTCGATGCGGCCTTCGAACAGGCGGCGCCCGGGTCCGCTTTCTGCCGCGTCACAGTCCGGACTTCAACCCCATCGAACTCGCCTTCGCTAAACTAAAAGCGTTTCTTCGCGCGATGCGTCCCCGCACTTTTCGAGCACGGGTGCGACCTCATCGCGGCCGCACCGGGTCTTCCTTACGTCCGACGAATGCGCCAACCACGCCCGCCACTGCGGCTACCGAGTTGCCACGCCCCAATGGAAGACTCTAGAGCCTCCTCTTTGTAAGTAACGGGTGGAAATGGATATAAATGGGATATTCGCTTGCCCGTCCTCGGGAATAAGGTGAAAGGGGGTGAACTGTCCTTCTCATGGCGAAATTTGCAGACGGCGGACTATGCGTTCGGTTTCGAGCTTGCCGGCCGCGGGGTGCAAGTCCCACCGACAGGGGAGGCCCAACGACTGTCGAAATTCCGCCAGCTTTCAGATCGCAGACGGTCGCCCCTAGCCGAACTCGACCACGCAGGTGCGCAAAACCTGAAACACCTTAGTCCGACCAGCGTTGCGGCGTGCGGTCCCAGCGATGCTTTTTTAGTTCGGCGAGCAAAGCCGAGTCCAGCGAGCCGGCATCGCTGGCGGCGACGTTCTGGCGCACATGCTCGGGGCTGCGCATGCCCACGATCGTCGTGCTGACCGCGGGATGAGACAAGATGAAGCGCAGGGACATTTCTGGAAGCGTCATGCCTGCGGGCAGGATTTTCTTGAGCTTGTCGACGCGCTCAATCGTATTTGCCAGATTTTCCGGTCCAAAGTAGCCGGAGCGCCAATCGTTCTTCGGGAAGCGCGTTTCGAGTGTCATCTTGCCTCCCAGGCTGCCTTCATCGAGAGGCACACGCGCGATCACTCCCACGTTGAGTTCCTGGCAGAGGGGAAACAGGTTGTCCTCGGGCGCCTGATCGAANNTCCGGCTCCCAGCGGTTCAGGCTGAGGCCGAAGTGGCGAATCCAGCCGCCGTCTTTCAACTTCTCCACGGTGGAGCGGAATTCCGGATTGTCGGTCCAACTGTCGTCCCAGACATGAAACTGCAGCAGGTCGATCGAGTCGACGCGGAGTTTCTTGCGGATCAAGTCGGCATACTTGAGCACGTGGTCAAGGGAAAACACATCGACGTATTTGTATGACGGGAGTGCGGGCCATTGGTCGTTGGCCGGGGGGATTTTCGAAGCAGCATACAAGCGCTTTTTGGAGTTGCGCGCCATGATTTCGCCGAGCAGGCCATCGCTCTTGCCTTCGCCGTAAGCCCAGGCGGTATCGAAGAAGTTGCAGTCCGAATCGACGGAGAGTTGGAGGGAATCGAGCGACTGCTGGTCGTCGGATCCGCTCCAACCGCTCATGCCCCATAGTCCGTAAGCAATGTCGCTAACCTCGAATCCGGTTCGGCCCAGTCTGCGGTATTTCACGAAGAGTTTCCTTGAGTGCGATTGTCCCTAACGGACGTTTTACTCGTGGGGGACATCCTAACAGTTTTGCCGAGGCGCTCGAAATGGGGTGAAAGAGGAGAGATTCCTGGCTGCTGATTTTTCGATGCGCCGCATCGAGATTTTGCGGTCTACGGGGCGCCGTCCAGATGTTTCAATCAATTCGGACCATAAACCCTATTATGGAGATCCCCCATGAACCCAGAATGTAGTCCTCCGCGAACCCCTTCTTACTGCCAGGAAGATCTTCGTGCGCCTTCGTCTCGCCTGCTGGATGAAAAAATCTCAGACGACTCAGGCGCGGAAACAAAGATCGACAGCGCCCTCAAGCCTACCGGGTTGAAGAATCCTTTCTGGAAGTAAGCCCAGGCAGCGACCGCATTTCACAGCCCGGAATGGATTTCGTTTCCTAACGCAGGATCGGCAGGCAGAGGCACGGCCGAAGCGTAAATGGCAGCGCCGACATTTCCTCGAGCGCGGGGTGCAGTTGGGCATCGCGACAAGGCTCGAGCGTTATCACAAAGGGCAGGGCGCTTTTGTCGAATCCAGGCTTTTGCAGGACGGCATCGATGTTCAGTTGGTGAACCGAGAGGATTGCGGCCAACCCCGCGATAATACCGGGCTGATCTTTCACCACTAAGCGCAGATACCAGGGAGTCTCAAAGTCGCAGCTTAGTTTTGGGGTCGCGAGTTGCAGCGGGAGGGAGGGCCCTGAGCCTGCCGATGAACTTCCAGCCGCTAGACTTCCCGCAACAAACATCAGGTCTGAGACTACCGCAACCGCCGTGGGATCTCCTCCCGCGCCCGCGCCCAGAAAGGCCATATCGCCGCCGTATTCTCCCGACGTCAAAACCAGATTGAGGTTCCTCTGCACGCGCCCGAAGGGCGACGACGCGGGAACCAAGCTGGGGCCGACGTCCGCAAATAAAGTGTTGCCTTTCAAATCGGCGCGCGAGATTTGGCGGATCGTGCAGTCCAGTTCAGCGGCGTAGTCGAAGTCGACCGCATCGATGGGGCGAATCGTGCGGGCCCGAATGTCTCCGGCAGAAACGCGGACCTGCAGGCCGGCCAGCGCCAAAATGGAAAGTTTGGCGCGAGCGTCGCCGCCGTCGAGGTCTTCGCTGGCGTCGGCTTCGGCATAGCCGCGGGCCTGCGCCTCTTCGAGAGCCTCGCTGAAGGGAATGCGGGCGGTCTCGATGCGGCTGAGAATGTAGTTGCAGGTGCCGTTCAGAATGCCGGCAATGCCGTGCAGTCGGTCTCCGCAAAGTCCGGTACGCAATGCGGGCAGAACAGGCACGCCGCCGGCCACGGACGCTCCAAATTCAAGCTGGCAGCCCTTCGCACTAGCCAACTGCAGCAGGTCCGGACCATGGCGGGCGATGAGCTGCTTGTTAGCCGTTACCACCGACTTGCCTGCGTTCAGCGCGCCTCGCACCAATTCTTCCGCTGGCGTCAATCCCCCGATCAACTCGACGACGATGTCGGCGTCGGAGTTGAGGATGGTGTGAAAGTCTTCGGTCCAGACCACATCGCTCGGTATCGATAGCTCGGTACTACAGGCTTGCTTCTTGCGCTCGACGTTGCGATTGCAGATGTGCGTCAGGCGGAGCAATCCATCGCTGCGCTCGCAAAGAATCTTGGCCACAGGGCGGCCCACGGTTCCAAGGCCCACCAGCGCAACCCGGCGCGCGGGAGTGCGCTCCCGTGAAACGGCGGAATCGGCGTTCGATGCCTGCTCAGGCGGAGTCTTGTGCAATGTCTGCTCTCGAAGTCGAAACTCATTTTTATCATACGTGGGGCTTGCGGCTGCGCGAAGTGGAAAGCGAAGACCCAGCGCGCAGCGCGGTAGAGGCGGGTGGCGTCTTACAGTTCTTGACACAAGTCCAGCAGGCTCCTTCGTTGACTCGCGGATGCCGCCTCCGTGAGATGACGCGACCGAGAACCGTGTCGCCTCCCGAATGCCTTTGAGGGTTTTCAGCGAGATACGTGCCCTCAGTGTGTGTGTGTGATTCTCTCTATGTGGCCTCGAATGGGGCTTTAAGACACAAAGCAAGATTCGGACCCTTAGGCAATCTGCAGGAACGCTCAGTTGCCGGCTTCCCTCCGATCACTAGCCTGCGACAGGGCGTCCTTCACTGCGGAAATTTCCGAATCCGAGTATTATTTCCGTAATCCAAACGCCTATACGTGGGACATCCCATGGGGTTTTCCTTTAAGAACGCCGGAAACGGCCGCAACGGTTGAGAGGTGACTCAGCATGGCAGACAAGGCAGACTTCAACGTTAGCGAAGACGTGCCGAAAGCTGTCTCGAGGCGCAATTTCATCAAAGGGGTCATCACCAGCGGCGTGGCGGTGTCGTCGGCGAGCTATTTGTTTCGTGCCTCTTCTCTTCTGCACGGCCAGCAGGTGACTACCGGAGTAGGCGAGCGGCTGATTACAGTCAACGTCAACGGCCAGCTGCGGCGCGTCGATGTCATGAAGCAGGAGACGCTGGCGTCGACGCTGCGATACAAGCTCGGCCTGACCGGCACCAAACTAGGATGCGACCGCGCTGAATGCGGATCTTGCACCGTCCTTATCGACGATATTCCGCACTATTCGTGTTCGGTTCTCACCCACACGGTGCGGAGCCGGAAGGTGGTGACCGTCGAAGGCTTGGCCAGCGCCGATGGAATCTTGCATCCGGTACAGCAGGGCGTGATCGACGAACAGGGCTTTCAATGCGCGTTCTGTATGTCCGGCTTCATTATGACTACCGTGGGATTTCTTAAAACCAATCCTAATCCCACCCGGGGTGAATTGGCGCAGGGCGTCTCGGGATGTCTGTGCCGCTGCCAGGACTACGACAAGATTCTGACCGCCATGATGCGCGGTGCGGAAAATTTGCGGAGGGCTTAGCTTGGATAACGCGAAGGTTGTCGAGACCGCGAAGACTACTGAGCGCCAGTACGGAGCCGGTTACAAGCTGATCGGCAAAAACTATACGACGCCGGATCTTTATGCCAAGGTAACCGGCCAGGCGAAATATGCCGAGGACTTTCGCGCCGAAGGNNATGCCTGGCGTGAAAGCCATTCTCACGGCGAACGATCTTCCCGCCCCGGCCGATACCCTTACAGACAATGGAACGGTGATCAAGGCCAGCAAGTGGGGCGAACGCGGGCTTACCAATGAGCCGGTTTATCAGGGGGAACCGATTCTCGCCGTGGCCGCAGTCGACGAACTCACCGCTGCGGAGGCGATCGAGAAAATTGAGATTGATTTTGAAAGGCTTCCCTTCGTGGTTGATCCGCTTGACAGTCTTCGGCCGGGGGGGCCCAACCCGCGAATCGATGGCAATGTATGGACTCGGCCGGCAGGACAAACTCCGGGTCCACCGGTGGTCACGGAGCTCAAGTGGACGAAGGAGGAGTTCGGGGAGGAAAAGCAGGGCCGTCTTCCGATGGGCAAGGCTCCCGACGAATGGTCCTATGGGGATGTCGATTCCGGTTTCAAGAATGCGGCGCTCGTCCTTGATGAAACATTCCTCACTCCGGACACCAGCCATCAGACGCTTGAGACCCGGAGTGCCATGGCTTACTGGCAAAACGGCAAGGTTTACATCTACACCGGCACGCAGAGCACGGCGCAAACCCTGCCGGCGATTGCACGCTGGTTGAACATCAGTCCGGACAACGTGGTTTTCATCAGCGAATACACCGGAGGAGGATTCGGCAGCAAGATCACCGGCGGAGTGTCGATGATCATTCCCGCGCTGCTGGCAAAGAAAACGAATGCGCCGGTGATGATGCGC
>PMHI01000632.1:7926-8204 GCA_003156615.1 Acidobacteriaceae bacterium | reverse complement strand
GGCCGCATCGTCTCTCTGTTGTATCAACCCCCAGCCATGCGCTGGCGCGGGGTGACGGTGCTGACGAATACGCCGCCACGCAGCGCGCAGAGTTCTCCGGGCGGCCTGCAGGGCATTGTCATCATGGAGCCGATCATCGCGAAAGCCGCGCGCAAGCTGGGACTTGACCAGGTAGCGATTCGCCGCATCAACTGCCCGGAGGGCAAGGCGCCGTTCGGCCCGGCGGTCCAGGGGAAACGGCAATATGCCACCAGTGCATTCATTAAAGAAGCACTCGA
>PMHI01000632.1:0-7898 GCA_003156615.1 Acidobacteriaceae bacterium | reverse complement strand
CCTTTCAGTCTGGAATCGGCAATCTGGGTACGGAGTCGGTGATTGATGTTCACCGGGCGGGTGCCGAAGTTCTCGGTGTGCCGTGGGAGAAATGCGAAGTAGTGTGGGGTAACACAACCAAGAATCTACCTTTCACTTGCGTCTCCGGTGGTAGCCAGACAACCCATGCCATGACACGCGCCGCTTATGCGACCGCGATGGATGCCAAGAAAAAGCTTCAGGAAATCGCGGCCAAGAAGCTCGGCGGCAAACCAGAACAATACGAAGTCGCCAATGAGCGTGTTTTCCGCAAGGGCGGTGGGGCCGGCATGACGTTAGCGCAGGCCGCGAAATATGCGATTCAACTCGGCGGCGTCTACGATGGCCACGAGGCGCCCGCCGATGTTCACAAACTGACGAAGGCATCTGTAGCGGCCTTGGCGGGCCAGGGCTTGGTGGCGGCAGCCAAGGACAACTATCCGCGCGACGGCTCGACATTCTCCTACGTCGCCAGTTTTGCCGAGGTCGAAGTCGATGTTGAAACCGGCACCTACCGCATCGTGGATTTCCTCGCCTCCGCCGACGTCGGAACTGTAATTCACCCCCGCGCACTCGGCGGTCAAGTACTGGGCCGTTCGACGCTGGGCATAGGCCATGCGATCGGTCAGAAATGGGTGATCGATCCGCACTACGGCGAGATGGTTTCGATGCGATTCCATCACAATAAACCACCCACGATTCTGGATGTACCCGTCGACATGCAATGGACGGCGCTGGACATTCCGGACCCGGAGACACCGGTGGGCGCTCGCGGTGTCGGCGAGCCGCCGGTTGCAGGCGGGTGTGCTTCCATCTTGAACGCGCTTTCGGATGCACTCGGGGACGAGATCTTCCGGCGCGCACCGGTGAACGCCGACACGATTTTGACTTCGCTCGAAGCGGGACGGCCGATGCAGCATCCCTTGATGGCCCACATTTGAGATTTCGGGAAGCGAGATTGGAAGGAGAGTTATGGCTGTCATACGAGACGTGATGCCCGCTTTCGAATTGTTTCAGCCAAGTTCGGTTGCCGATGCGGAGAAGCTTCTCCAACAGCACGGAAGCGACGCCTGGGTGCTGGCGGGAGGTCTCGACAGTTTGGACTGGCTTAAGGATCGAATCAGAAAGCCGAAGGCTGTGGTCGATCTGAGCGGAATCGAAGAACTGCACGGAGTGCGTACAACGGGGGATGGGATTGAGATCGGCGCCATGACCACGCTGACCGAAGTCGTGAATCATCCCGTCATCAAACAGAAATACAATTTGCTGGCGCAGGCCGCGGAACTTGTGGCGTCGCCGCAAATCCGCAACCAGGGAACACTCGGCGGCAATGTCTCGCAGGACACTCGCTGCTGGTATTACCGCGGAGGTTGGCCGTGCTACCGCGCCGGCGGTAACATTTGTTATGCCGATACACCGGAAGGCCGCAATCGCGAGCATGCCATTCTGCAGGCAGACCGCTGTGTCGCGGTGAATCCCTCCGACACGGCCCCGGCGCTAATTGCGCTGGACGCCAAATTCGTCATGCACACCCCCAAAGGCGAGCGCGTAGTGGATGCAGAGGATTACTTCATCGGGCCTGACATCGATATCACNNCGAGACCGGAACGTTTGGGACTTCCCGCTCATGAATGTTGCCTCAGCCATGGTGACATCGGGCGACAGGATCGAGCGGATCCGAATCGCGGTGAACGGTGCGGCTGCACGTCCGTTACGGTTGAAAGCTGTCGAAGATGCAATTCTTGGCAAGCCGCCGAGCTCGGCGACTGGCGAGATGGCAGGAAAACTGGCTGTGCAGCGGGCGGTCCCCTTACAGTTCAATGCCTACAAGATCCCACTGATGAGGAATCTGGTGAAACGCGCCATCAGTGGCGTAGAGGAGGCGACGTGGACTTCTTAGAATGGGCGACGAGTCCGTGGGGACAGAGTGTCCCCATTCATATTGCGTGGTTCCTGATCTGGGTTTCGCTGATTGCGGGATTGCTGTTCCTGATCGTTCACGCCATCTACGTGATGTTTTTCGCCAAGGAAAGAGAATTTGCGAGCGATGCTTCCCCGGCAGTGATTGCGAGAATCCCTAAACATGTTCCCCGGCATTCGCTGGTGGCGCGGCTGTTTCACTGGATCATGGCAGCCTCCATGTTCACGTTGCTGTTTACCGCCTTCCTTCCGAAAGTTGGCATCCAGTTTCCCTGGGTAACCTTTCATTGGATCGCCGGCGCCGTGTTGACGGTTTCCATCGTCTTTCACATCATTCATGCTTCTTTCTGGCTGGATTTCTGGTCGATCTGGCCGGACAGAATCGATCTGGATGATGCCTGGAAAAGGGTGTGTCGCTTTCTCGGAATGTCGGCGCCACCGCCGCGTAAATTCGCCAAATATCCCCTGGAGAACAAGCTTTTCCATGGCGTCATCATCTTGTGCGGTCTGGCGGTGATCACGACCGGCGTTTTTATGATGTCCCGGGTTCGCACGATCTTCTTCCCCCGGAATCCATATCTGTTCAGCGACATGACCTGGGGTCTGATGTACGTGCTGCACGGGTTGGCTGGCGTAGGTCTGATTGCGCTGGTCATGATGCACGTCTACATGGGTCTCCGCCCGGAGAAGCGCGCCATCACGAAATCCATGATCGTCGGCTGGATGGACCGCGACTTTGTTCTCAAAGAACATGATCCCGAGCGCTGGGCGGTAGAGACATCTTCGACATCCACATCCAAATAGGGTGGACGACCGAGGGCTTTCACATGCTGGCTGAGATCTCGAATCGTTGTGACAAAGTGGAGGAGTGCTACGAGTTCCTGCTGGCCTACGCAGCGCAAGGTCTTCCGAGTGACCAAGGCAGCAGATCGGGTGCACAAGTCCGGGAGTTCCTGCTGAACGCCGTGAAGGCATTAACCGGGCTGGCGGAGANNCGATTCTCTTGCCGCCATTCAGCTGGTTCTGGCCCAACCCATAATCAGTTCCCAGTTGATCGACAATCTGAATGCTTCCATCCATCTCCGCGCTCTCCTCACTGACTTGTTTCTGGCGGGTGAGATTCTGAGAACGCAACACAAACCGGCGGGGCAGGTAGTCACGAGCGAGGACAAATAAGCTGGCCCGCACCTGCTCAACTCCCTAAGGGTCAGCATGTGCAACTTTTTTGGCTGCCAAGAACAGGAGCTTTTGCACGACTCACAGCGCAGCGAAGCTGCCCAAAATCCCTTCGCCGTCAGCTTTGCAAATACCTGAATCCACTGAGTTACAGAACCGGGTCTCGGCTGCCCAAAAACAGGTGTTTCCGGCAGGGGTCGCCCATTCGACTGGTCACGTCGACGGTGCTACGTCGAATTACACGTAAGACCTGATGAACGAACGACGCGGGTGGTCCAAGGGGGCTAGGACCACGGAGAGCTACTGCTAGGACTCGCTGGGCAATAGACTGAGTTTGCTTGGGATTACGAACAGACTCAACTGACTCGTCTTGGAGAACGCGGAGCTCCCCTGGACTCCACTTGCCAGGACTGGATCTTTGTTCGCTGGTCCTCATTCTATTTGCCTGTGCCGGACTGGCGGGTTGCGGATCGACGACTTCGTCGAGCGCGCCCCCTGAAAAAGGCTCGGTGCCGACGATCACTTCCTTCACGGCGGATCCGGCAAGCATAGGCTCCGGTGCAAGCAGCACACTGAGTTGGGCCGCAGCAGAAGCGACGAGTGTTGCCATCACGCCGGGGACATTCACGTCCACATCGGTAAGCGGTTCCACCAGTATCAGCCCGGCGGCGACGACCACCTACACGCTGACCGCAACCAATGCCGCTGGCTCGACTACGTCTACGCTAACCGTTACCGTAAACGCGGGGGGCAAACCACTGATCAGCTCTTTCACAGCTAGCCCCTCACGCATCACTTCGGGTTCCAGCAGCACGCTGAGTTGGGTGACGACTGGCGCGAGCAGGCTTGCCATCACCCCGGGAACATTCACTTCCACATCCGCGAGTGGTTCGACGAGCGTGAGCCCAACGGCGACGACCACCTACACGCTGACTGCGACCAACGCGTCTGGCTCGATCACATCCACGGCAAAGGTCACGGTAACAGCGGCCGGTGGTACATTGGCGATTGCAACTACTTCGTGCCCGGGCGGAACACAAGGCGCGGCGTATGCAGGGTGCACAATAGTCGCCAGCGGTGGCTCGCCGCCTTACACCTTTTCCGTAAGCACGAATTCCAGCTTTCCTCCATTACCCGAGGGGATGTCTCTCAATGCAGCCACGGGGAACATCAGCAGCCCACTCATCGGCGGTCAAGGCACCTACACGCCCGAATTTGTAGTTACGGACTCGACCAGTGCCCAAGCGACTCAAAACATCAGCATCGCCGTCAATGGCAACAACGCGTTCCTGGCAAGCATCTTTCCNNACAATTCGAATGCTCCCTTTCCAAATGGAATACCAGCCATTGAAGTTCCTTACAACCAGGCCGAAGTTTCGGTTAGCACCACGTTATATCAATCCTATTTTGTCTCTGGCCCAATTCCGGCAAATGCTCCGGTGGAAGGCACCAGCAACTCGACGGGAGACAGACACGTTTTGGTCTACCTGGAAGCCGGCGGTGGAAACAATCCTGCGCTTTACGAGATGTGGCAGGGAATATACGAAGGCGGTCCCTGGACGGATTCCTCGAACGCACTTTGGCCCGACGTATCTTCGAATGCTTTGACACCGCAAGCGGGGGGAACATCCGATGCCGCCGGACTTCCGGTAGGGCCGCTGCTGGCCAATGCCGACGAGGTCATCGGTGTCGGCACTCCCAGCTCACCGAGCGGTACCATTCACCATCCCATCCGCTTCACGCTCAACCATATGTTGAACTACTGGGTCTGGCCTGCTACGCAAACCGCTGGCGTGGGGAGTTGCACGGCTACGGGAGGGGGCTCCATTCCCGTGGAATCGCTGATTTCGCAATCTTCTCCTCCGGCAAGCTGCACCATGTCCGGAGCCGCTGGCGAGATCTATCGATTGAAGGCTTCAGTGGCGACTCCCTCTTGTGCCTCCACTAGTCCACAAGCGGCCATTATCATCACCGCATTCCGAAACTACGGAATCATCCTGGCCGACAACGGAGATAGCGGGGGACTCATCGGCACACCCGATGCTCGCTGGAACGATACAGATCTTGCGTGCCTTACAAGTCTCACCCTTTCGGACTTCGAGCCGGTGAACGTCTCAAGCCTCATGGTCAGTAATGACAGTGGGGGCACCAGCCATTAGCCAAACGGTTCGGCTGCCCGCGGAAGCTGGTTGGATTCGCAGCACCCGACAGTCCGAAGCAACGCCTCGCTACCTTGCCTGCGACTCGAAGGCACCGATTCGATCTACGCGAAGTCGATAGAAACGTAGCGGCGACGAGACCGCTCGGTTCGGCTTTGCTACCCGCATATTCCGATGCTAGACTGCGTGCATGGCCANNAAGGTGAAAGGCTCAAAGAAGTTGGCGAAAACGAAACCTGTCGCGAAGAGGGCCGAGAAAAAGAAGGCCCCAGGTAAGAAACAGACTCGGAAGAAAAGCGAGCCTCTGAATGCCGTAGCGTTCCCACCGGCATCGCCTACAAGTGAACAGTCCGGAGATTTACAGGGATTGTCCCGCCTCGAAGCTGCAGATTCGGAGAGCGTCGACGAGTTGATCGAGGAAGGGAATGCATTTGAAGCCGACGTCGTTGCTGGTGTCGAGAGCGCTGACGACGCTGACGAGCAGGAAGTCCATACCCACGAGGTACCGGAAGACGATGTTCCTGGCGAATATCTGGACGAGAAATAAGCGCGGGCCTTCCCGGTGGGTTGACCAGGCCTAAGCCCAGTATGGTTCCTGGAGCTGAGACAAGTTCATGGGCGGCGGGTATCGCTCCTTTCAAATCCACGGCGTTCGACAACGCACACAAGTTACCATTTCGAGAACGGCTTTTCGCATACAGGTAGTGTCAGTTCGCTGTGAGGGACCGTTTTGAACCTGGCTCGCCCGAGCATCGTCACGGTTGTCGTTTTCGTCGCCGCTTCTCTGAGTCATGCACAATTGGAGGGCAGCAAGGCGGATACCCGGCCCATTCGCCATCCGGTCCCCTCCATTCAGGACGCCGAGAGTCCCGCCCAACGCGATGCCCGGATGCAATGGTGGCGGGAAGCCCGCTTCGGCATGTTCATCCACTGGGGCCTTTACTCCATCCCGGCGGGCACCTGGAATGGCAAGCAGATCCCAGGTATCGGCGAGTGGATCATGAATAACGCTTCGATCCCAGTGGCGGAGTACAAGGCCCTCGCGCCCCAGTTCAATCCCACCAGCTTCAGCGCTCGGGATATTGTGGCCCTCGCCAAGGCCGCCGGAATGAAGTACATCGTCATCACCGCCAAGCACCACGACGGCTTCGCCATGTTCGACTCCAAGGCAAATTCTTTCAACATCGTTGCCGCAACTCCCTTTAGGCGCGACCCACTCCGCGAACTCGCCGAAGAATGCCGGAAACAGGGAATGAAGCTAGGCTTTTACTACTCTCAGGACCAGGATTGGACCGCGCCGGGCGGGTCCGCCTACAAAACCGGCAATCATGATTCCGCAACCCACCATTGGGATTCGGCACAGGACGGTGATTTCGACAGCTATCTCCACACCAAGGCCATCCCACAAATCAAAGAACTCCTCAGCCAATATGCGGAGTTTCCCGTCGTCATCTGGTTCGATACTCCCACCGCCAACATGACCCCGGAGCGCGCAGCGGAGGTCGTCACCCTGCTGAACCAGCATCCCAATCTCATCTGGAATAACCGTCTCGGGGGAACTTATCAGGGCGACACCGAAACTCCGGAGCAGTACATTCCTCCCCAGGGCTTCCCAGGACGCGACTGGGAAGCCTGCATGACCATCAACGACACGTGGGGTTACAAGTCCTACGATACCAACTTCAAATCCGTCGAGACGCTTCTGCGCAATCTCATTGATATCGCNNGAACGCCTCCGTCAAATGGGAAAGTGGTTGGCCGTCAATGGCGAAGCCGTCTATAACACCACGCCCACGCTGTTCGGCCCGGAAGCTGGCGCCTTCAGCCCCATTCAGAAGGACGAGAATGGCAACCCCAAGTTCATCCCCTCATGGAACTGGCGCTCCACCACCAAGGCCGACAAGATTTATATTGAGATCTTTACTTGGCCGGACAGCGGCACCTTCCACCTCGTCAACTCACCGCGCAAGGTTACCAGCGCTTACCTCCTGGCCGATTCCACTCACAAGCCTCTGAGGCTGATCCAGACCGGCAACGGCGTGGACGTGCAACTGCCCGCCAAAGCACTCGACCCCATTGTCACAGTCCTGGTCCTCAATACATCGAAATAATCGGATCCACCCCCAGCTAAATCCCAAAACCACGGAATCGAGCCCTCAAGAATGGCGTCGTAGTTGGCGGGATCGTTCTCGCGTAAATGGAGGTTTGAAAATTTTTGACAATTTCATTATGAGAGACCTGGATGAAAATGAGTTCAGTGACCGGCTCTAATTCCTTGGCTGCTCGCTTTCGGGCAAACCCACTCTTTGCCGCGGCCGACTTGTATAAGCCGTCCTCACATCGGCAGACAGGCCGGCCCTATCGGTTCAAAAGACTTATAGGTGAGCACAAACTCCTGATGTCCAAGGCTCTCAGAACAACTCTGCACACCCGATGCTATTTCCAATACCTTGCCATAGATCTCTTTGCCGACTTCGTCCACGCTGGCTTCCAGACGCAAGATTCGTCCGGCATTAACGTCCATGTCATCGCTCATGCGCTCGTAGGTTTCGGGATTGGCGCAAATCTTGATTACAGGAGAAATCGCTGAGCCCACCACCGAACCACGTCCCGTTGTGAACAGAA
>PMHI01000648.1:13584-15854 GCA_003156615.1 Acidobacteriaceae bacterium | reverse complement strand
GAGCGATCCGATCATCCGTCCACGCCTTTTGCGATTGCGAGTCGCCCCTTCTTCACCGCACTCGTAAACAGCTCGTAGTCGGCCGTACTCTGGTCGGCATAGGCGACGGCAAATTCGGCTATGGCGTTGTCGAGCTTTTCGTCGTCACCAAAATAGCCATCCAACACGCAGGCGTCACCCGAGCGCGCGTGTCCCTTGCCCAGCACCTCGCCGCACATCTTAGCGTATTCGCTCAAACCGCGACCCTTGAGATTTTCGGCGTCGATGGCGGCCTTGTGATCGGCGAGTTGGCGCACAAGATAGTCGCGTCCGTCCATTCTGGTCCAGCCGAGAAAAATGTCTGACTGCGCCTGCATCAGACGCTGTCCCTGCACGACGCGCTCCCCATGGTTGTGCGGAATCTCGGCCTTGAGATACTTCGCGTAAGCGGAAGCAGGCTCTTCTTTCATTTGCAAGAAAAGCGGGTCCTCGCTCCCGTTGCCAAAGCACAGGATGACATAGTCGCGCGTGCCAACGCTGCCCGTTCCTACAACTTTAAAGGCGACGTCCACAGGCTGGTAGCGTGCAAGAAAGTGGAGCCGGTCCTGCGAAAGCGTGGCGCGGTAGCCCTCGAGCGCGGTGAGCACGTCGCGGCGAGTTTTGTCGGAAACCGCCGTCAACAGCGGCTTTGCTTCCTTGAACCGCCGCCCACCATCGCGGTTCTGGGTGAGCTTCTCGAGACTGTGCTGTGGCGTTGCACGCTCGGCCTTCTCGATCAGTTCCACGAGCGGTCCGGCCTCCATATGCCGATGCACGGTGTAGCGCGCCAGCTCCAGGACCGTCAGCTTGGAACAGTAGCNNGTGGACAGCCGCTTGACGTCCCACTCCCACGGACCCGACATGGTTTCATCGAAGTCGTTGATGTCAAACACCAGAGCGCCCGTGGGCGAGGCGAAAGCGCCAAGATTGCGTACGTGGGCATCCCCGCAAATCTGAACCGTGATACCGGTGGTGGGGAGCGAGGCCAAGTCGGCCGCCATCACCGGCACCGCGCCGCGGAAAAAGCCGAAGGGCGAAGCTGCCATGCGTGCCCACTTGATGGGCAGAAGTTCTGAAAGCCGGTCGCGGCTGGCCTCGACCAGCAGCTCGACTGGATCGTGCCGGGTGCTCGACGGCTTCCAGTGACATTGGTCAACACGACCGAGAACCTGCCGGCAGGATTTGCCGGAGTCCCTACGCTCCGCAACGTCGGCCAAAGGCGCAACCATAGTAGAGGTACATGATAGCAAGCAACGGCACGCATAGAGACGGACAGTCGCCTCCGTGGCCTCCCGCGCGCGATTGGCGGCACTTCTGGGGATTGTTCTCACAGGCCACTGGGATGCGACCTTATGTTTGCCATGTCGCCGGATGTTTGCGATATCGCCGGAATGGTTTGATAATGGCCTGATCGTCGGGCATCTAGTCAATGAAGAAAATTCCCCGAAAGACTCGCAGCCGTACGGGAAAGCCGAATCAGACTTCGGCCCACGAAGACCGGCGCCGGCCTCGTTTCTCCCGGGCGATTTCCGTGCTTTACGAAGACGATGCCGTGGTCGTTCTCGACAAGCCGGCCGGGCTTCTGGCTGTGCCGATTAAGGGCTCCGATACTCCGTCCGCTTTGTCTCTGCTTTCCGCAGAACTGAAGCTGAAGAGAGAACGAGCCTCCGTCGTGCATCGCATCGATCGTTTTGTCTCCGGGGCTCTGCTATTTGCGAAGACCGGCGTGGCTCGAGATGCGCTGGTGCGACAGTTTCTCGACCACACTCCCGTAAGGCAGTATCTCGCGGTACTCCGCGGCCGTCTCGATCTTGAGGCAGGGACGCTCGTGCACTATTTTCGACGTCAAGGAATGTTTCAACAGCTGCGCACGGCGAGAGACCCTCAGGCGGCTCGTGCCGAACTTNNTCGGCGATGGGCCATCCGGTTATCGGAGATAGAAAATACCACCGGGCGGAATCGTCGGAACAGCTAATTGCTCGCGTGGCTCTTCATGCCGCGTATCTTCAGTTTGTCCATCCGCACTCGGGAGAGAGAGTCTCGGTTAACTGCAAACTGCCCCCCGATTTCGAGCATTTGGTTCGAGAATTGTCGCGAACAAGCCGTGCGCGCCGGTGAGTCTGGGATCCGTCTGGTGATCGAGACAAGGATCGCACCCGATGCGGCCAACTCCGCAGCTTTCATAGACTTGCTGGTTTCGCAGACGTACGATTCTGCTCCAGTGATCGGCCAGACTATCTCGCACTACCGCA
>PMHI01000648.1:12850-13566 GCA_003156615.1 Acidobacteriaceae bacterium | reverse complement strand
TAACCCCAAAGCACCAGTCGCGTTATTTGCCGCAAGTCCTGCTGACCATCTTCAAGCTCGCAACGCGCAGATCGCCGGACTCATCGTTGCCGGGTACGCTCTCCGTGTTCGCCTTTTTCGCATCTCCCGCCTTCGATTCGTGGGTTATAAGGCCGCTGACAGTCACCTTATGCCCGAGGTGCCCGCCAAGCTTAACGGCGCTGCTGCGTAGACCCCAGACCTTGCCATCTTCGCCTGTTATTGAAAACTCGCCCGGCTCGTAGCCTTTTTGCAAGCAACCGGTTATGGTCTTTGTTTGAGTCGCGAGTTTCCGAGCTTGCTTTTCCTGCGCGCCCGAGGTATCGGCTTGGTCGGGCGAAGACTGGGCGGCAAGTGACACAGGATGAAAGGTGTAGGTGACGAACCACAGAACGGAGCACAGTACTGTGAGTGAAGCGCTAGTAGCAACTCTTCGATCCGAAGTCACGAATTTCATAATGACGGTTCGAGTACAAAGTTGATTGTACGTCCCTTTTGTAAGTGTCTGCCGTCGGCCGCGGCTTTCTTTCGATCGCAAGTTCGCTTCTCAACATTGTTCTCCACGACTGGAAATTCCCTCAGAACGATGTCGTGATCCTCTCTGGCAGACATAGCCACCCTCGGCTTCACCATTTCCTTGATGACTCCGGCAGGGGTCACTTTGGCGGATTGCTTTTGGTTCTTCTTTTCCGCATAAA
>PMHI01000648.1:11591-12833 GCA_003156615.1 Acidobacteriaceae bacterium | reverse complement strand
CTTCAATCGCATCGGAGTCGTTCGCACCGCACGCACCTGGAATCAGGATGTAGAAACAGAGCGCAGTTCAGCAAGCTGGTCAGCTGCCCTCGCAAGCAGATCCCTTTCGTAACTAGGGTGGCCTCCCCAGCAGGAGTACGGTCAAATTGGGATAAGACGCCCTGAGCAGTACCTAGCCCGTCGTCTATCTCACCACACAAGTAAGCAGAAAGTTAAGGTAAAGAGGGATCGGTATCGGTTCTTGGTTTTGAATATGTTCTCGCAGTACCTCTCATTTCGAACCCTCCGATGCGCAACGATTCCATGGTTTCTTCCGGAGGGACCCTTCTCTCCAAACCCGGGAGAGGGCACTCACCGGAGTTCGCATTGAAGACCAAAGGCATAGCGCTGAAATTAGGCATCGCGTTTACTGTCCTCATTGCCCTCTTGGCGGGCATCGCCCAGTTCGGGCTTCGCCGGATGCAAGCAATCGACAAGACCTTTTTCGACGTCACCGGGAGGAAGTTAGTCGACCTGCAGGTGGCACGAAGAGCCTTGAAGCTCTCCGACGACAATAGCCGTATCGCAATGGAGATGGTCCTGGTGGAGAATAGACTACTTGTCAACACGCTGTCAGCAGTCAGTTCTGAGAACAGCAATGAAATTACAAGACTGCTGGCGGAGAGCGAACACTACCGTGAATCCGAGGAAGAGAAGCAGCTACTCTCTGAGGTGAAGAAGGCTAGAGAACCCTATGTGGAAAGTTATCTCCGAGCGATCCATTTGCTTGTGGATGAAGGCAAACACGACGAGGCGGAAGCGGTCATAGTCAAGGAAACAATACCTGCGCTGCAGAAATATCACGCCGCGTGGGACGAGTTTGTGGAGTTTCAAAGCGACGAAGTGGACGCAGCTGTCAGGCAAGCACAGGTTGATTATGACAGAGTCCATCGTTATCTTGTTTTACTCGTTGTGCTAGCAGTAGCCGTCGCTCTCATGATCGCGCGATTCGCAACCTGGCAGGTTCAAAGGAGCTACGGACAGGAGACAAGCGCACGCGAAGTGGTTCAAGTTGAGTTGCAACGAAGCGACGAACGCATGCGGATGGCCGTGGAAGCCGCGAGGATCGGTTTCTGGGACTGGGATGTGATTAGGGACGAACAGGTCTGGTCAGATATCTCCAAAGAGTTACTGGGCTTGCGGCCAGAGAGCACCGCGAACTTTCAGGTGTTGATGAACAGCGTCCATCCCGATGATCGGAAG
>PMHI01000648.1:7137-11585 GCA_003156615.1 Acidobacteriaceae bacterium | reverse complement strand
CACGACTCGCATGGCCGGGATCAGCATGGACATCGATGAGCGCAAACATGCTGAGGAACGCTTGTACTTGCAAGTTGCAGCTCTCGAAGCCGCTGCCAATGCGATTGTGATCACCGATTCCAACGGCACAATCGTGTGGGTGAATCATGCATTCACGATGATGACTGGCTACAGCCAGGAGGAGGTATTGGGCAAGAACCCTCGCTTGTTGAAATCGGGAAAACAGCCGGAAAGTTATTATGCAGATCTCTGGTCAACGATTTCATCAGGCGAGGTCTGGCGAGGCGAGCTTGTCAACCGACGGAAAGATGGGACTACCTACACCGAAGAGATGACGATCACGCCGGTAACGCAGCACGTCGGCAATACGGCCAATCGATATTTTGTTGCGATCAAGCAGGACATCACTCAGCGCAAGGAGGCTGAGCAGCAGGTTCGATACCTTGCCTACTACGACGCTCTAACGGGACTACCCAATCGGACTCTTCTTCAGGATCGCTTGGCCACGGCACTGGCTGGCGCTCGTCGTCACAAGGACAAAATCGCAATTCTGTTCTTCGACCTCGACCGGTTCAAAGACGTGAATGACTCGCTGGGGCGCTCGGTCGGGGACCTTCTCTTGCAAGAAGTTGCGGAACGGCTTAAGACATGGGCGCGGGAACAGGACACCGTTGCTAGGGTCGGAGGCGACGAATTTCTCATCGTGTTGACTAGACTCAAGGACTTATCCGACGTGACGCTTGCCGCTAAGCGTCTCATGGATGCAATGACCCATGAATTCGTCGTTCAAGGTCACCCGCTCAGTGTTAGTTATAGCCTCGGCATATGCCTTTTCCCGGAACACGGTGCGGACAGCGAGGCCCTGATCAAGAATGCGGATGCGGCCATGTGTTGCGCCAAGGGAAAGGGACAGAACAACTTTCGGTTCTTTACCGAGGACATGAACGCTCAGGCAGTGGAGCGATTGACCTTGGAGAGCAGCTTGCGACTGGCGCTCGACAAGAAAGAATTCTTTCTCATGTATCAACCGCAGTTGGATATTGCTACTGGGAGGATCATTGGGTTGGAAGCACTGCTGCGCTGGCAACACCCGGAATTGGGTCTCGTTCCTCCTGATAAGTTCATACGAATTGCCGAGAACTGCGGCTTAATCGTACCGATCGGCGAATGGGTGCTCAGGACGGCCTGCTCTCAGGCCCGAAAATGGCAAGATGAGGGGCTCCCCGCGGTATCGGTCGCAGTCAATGTATCGGCGATCCAGTTTCGGCAGGAGGACTTCTGCGAACTCATCCGGAGGTTGCTCCAGGAGACGGGGCTCGCCCCTCAATACCTCGAACTTGAACTGACGGAAAGCCTTCTGCTCGTGAATGCAGACGTGACGCTCTCAGTTCTTCAGGAATTAAAGGCCATGGGGTTAACCCTAGCGATTGACGACTTCGGGACGGGATATTCCAATTTCGGTTGTTTGAAACAGTTTCGGGTCAGCAAGCTCAAAATCGACCGTTTGTTTATTCACGATGTCGCCACGNNATTGCCGAAGGCGTCGAAAACGAGGAGCAAATGTCATTCCTGCGGAAACATCATTGTGACGAAATCCAGGGCTACTACTTCAGTAGGCCTCTGGCAGTTGACAAGGTGGCTGACAAACTGCGAGGTGACAGTGCCGAACCGCACGTCCNNGATAGGGCTTGCGCTTTTGATATTGCCATCCTAAATGGAGAAGTCACATTTCCGCAGGACTAATTCCTGGGGGGCTAGTTCAGGCTCCGCCAATTTTTATTGGGTAGAAAGCCGTTAGGTTTGATGGGGTGAAGCCGCCATTCGCTGTGTGACCCGTGGATCACCGTGATCTTGAGCTGCTGGAATCGACGGAGATCCACTGTCGACGAGTCGTCAGAAGAGAAGACGATGTGGCCCCGGCTGCAACCACTGAAGATTGAGTGGGACATCCATCTAGTTAAGACCCGAAAGTGTCGAATCGTCTGTCTCGCGACAAGTGTAGACACTCTGCCCCTGAGATCCCGAGGCCGTGTTTTCTATGATTTAGCCATTACTCGGAGATGGAGCGGTACATGCAATGTCTAAAGCAACCACGCGAAGTGGGGCAACGGTGGGCTCATGGACATTACTTTGACGCAAACTCCGAAGCCGCACCCGTTGGTAGCAGTTGTGCTTAGTGTCGTGCCGACAATGGACGAAAAGACCGAACGGAGTACCAAGTCTTGGTTTTCACGCAGGGAAATGAGGCCATAATGGAACGGAAAGAAAGCCTGGAACCAGCGGGGGGGACTGCAAGGACCTACCTCGATTGGCACGCACAGCAAGATCTTGATAACCGTGAACGCCTACGACCACGTGACCAGCCCCTTCCTCATGGACGAAGGGAAACAGCTGGAGGGCGGTGCCAGCCATTTGAAGCTGAAGTCGGGGAACCGTCTGGAGCGGGAGAAGGTGGGTCTAAACAAGGAATCGCCGGCCGTCGAGCTCTCGAAATGCAGAAGCTTTACCGCATCATCGCGAGAGCAGCGAACAGCACGCACCCGGTTCTGATCCTGGGCGAAAGTGGCACTGGCAAGGGGACGGTCGCGCGCTCCATCCACTATTCCGGTCCTTTCCGCGACAAGCCCTTTATTCCGATCGATTGCGGATCCTTGGTGCCCGCTCTGATCGAGTGTGCGCTTTTCGGCTACGTCAAAGGTGCCTTCACGGGCGCCACCGACTCCCAGGAGGGCCTGACGGCCATTGCCGAAGGCGGAACCGTGTTCCTCGATGAAGTCGCTGCACTTCCCGTCGATCTCCAAGCCAAGCTGTTGCGTGCCATACAGGAAAAGGAAATTGGCACGGTCGGCAGCACCCGGCCTGCTCTCATCAACGTTCGCATCCTGGCGGCCACCAACCGTGATTTGGAGCAAGCCGTGATGCAGGGCACATTCCGGCGCGACCTCTACATCCATCTCAACTTACTCAGCCTCCGCATCCCCCCCCTGCGTGAGCGGCGGCAGGACATTCCTCTGCTCATTACGCAGTTTCTGGAACGCATTGTGCGCGATTCCGGACAGGGGAAAAGCTTCAGCGGAGAAGCGCTTAAGGCCATGATGGTCTACGACTGGCCCGGCAACGTGCGCGAACTGGAAAACTGCGTGGAGCGCACCTGCGCCTTTGCTAGCGGCTCCCAGATCGAGGCCACAGATTTGCCACCGGAGATTGCGAATTTCCCAAGCCCGGAAGCCTCGAACGGAAACGGCCACGTCGGCAAGATCATTCGGATAGCAGAGCTCGAGAAGCAGACTATCCTGAGTGCCGTCGCTGAACTCAATGGCGACAAGCTGCGTGCGGCAAGACTATTGGGTATCGGAAAAACGACGCTTTACCGTAAACTCAGGCACTATGCATCGCAGGCGTGACCCCGGTGGTCCCGCGACGAGGGAGGCAGCGCTTTAACTGACCTGCCCCCTCTAATCCAACCTGGAACACACCTTTTTGCCTCAGAAAGATTTTCACATTTGAGGAAGAGGCTGTGTAGCCGAACCGCCTTCGCCCGTGAAGTCGATGAATCCTGACTTAAAGCACTGAAGGCATCGCGGGGCCTCGACTTAGTTAAGGCCCGAAGTGTCGAATCGTCTGTCTCTGACACTGTTGGACACTCGCCACTGAGATCCCCAGGCTGTGTTTTCTATGACTTAGTCATTACTCGGACATGGACCGGTACATGCAACGCCTAATCGTAACAACAGTGTACCGGTGACGTTCTTTAACGCGAAATCGCCCCAGGCGGGTCAATGGATCCAGGCGCCCCCATCGCGTTCAAGAGGCGCAGTCGCACACGCTTGCGCTCCCCCTTGGGAGCGCTTCGCGTCTGGTGGTCTGCTGGAATCTCTGTGGTGAGGCAGATCACCAGACGGTTTAAGAGGCGTTTCGACGAAGCGGTAGGCAGAGCTACATCATGTATTGAAAAACTATTACAAAGAAGCAGGCACATAACTATTTGCTCGCGTTGTGGAATGGCTATCGAAAGTTGGTAGAAGCAAGCAACTCGACAACAAATTAAAGAGAGCCGTACCTCCGATTCTGCAAAAGCAGCCCGACTTTGTCGAGTTTTACCCTTTCCGACAAGAACCTCGAGTGGGTAAATACGACAGCCCGGCACGATCAGTAGAGACGAAGCCGTGCTCAAAAGCTTATCCGCTGCATGGCACGACCGCGGATGGAGGAGACACCCAATGGTTGAGCGCAAGCTGGGGCGCAAGGATGGGAGCAAAATTCCGGTAGGGATCAGCCTGGCTCCGATGGAGGTGTGGGAGGGCGGGCTAAACTCCCGTGCCATTCGCGATATTTCAGTACGCAATCGAGACAAGGAAGCGCTGCAAGCTTCCGACGTTCGTTACCGACGGCTGTTTGAAGCTGCCCAAGACGGCATATTGATTCTCGATTTTGCGACGGGGCAAGTG
>PMHI01000648.1:1604-7132 GCA_003156615.1 Acidobacteriaceae bacterium | reverse complement strand
CGTTATCCGTTACGACGATTTGCCCCTCGAAACCAGAGACGGTCGCCGCCTTGCGGTAGAGTTTGTCAGTAATGTTTATACAGTGGGCGGAACCCGGGTGGTGCAGTGCAACATCCGCGACATCACCTGGTGCAAACATGCCGAGGAGGCACGCAGATCGGAAGAGCAATTACAACAGGCAAGCCAACTGGAAGCCATCGGGCGGCTGGCTGGCGGGGTAGCACACGACTTCAACAACCTTTTGAATGTGATTCTGGGAAGTTCGGAACTCTTGCTCGATGATCTTGGTGCCAATGACCCGCGAAGGGGATATGTCGAGGCTATCACCGCCGCGTCTAAGCGGGGCGCGCGTTTGACAAAACAACTCCTCACCTTCAGTGGCAAGCAGGTGTCTTCCCCGCTGGTGTTTGATCTCAATTCGATAGCGAGAGAAACTGGCCGCATGCTCCCTCGAGCAATGGGAGAGCCCACCGAGATTGGTATTGTTCTCCCGGCGGAGCACGCCCCGGTTCTCGCCGATCCTACTCAAATCCAGCAGGTTCCCACGAACCAGGAGGCGAGCCCTCGTGACGCCATGCCCGAAGGAGGCAAACGAACCATCGAGGTAGCCAGTCGTGAAATGAAAAAGACTGGTGGCGAAATCGGCTGACGTTGCTTTGGGACTGCGAAGTTGGTAATTCTATATGCATCAGGGCGGCCAGTGGCTCACAAGGAGGCTACTTTGGAAAAGGGAGATCACGTTAAGGTCATGGGAAAAGACGGATTTTATGTATTCGTGGCGGAAGTTCAAGGAAATGCAATTCTTCGAGTAGGCGGCACGGAGAGTACAGAGCATCTCACCATCGACGTTCCCATGAATCAGATAATTTCTCTGGAACACTAGGCTCGAGTGTCTTGGCGTTCGCGAACCGCGTAATCGGAGTCAAAGAGACGTATACGAGTCCCGCCGGAGAAAACATAAAACGTTGGTTAGTCCGTTAGTTCCGAAAAGTCCTTTCCCGGCGGTCGGTCATGTCCCATAGGTGCATTCGCCGTCATCGCTTGTGGCATATCATGAAATCAGTGACACTATACACAACACTCTCGCGAGATGACGAAGAATTTCGGCTGCTTGCAGTTTATGAGGCTGCCCGAGTCAGGGAGCACGCCGCCGCTGGTCGGTTACTATATCCCCACGACAGCTTACCTCGTTCGGCATACCTCCGACTAGTAAACGATCTCCAGATGATCAGGAAGGACTGCAACGAAAAGATGCTTGCAGTCCATGTACATCACAATAAAATAGTGAACTAAGCGTCGGATCGGGAAGCAGGAATGTCTCCTTGATCTTTGCACTCGTTATTCCGGTACTGGCCTGCCTCGATTTTCTCATCTACTGCTATGGGATCGCTCGCAGTTATGTTCCTGCCGCCAAACGCGGGATCTTCTCCCTGGCGTCGGCCAGGTTCCGAACAGAAGTGGCGTTCAAACACTCAACCCGCAACCGTTCATTAAACTTTCCACGCCATCGCTCACCAATGCTGTTCAGTTGTCTGAGCTTGTCTATCGGGAATGGCGCAGATCGTCGTCATAGGTTGGGAAGCCAAATAACCAAATCGCCACCCAACAGTTTCGTGGTGAAGAGGGAAAGCACCATCAGCTTGTCAGGCAGCCCAGTTCGTTCCAGTTGAGATTCAGGTCTTAAGGAATGTTGACAGTGCCATGGTCTCTCCCAACGCGTGCCGGATTGCGCCCAAGAATTCATGATTATCTGGAGGCTTTTGGAAGAAGGCCACAGCGCCGGCGTCCAGAGCACGTTTCTTATTGTCAGTCGGATCTCGGGCGCTGAGCACAATGACGGGTATTGCCACGAGATCTGCTAGGTCTCTCATTCGTTCCAACACTAGGAACCCATCACCTGCCGGCAGTCCGAGATCGAGGATGATCAGATCTGGCAGCTCCTTGCGCGCAACTGTTATGGCAGAAATAGCATCGGCGGCGCAGCTCACCCGATAGCCTCTTGCCCTCAACCTGGCAGACAAGCCCAGCTGGAGATGTTGATCGTCGTCGATGATCAGGATTTTCTTCTCAGTCATTGGAGTCTCTCCTTGCCCAGAAAGTGCGCTTGAACCAATTGGTCGACTCGCGCCGCGACGTCGCCTATCTGTTCTTCCCCGAACTGCCCGGGGGCTAGCAGCAATGTTGTTGACGAAATTGCCGGCTTGAGTTTGGAAGAGCTGTCGAACTTCCGTAACTCCCTGGCCACGCGGCTTGCGATGACCTCAAATCCTTTGGCGTCAGTGCAGGCGATAATGAAAAAGGTCTTCACCGGCTCAGCGTCGCTCATCGAGGGCAAGAGCACATCCTGCTCAGGACGAATGCAGCGCTCAAGAACCTTCCTTACCTCCAGCAGGATATCCGCTTGGGCTCCCTCGACCTGGGCCACGTCCACCGCAATGAGGGTCACGCAACCCGGCTCTAGGTTTGCCGCGGTTAGGACGTGCGCACACAATTTGGCCAGCGAGAATACTGGCAGGGTAAAGTAAAAAATGCTGCCTTTTCCCAGTTCGCTCTCCACCCAGATTCGACCACCGTGCAGCGATACCAGTTCTCTCGAAATGAACAGTCCGAGACCCAGGCCGCTGCGACTTGCTTCGGTGGTGCTTCTCACCTGGGCCAGGCGGTCGAAGACAATCTCNNGCGAACTTGATTCCGTTATCGATAAGGTTGATGAGAATTTGCCGCACACGGGCCGGGTCTGCCCAAGTAAAAGGAAGGCCTGGGGCAACGTCGGAACGCAAGGTGACATTCTTCACTGCGGCATTGGTGAGACATGTGCTGAGAACTTCGTCAATCAACCTGGCCAAGCTTAGGTGCTGAGGCTCAACAGTGAGTTTATGGTTTTCGACGCGGGTTATGTCGAGGAGATCGCTGACCATACTCTTCAGNNTGAGATAGAAGCTTTTCTTGTAGGCCCTCGCGCTCCTGCCGGGCCTCTTCCAGCACGGTGGCGATTTTCCTCCGCTCGGTCACATCCTGCACGATGATGGCAAAGCTGCGAGAGATAGCCGGATCTGCTTCCAATGCTGTAATGTTGACATTGGCCCAGAACTGCTTCCGGTCGCCCCGGACGCGCCATCCCTCATCGTCCGCCCGGCCTGCTATCAGAGCCTTGTGTAGCTGTTTCTCGGGTACGCGATTCTGAATATCTTCTCGAGTGAAAATGCAAGAGAAATTCTGACCCATGATCGCGGCCTCAACGTAACCCAATAAGCGCTCGGCTCCGCCATTCCAACTGGTCACACATCCGGTTGAATCCATTGTGAAAAGCGCATGGTCCATAACTCCCTCTACAAGCAACCGAAAACGTCCGTTTGTCTCCGCCAGCTTTGCCTCGAGGATCGCGCTGTAGCGTTGCCGTAGAAATGCATTACCCAGGGCACAAAGCAAATCGCCAGATGCGTGGAGGACAGCGCTGCTTACAGGGCGCTGCTCCTTGGCCAATTCCCAAAGTTGCTGTTCCGAAACACCAAAGTCCTTCGCCACGCGGCGCAACACTAGAGAATCGGGATATCGATCGAACACTTGCCCCGCAACGATGGCCCCAAATCGCAGCTTGCCCAATAGGAGTGGGACCACGACATGGGTTAAGCCAGCTTGGTCACGCACCATCACCACCCCGCCTGTTTGCAAGGCGTCCGCAACTGCAGTACAAGGCAAACGCGTGGTGATGCAGAAGGGACATCCGGGGCCCCGGCCCCGTACAGCGTTATTAACCAGCTGCCAGACCGGCTGTGGATTGTGACATTTTCCCAACAGTTGGCCTTGGGAGTCGGTTAATGCGACTGCCACTCTCATGGTGCGGCCATAGGTCGTCAGAATCTCGCTCCAAGCTTTGAAATCGAGCAAATCGGCGCGTAAGGCGGGCGAGACCTCCATATTGCCCTTTTCATGGAGCAGGGCGCTATCGCAGGGGGGGAGTATGGCAGTCGCGGGAGGCGAATACGCGGGTGCTTCAACTCGTCCGGGGGCTTCTGAGGTCATTTCTTGCCCTCTACGGTGGCACCATTCTCTATTCGCGTTGGGAGAGAGAACCTTGTAGGGGCACGGCTCAAGAGACTGGAGTAGCTCTGCAACGGCAACCCGGGAACTGGGTTCTGCTGCAGCGGCACCAGAGAGATTCCCCCTTGTCCGATCACAAACTCGCGAGTATCGAAGGAATGTTTACTTCCCCGTGACTTGACTACCGAAATGCAGCGGTGAAGCGAGTTGTTGATTTCCACCAAGCTCAGCAGAATAAGATTATCCACGATGGAGCTGAGCGGAAAATCCGGCATATAGGACGAGATCCCGAGGAACTCTGGATTCTCATAATTGAAGAAGCTCGTCATCAAACGCTGCTTGCTGTAGGCCACCATGGCGTGGAAGAAATCGCGGTACACGCCGACTTCTCCGATCGCAGTGCTGTAACTTGTCATTCCATCAATCACCATCCGTTGTATGTCCCGCTCCTCGATGAGTTGAACAATGCGAGCATAGTGCGCATCAATGTCCAACTCTTGAGGACTCTCGAACATAATTTGGAT
Organism: Acidobacteriaceae bacterium; assembly: GCA_003156615.1. The sequence continues at coordinate 2,567 of PMHI01000648.1, read as the reverse complement.
GGTTCCGTCGGCGACCTGTTCTTCCAGGTTCAGCCCCAAAGTCTGGGCATTACGTATGATTTGCGCTGGGTGCTCATCCAAGGAAATAAGTAAACCTCTTGTCTTTTGTTTCAGAGATCCTTCCCTCAGAATCTGCGTCGCCAGCACAGTCTTTCCCACTCCTGACACCCCCACGACCATTGTGGTGGACCCATCAAAAATGCCGCCGCCAATGAGAGTGTCGATAGCCTCGACCCCAATGACGGACCGCATGGTGCTGGAAGTGGGCTGAATCGATTTAGCGGGGAGAGGCGCCTGGACGCGACGGAAAATTTCCAAACCCAAGCCCCCCGTTACGTGCAGAGTGTGTTCACCGCACTCGTAATCTTGGCCCCGGCTCTTCAAGATCTCCAAGCTCCGTTGCATGCGCCGACCACGCCGTTCGCGACCTAATTGGATGATCGTATCGGCAAGGAAATCAATCGATCCCGCAGCAGCAGCAATCGAATCGTGGGCGTTGCCAAGCTCGAGTGAAAACATGGCGGTGAGATTCTCTCGGTGCAACGACTCGATCAATTGCTGTAACAATTCGCGGTACGTGCGGTGTACGGAGTTGCTGTCGACTAGATTAGTGTTTAACAATCCGATTCCATCTACAAAAATCCTCTGCGCGCCAATTTCCTTCGCGGTTTCGAGCAGCAGGCTGTCCGGCGAACGCAATTCCTGATCGAGCACCTCCGGACTGGTAAAGATGATTTGCAGCTTCTTCTGTTGCTGCAGTTCATCCAGATTCCAGCCGAATCCAGCAGCGTCTCGGATGAGTTTCTCCGGACTTGTCTCAAACACTACGATCAGCCCAGGCTCGTTATATAGGGCGGCCCCACGATAGATAAACTCCGAGCCCATTACGGTCTTTCCGCTTCCGGTCACGCCCTGAACCAAGATCACATTGGTCCTCGGGATCCCGCCCAGCAGGATGGAATC
>PMHI01000648.1:0-1539 GCA_003156615.1 Acidobacteriaceae bacterium | reverse complement strand
GCCAACGTCGAGAATCCATCGAAGTTAGGATTCGGTAAAAACGTACCCCGCGGGAGGGCCGTGAGCGTTCGATAAGCTCCTCGCGTTCCAGTCGATCAAGCGTGTCACTCACGATCCCGCTTGGATAGCCGATAAGACGTGCGATCTGGTCGACTGTAGTGAGACTAGCTCCGTGACGGTACACGAAAATCAATACATCCCACTCACTGAGCAGTGAAATGCCCACTCCATCTAAGCACTTCTGGAGTGGGAGTTCCGTCGGTTTCTCGGCCTCGATGATAACGTTTGCCCTCGGCTGAAGCTGTTCTCTTGCTGAAGTCATGACCGGAGTTAGCAATTTTCTGTCCTCTATGTGTCCGGCGCTAGATGGACCGGATGTCACAATCCGGCCTTAGCTGGTAGCCCGTTCGCCGCTCTGGCCAGCGTGCAAGACCTGATGGATCTTGGTAAGCAACGAATGCCGGGTAAAAAGATTTTTCGAGCAATACGGTATCACTATCGAGGATGCCATGATGCGAGCCAGCAGACGTAGTGGCTCTTCATCCTCGACTACGAGAACAGTTTCTGTCCCGAGGGAAATCGTCTCGACCGCCTGGGGNNTTAGGCGACCCTGGGTCCGCTCAAGCTACGCTGCCGACCGCAATGCGATGAGCTGTTGACGCATTTACCTCAAATGTCTCCAGTGTCGCGGGAGACTCCAAGAGTGACTTCAATATGTCGGCGATCGCGTAATAGTGTTGGGTGTCATATTCGTCAGCATCTTCTTGCGAGGTCCAGAAACTGATGCACACCACCCTTTCGGGATCCGTCTTGTCGGCAAGCGTAAGAAAGTCGACAAAGCCCACTTGCTGTTGCAGAAGTGGTAGCACGCTGTTGTTTAACTTGTTGCCGACTTGATCAATTCGGCCAGCTTTCGAATGGAATTCCACAACACGAGCGAACATAGAGGTGACTCCTTCTTCCTATCGTTGTTCGAAGCATCACGCAAATCTGCGCCCTGTCTCGCCGGACGCCTCTTCCAACGTCCGGTGATCCGGAACGCAGGAAAATTGTGGAGACTACCAGACGAAGCGCCCCTTGGAGAGGTCCAACGTATGCGGAGGTGCTTCTTGCACGCGAGCGGCTGTGGTTGCGCGAATCCACTTGGGCCTGCGACGATTTCGGGCTGAGAATTTTACGAATCCACGCTTGCCCCCGCGTTCGTCGTTCTCAAGCATTGCACGTTGGGCTCCATCTCCGAGTAATCGCTAAATCATAGAAGATACGACCCGACGATCCGAGTGTCACGTCTGAACACCGTCGAGAACAGACGATTCGACAACGTCGACACTATGGATTGCTGCATCAATAAGGCAATCGGCCAGCGAAAAAAAGGGGCAGTTCGGATTGCAGTATGCGGCCGTGCAGCTTCCGGGTGGACATACCAATACCGTTGGTCGAGCGGATGACGTCCTCGACCAGTTCCTCCACATCATTGGGCAACGATTGGCGAGGGCACGTTTCGCCCCAGACCAGACCCCCTTCCTTGGGGGTGAGCTC
>PMHI01000136.1:1643-2877 GCA_003156615.1 Acidobacteriaceae bacterium | reverse complement strand
TCGCCCTGGGCATTGGCACAACTACCGCCGTTTTTTCTGTCGTGAACACGGTAATTCTCAAGCCGCTCGCTTACCCTAAGCCCGACCGCCTCGTACTTTTCTTTGAGTCATCACCCCGTGGAGGAACTTTCCCGGTCGCCTCATTACCAGAATTCTATTTTTGGCGGCAGCAGCGGAACTTGTTTCAAGATGTGTCCGCAGCCAACACGGACGGGATTGGAATGAACTTAACGCGTGAACAGCCAAAGCTCGTGCACGGAATCAACGTCACATCAGACTATTTTCGTTTGTATGGCGCCCGCATCCTGTTGGGACATGCCTTTACTGCCCAGGAAGAAAATCCAGGTAGTGGTAAGACCGTCGTCCTGGGCTACTACCTGTGGAAGAATAGTTTTGCCGGAGATCCAAATATTATTGGGAGGAGCATCACCTTAGGGGGCGAGCCTTACACAGTAATTGGCGTAGTTGCCGAGGAGTTTCACACTGATTCCTTGATTGACCTGTGGCTTCCGTTGCGGGTCGACCCCGCAAGCTCCGATCCGACGCCTTTCTACCGCGTAGTGGGAAGGCTGAAGTCAGATGTCACGCTAAACCAGGCGAATGCCCAGCTAAGAGCAGCAGCGGATCGCTTTCGCGAGAGATACCCGGGCGCGATTCCCCCGGACAGATATTTCCTCGTTCGCTCCCTTGGCGACTCCATCATTGGCAACGCGCGGTTTCCTCTGTTGCTCTTTCTCGGGGCAGTTGGTCTCGTTCTCCTGATTGCGTGCGCAAATGTAGCGAACCTGCAATTGCTTCGTGCCTCACGGCGTGAGCGAGAAATCGCAATTCGCACCTCTCTGGGAGCATCAGGCTCGCGCATCGTTCGTCAGTTGCTCACTGAGAGTCTGCTGCTGTCACTGACGGCAGGCGTTCTGGGTATTGCGCTGGGTGAGTTAGGAGTGCACCTTCTATTGAAGGTCAGCTCGGGAGATATTCCGCGCATTGGAGTTGGCGGTTCAGCCGTCCGCCTTGACTGGCGCGTTTTTGTTTTCGGCTTATGCCTGTCGTTACTTACAGGTGTCATATTTGGTCTGGCTCCGGCTCTCAGCGCGTCAAGACTGGATTTGAGCACGGCCCTGAAGGAGAGCGGTCGTGCAGCCGGCCCTGGAATTAGGCAGAGAAGAGCAAGGTCTGTGCTGGTTGTCATCGAAGCCGCACTAGCGGTCATGCTTTCGATCGGAGCGGCTTTGTT
>PMHI01000136.1:1167-1627 GCA_003156615.1 Acidobacteriaceae bacterium | reverse complement strand
TTCTCGCCTCTGCGTCGACCATATCGTTGCCATTACAAGGAGCACATCGGCTCCCTTTCAACGTTATCGGGCGGACAGCAGGAAACGATCCAAATACCGGATTGGTTGCATATGAAGCAGCCTCACCAGGGTTTCTCAGCGTCTTTCAAATTCCGCTACTTCGTGGCCGGGACTTCCGCCCAGACGATAACGCAGCAGCACCTCCCATTGTCCTCATTAATCAGGCCATGGCCAAGCAATTCTGGCCTAAGCAAAACCCCATCGGGCAGCAGATTGTCCTGGGAAAGGGCATGCCGCCTATGTTTGCAGACAGACCGCGCGAGATCGTTGGCATCGTGGGAGATGTTCTAGTGGACGGCCTCCAAAGCGCGGCGCAACCGATGGCGATCATTCCCCAGGCACAGACTCCGGATGCAATTACGGCATTGACGAATCACATGGATTCCATCCACTGGGTGTT
>PMHI01000136.1:0-1130 GCA_003156615.1 Acidobacteriaceae bacterium | reverse complement strand
CTCATGGCATATTCGGTCCAGCAACGCTCTCAGGAAATCGGCGTCAGAATGGCTCTGGGGGCGGATCAGGCTCGTATTCGGAATATGGTGATCTGGCAAGGAATGCGTCTGGCGCTTACAGGAATTCTAATTGGTTGGGCAGTCTCATTACCACTCAGCCGCTTTCTCAATAGCCTGTTATTCGGAGTTAAGAGCTGGGATCCCGCCGTATTTGTCATCGTTCCGAGCGTGCTTATAGGTGTCGCGCTCTTCTCAGTTTGGGTGCCCGCGAGGCGCGGAGCGCGATTGGATCCGATGCTGTCACTGCGCACAGAGTGATGAGGACACGAGAAATCGCGAATATGGTCGCGCTTGAAGTTCGCAATCTGCATAAACGTTACTCCGGGATTCCTGCCGTGGATTCGGTGAGCTTTATCGCGCGCGCCGGCGAAGTGACCGGCTATCTGGGCGCAAACGGATCCGGCAAATCAACCACCATGAAGATGGCCACGGGATTGATCGAGCCCAATGCAGGGGAAATCCTCTTCGAAGGAAGACGGATCAAGGAAAACCTCATGGCCTATCGGCAGCGGATGGGCTATGTTCCCGAAGAGCCTCACCTCTATACCCATCTGAGCGGCCTGGAATACCTGGTGATGGTCGCGCAGCTGCGGAATATGGACCGCACTTCTGCAAACACGCGCATCCACGGTTTGCTGCGTCTTTTCGGAATACACGGGGACCGCGACGTAGCCTTGTCGTCCTACTCCAAAGGTATGCGGCAGAAGATTCTATTGTCCGCCGCCTTAATGCACAACCCCGACGTGATTCTGCTGGACGAACCATTCTCTGGTCTGGATGTCGGTTCCGCTCTCATCCTCCGCAGTCTGATTAAAGAATTGGCGGCACGGGGTAAGATCGTGCTCTTTAGCTCGCATGAGCTTGAAACAGTGGAACGTGTTTGTTCTCACGTCGTGATTCTGCATCGCGGCAAAGTGGTCGCCGATGACTCGATTGAACGTCTAAGAGTCCTTATGGCCGTGCCTACGCTCGAAGAAATATTCTCTCAACTCGCCGTCGAACAAGACTCGGAGGCTGTTTCACGAGAGATTGCGGACTTGATTCGTGCATAGTGACTGGTCCCAGGCAAA
>PMHI01000673.1:3888-4014 GCA_003156615.1 Acidobacteriaceae bacterium | reverse complement strand
GGGGCCGAGCGATCCCCTTCCTCCAGCAACGGACTTCCAAGGCGTCGTGCAAGTCTTTTTCCCTGAGTGACTTGGCCTATCTTCCCGCACGGAAAGTACGCACAGCCCCCAGGACGGCTTGAACTG
>PMHI01000673.1:0-3834 GCA_003156615.1 Acidobacteriaceae bacterium | reverse complement strand
ATGCCCGACGTTCTTGGCTCCGAACTTAGAGAGCTGGCGCTCAAATGCCAGCAACGGAGGATCTTATGTCCCGTACTTACTCGCCAGCAAAGCTCGGTCTCGCGATCTGGTTCTCGGCGTTGGCATTGGCATTAGCCTTCGGGGTCCAGAAAGCAAGTGCAGCGGCTCGCCTGAAGTTCCTCGGGCAATTGCGGGGCAATGACGGCTGATCTCCGATAGGGCGCGGTGAAATCAAGCCGCGCCCGATCCTCCTCGTAAGGTCCTTGCTTACCCGCCAATCGAATCCCTGAGCCTCTCAAACGCCTCGGCCTGTTGGTTCATGGGCAGGCGATCGACCACGTCCGGGTCAAGTGGGGCTGCCGACGCCATTCTCGACATCGCGACGTTTGGTGGGGCATCTGCGAAAGCAAGCCGAAGACAGAGCGGCTTCTGGGCACCGGTTCCATGAGGCTGGTAAAGCCGGTTTTCGATGCCAGTGCTCTGATATTGAAATCGGAGCGGGCGTCGCGGAGTAGCTACGTTCTCAGGAACTCACAACCCAGTTCTGTTTTTTCAGCAGCCGCGCCTGTTATCAACCATCATCAAGCGTTCGGCTGTGAAAGCCTCTTTGTTTACAGGGAATTGGAAATTAAGAACCCTCTTGACAGTCGATTATGTTCGGAGGAAACTTTTCTGGCCTGCCGAAGGGTTTAGCTTGGACGGCATCGAATCCTGGGCGGACCTCGGGAAGCATCGAGTTCTGGGAAAGAGGGACCAAAAACGTTGGCGCAGCTCTGGCAAAACTGGCAAGTCTGGCTATGGCCTGCGATCATTCTGGTAAGTTCTATTTTCCTAGCATTCGTCGTCCATTTTGCTCTTTTCGCGCTCGCCAAGCGTGTGGTAAAACCCACGGACGAAGCGATCGGAAACTCGCTGTTGCGGCGCGCCGAAAAGGCCACGCGCTGGATTTTCCCGTTGCTGGCAATCATTCTCGCCCTGCCTGCGCTTCCCGTCCGTTCCGAACTGGTGGAAATGCTCCGGCACGCGGTGGGCCTGGGTGTCATCGCGGCGCTAGCCTGGGTGATTATTCTTCTGGCTGACGTTGTCGGCGACGCAGTCTATGCCGGATATCGCACGGACACCGCCGATAACCTGACAGCGCGACAGATTCGCACGCAGATTACCGTCCTCCGCAGGATCTTCGCACTGCTGGTGATCGTCGTTGCTTCGGGCATCGGCCTGATGACTTTCCCGGCGATTCACCAGCTCGGAACCAGTCTGCTCGCGTCGGCTGGCATTGCCGGAATCGTGGTTGGAATGGCCATGAAGTCGACCCTTTCGAGCCTGATTGCGGGATTGCAGATTGCGCTCACGCAGCCCATCCGCATCGACGACGTGGTCGTTGTCAACGGGGAGTGGGGGCGGATTGAGGAAATTCTCACCACTTACGTCGTGGTGCGCACCTGGGACCTGAGGCGGCTCGTGGTGCCGTTATCGTATTTCATCGAGAATGTGTTTCAGAACTGGACGCGCCGGACGAGCGACATTCTCGCCTACGTTTATATTTACGCCGACTACACAGCTCCCGTCGAAGAATTGCGCCATGAGTTTCGCCGCATCCTGGAATCGACGCCTTTGTGGGACCAAAAGGTGTGCGTGCTCCAGGTCAGCGACGTCTCCGAACACACCCTGCAGATACGAGCCTTGTCGAGCGCGGCGGATTCCTCGAAAGCCTGGGATCTACGCTGTTTGGTGCGGGAAAAATTGATCAAGTTTCAGCAGGAGAAGTACCCGAACAGCTTGCCCAAAGCGCGGGCCGAACTTTACAGGTTCCCGGCCGATGGCAATCCAATGGAGGGTGCTCCATCCCAGGCGGGGACAGGTAACTTGTAATAATGAACTGTAGAATATAAGTCGGTTGACTGTAAGCGCGCCGTTGCATTGGTAGCTGAACTCCTTTTGCCGTTCGGTTTAGAGTACGGAATTACGAATTACACACTTATACCGCGCTACTGCGGACGGGTTGGTAGCCGCAACGAAACAAAGAAATGTGGCTCCAGCGGCATTGGATGGTTCAGGCCGCCCCCGACGCGGAGGCGATTTCACTCCGCGAGGTTGTTGATAAATCCGCTTTAAGGACTGAACTTCGTGCCTTCGCTATGAGTGGAGAACCCAAGGAAGGCGACTGAACCGAGCAACAAAATCGGTTTAACTGGTGGCTGCCGCTCTATGCGGCAATTGGAACCTTTGTTGTGTGTTTCGCAGTGGCGATATGGACATCAGAGGTGTTTTTCTACGTCCTTCTTGTTGTCCCCCTAATCAGCCTCATTTTGGGTGGCTCCTCGGTGATCGCAGCAATCGCCAAGAAGCGCCACGGCTCGCTGGCGATGCTGTCTATGCTGGTTAGCTATTGGGCGATCTCAGCGGTATTAGTAACGAACTATTCCGCCATCCGCGCTCCCGCAAGATGGCTGATCTGGTCCCACGAATATAAATCCGAAGTTCTGGCACAACCGGCCTCCTCAAACGGAGAGTTGAAGCATATAGCATGGGACCGCTGGGGGGTCCCCCTAGCAGGAGGCACCACGGTGTATCTTGTTTTCGATCCGACAGACGCGCTTTCGGCGGCGGCCCGGAGCCATCGCCCTGGCAAATTCGGTGGCCTACCCTGCGAGGTGCCGCTTGTACGTCGTTTAGAGAGTCATTGGTACGCCGTTTATTTTATACCGATGAATGGTGGGGCCAAGACGCACTGGATTGCGGCTCCGGGTCCGCAAGTTAACGGTTGGCATCGCCTGACCACGGGTTCCAACGACTCCAAGCAATTCTGCGATGGCCAGATCTAGGAAAGCCTAAGACCGGGTATTTGCAGTTTCTGGAGAGGTTCTCGACAGTCATCTTCAACCGTGGGATTATTGGGCGGTCAAAGCACGAAACGAACATTGTGGGGAGATCGGTGTGAAGGGATGCATTTCGATGTTTGTGGGAATAACATTACTGGCTTTTTCGGGATGCAGCGGGAGTTCGACAGGCATGTCATCCCAACAAGGCTCGGGCCCCACCACTCAGAACGAATGGACCTGGTCTGCTGGCTCGAACCTGGTCAACCAGTCTGGAGTTACGGGACGCAGGGGACGCCTGCAGCCGGCAACACCCCTGGAGGGCGAGACGGCGGAGTTGGTTGGACCGATAATTCTGGAAATTTCTGGCTGTTTGGTGGGATAGCAAACCCATCCCCGATCGCAGACAATTTCTACCCCCCTCTAATTTGGGCTGTTCTTAAGAACTGGAGTTTTTCAACAGCCGGCGCAGAAACATAAAAGCTGCCCTGCGAAGAGTGGCTTTACCGCACCGAAGCGTAGCGATTCAGTTTGCGCCCTCGTTTCCTCAAGGCCGCGACGGGACGCCGGACTGACCTTTTTCGAATCTGCCTAGGCTCTTTTGTAATCTCGTCAGGCCGTCCGCGAGGAGTCATAGTTTCTGGGTGCCTAAGACTCACTTCCCCCAACCGCACCAGAACCAGCGTGCCGTTCGTTTGCCGTTTCACAACATGGCCCCTGCCGCGATCCGGTTCGAGGACGGTCGGCGCGGTCTGGGCAAATTGCGGACAATCTCGTTAACCGGTGGCCTGCTTCGGCTGTCTAAACCGCTCGTTCCCGGGACACTCATCGAGGTGATATTCATGTCCAATGGTGGCCCCGTCCTCGGAATCGCAGAATTGCTGACTCCGGTTTCGGCCACCCTTAAGTGCCTGCAGCCTTTCAAGTTCATTATGATCGACGACGACAACTATCAAAGGCTAAACAGCTTGATTCGGTCATCAGTAGCTATTGCAAAACCGGCTCAACACGCGGT
>PMHI01000480.1 GCA_003156615.1 Acidobacteriaceae bacterium | reverse complement strand
GCATTTTTCTTCTTGAACAATGGCTCCACAGACTTAAGCAGAACTGATTTCACTCCCTTCGATCCCTTTGAGAGCTTGTGATCGAGTTGCAAAGTTCCATGAAGGTTAACCTGCTCCGTCAACACATCGTAGGTGCCATGCAAATGAGCAAGCGCTCCCGGGACACTGAAAGAGAGGTCGGAGAAAGTAGCGATGGCGTGGTTGAGCACGACATGTCCCTTCAGGTTTTCAACGACGCTCGCCGGATCGTCGTTCTTTTTCTCGCCCTGAGCCAACTGACTGAGGTTGTCAACCTTTTCCTGCGTCGTCGAGCGGGCGAAACTCGCCGCACCGATTCCAAAGTCTCCCTGCAGTTGCACCCTTTCAATAAAAGGTCGCTTTCCAGGGGGAACCAGGACCTGTGTTCTGAAGTTCATCCCTCCGGTCAAAGCGGGGTGNNAGCGAAATGGTCTTTCCTCCTACGCCTTCCGGGGCTGCCTTCTTTGCCACTTCGACTTGCGATACTAGTGACGTCTGCTCAAACTCTGCCTGCACTGACGATAGAGAAACCTCTCCATCGAGCCCGTTCACAAAACCATGGAATTGCGTTTTCAGGTGTACCGCATGGTCGCTTGTGGTTACTTTGAAATCGGGCACGTCGGTATTGCCCTCGATCTCGATGTGTTCGAGCACACCATTGAATTTGCCGGTGGAGGCTAGCGTTCCTCCAATGCCTGAAAGTCCGCCTAGGTCCGCGCGTTCAAAGTCGTACGAGCCGGAGAGACGGGTTTGACCCATGTCCTGCGGCTGCACGGGGCCGAATTCCCCGTCCGTGCGAATTTCTCCTGGAGGCTTCGCATTCAGCAGCACGGCATGGAACGACAGGGGCCGGTCATCGGCTACCGAGTTCAGCGTCAATTTGTGAATTTCGAACTTGAGGGGTTCTTTTCCGGATTGGCCGGAAGAAAACTCCAGGACGGCACCGTCCGCGATGATCTGGTCGACAATCAAGCCGGACTGCTCCGGGCTCCCGGGCCGTGCTGCGTTCTCGATACGTTCACTGCCGGATGACANNTCACTCCTTCGGCAATGCACCCGGGCGGGAAATATGTCCCGTGAAACGCTTTCACCTCGACCGTGCTGGAGAACTTTTTCTGCAGCGCCCTGAGGACGACGTCACGCGTGAACGGCCAGCGGCTTAGCAGCAACACTGCTGCGCCGCCGATCACAGCCAGTCCCAACATCGTGCCAATCTTGATCGAGCGGGATACCTTGGGCTTTTTCTTCAAGACTTCCTCTCAATTCATCGAAAATTGATAGAAATCGTTCAATTGGGACCTTTAAAGGGCCTCTGCGAATCAGCGAAGGTTCCCCTTTTGAAGGCCTGCCGATTAAACGAGTCTAACCAGAGGGGGCTGAAGAATCTGTTCACAAAGGAACGCTTTAGTCACCGCCTGCTTCGGCTTAGCGAGACACGAAGGAACGACGGGCAGAGGGACAAGTCTTGCACAATTCGATCTAGTCGCTTGCGGGCGTGTTGATCAGCTTCGGTAGTTGGATCGTAATCTTCTGCTGAATGTTTGCTGACGACTCGCCCAGCATCAAGTTGTAGCTGCCGGCATTCGCGCGCCACGCTGCTGCGTTGACATCATAAAAACTGAAACTACGCGGACCAAGCTCGACGCTGACATGCGTGGTCTCTCCGGGCTGCAGCGTGACCCGTTCGAACTGTTTCAATTCCTTAACCGGGCGCGGTACCGTCGGGCTTGATTCGGCGACATAAAGCTGAGCGACGGTAGCTCCGGCACGATCGCCTGTATTCGCAACATCGAAAGTGACGGAAAAGCGCCCGTCGCCCGTTGAGATGCTCTTCAGGTTCGTGAATGAGAAGGTAGTGTAAGAAAGTCCGAAGCCGAAGGGAAAAAGTGGCTCGACACGAGCGTGTTCGTAGCCGCGATAGCCCACGAAGACGCCGTCACGATAGACGATCTTATTAGTGCCCGGGTCGGGATAGTAGCTATCGAAGCTGGGATTGTCAGTTATCTTTTTTTCCCAGCTGATGGGCAGATGGCCAGAAGGATTGCTCTCTCCGAAGAGCAGACGGGCGACAGCGTTGCCGCCTTCTTCGCCCGCATACCAGGACGCCACAATACCCTGAACTTTGTCTTTCCAAGGCGAGACATCGACGCTGCCACCTGATGTAATCACGACTATCGTCTTCTTTCCCAGCGCGGCGACCTGATCGATTAATTGTTGTTGCCCAACGGGAAGCTCAAAGCTTCGGTCCCCGCCCTCGGACTCAGAGGCTGAGTTGAAACCTACAGCCAGCACGACGGCGTCGGCTTGAGACGCTATTTCCAGAGCGTCGTTTTCGACGATGGTGCTGAGCGGCACGATGCCCACCCGCATTCCGGAAGCCGAGGCGAACTGTGTGGCCAACTGTTCCAACACGACCTTGTGCGGACCGGCGGAAAGCTCAATGGTCGTTTGATTGAGGATAGCCTTCGGCACGACAGAACTGTCGAAGACGACGGCATCGTCGATGAGCAGCCGGTACCGTCCATCGGTCTGAACAAATACTTCGAACTTGCCCGCGCCTTCCACCGTGTAGTAACCGGTCCACCTGCCACTCGTCGTCGTCCGCAGATAGGGGCTGGAGTTCTTATGGGATGTAAGAGCGTTGAGTTCCTGTTCTTCGGGTTCGCGTCGCGTCGAGCCCGGGATTATCATTGCTCTCTCGATCGTCGTACCGGTTTCTCCGCCTTCCAGATTGGCCTTGGCAAATGTGGTGTGTGTTACTCCGCTGAGCGCGCCTTGGGCATCGGTAGTGAATTGCGTGAGGCGCGCCATTTGATTGGTGCTACGAACCCCGCGCGCGTAGAGGACTTTGGCCCCGTCGCCCAGGTAGTTGCTGACACCGACGAGGAGATTCGTGTTTGCGAAGCTTACGACCTCGCCGCTGCCACCGCCTGTGGTGACGGTCTGGTTTGCGGTGGGTCCGATCACCGCGATCGTCTTGAGTGTTGTTCTGTCGAGCGGTAGAGCGTGGTTGTCGTTTTGCAAAAGCACCGTGCCCTCAAGCGCGGCCTGCAATGAGGCAGCTCGACCTTGCAGGTTGTAGCGCGGGATGCTGGTATCGAGAGCCGGATGATCGAGCCAGCCAAAGTCGACAGCCACACGGAGGATCCGGCGCACCTTGTCATCGAGATCAGCCTGCGTGATCGTTCCCGCCTTGAGCAGCGGAAGAATAGTTTCCCGGTTGTAGTAGACGCCGAAAGGCATTTCCAGATCGAGGCCGCCCTTCACGTCCGCGGCAGTGTCGTAGGTTGCGACCCAATCCGACATGATGATACCTGGAAAGTGCCACTGCTCTTTAGCCACTTCAACGTTGAGGCGGCGATTCTGTGTCATGTGTTCGCCATTGGTGAGATTGTAGGAATCCATGATGGCTCCGACTTTGCCGACTTTAACAGCTGCTTCAAACACAGGCATGTAGATTTCACGCAACGTTCGTTCGTCGATGACGGAGTCCGAATCATGTCGCATGTATTCGGAATTATTACCAAGATAGTGCTTGATGGTGGCGGAGACACCCTCCTTCTGCAAGCCCTGGATATAACCGACGGCAATCTGGCTGGCGAGAAACGGGTCTTCGCCGAAGTATTCAAAGTTGCGTCCGTTCATCGGTGCGCGGTAGATGTTGACACCGGGGCCAAGGAGGAAGACGGCTCCGCGGGACCGGCAGTCTCGCCCCAGTTCTTTGCCGATGCGAACCGCGAGCGGTCTATCCCACGAGGCCGCCAGCCCAATGCCACCAGCGTAGGCGATTGTTGGCGCTGGAATGTGAGCTCCCACCGGACCGTCCGCCATCTGGAAGAAAGGAATATTGAGGCGCGGAACCGGGTGAGTGCGGAAGGGTGTGTCCCCGCTGATGAGATCAATCTTCTCATCGAGGGTCATTTCGCCGATGAGTTGATTTACACGTTTGTCCACAGCTGCGGAGTCCTTGCCGACGAACTGGCCGGAGGCCTGGACGCGGGTCATCAGCAGCGAGCAACCGAGAATGCTACAGCAGAAAACAAAGGTCGCATTGAGTCGCATCGTTATGTTCTCCGAAGAACATAGTACGACAAAAGACTGGGCATAATGCGAATGTCGTCCCATCAACGAATCGATAGCGCCTTGACTTTGTCAGCGCTCGACCGCTTCTGCTATGCCAGCTCATTGTGCACTTGACGATTGGATTCCAACAGGCCGTGGTTTGGCGGGAAACAGGACGTGGATACCGACTGCGCTCAGAATCAGCACGCCAATAAAAAAAGCACTCCCCTCCGGGCCGACCGATCCTCCGGTGATCCATGTGGGTCGTGGAAGGAAGAGTTCAGGGGGTGGCCCGCACCCTAACGCTCGATTTCGTCCCGTTCCAAAGGCGTGTGCCGCAAAGCGAGCTCGTGCTGCGTAGTTAATTCCCTTCCCCATCGCAAGGGTCGCGGTTTTGAGACAACTGAGATGGTCTGGCAGCTCGCACGGAAGCAACAGCAAAACGAGATGCATTAGCATAGGGTCTGCATGCCGAGATCCGTTGCGAAGAACGGCGGAGCCATCCCCCCCACGCTGGCGCATCCGGGCGCACTGCGATTTTGGCTGGCTGTTTGCTTGATCGGCACCAGTACAGGTTTGGCAGCGGCAGCTCTGACTCGATTGCTTGAAGTCGTTCAGCACGTGGCTTGGCGAGGATCCGGCACCAACATGCTTGCCGCTGCCCGTCAGGCCAGCGGGTCAAGACACCTCGTCGTCCTGCTCGCGGCAGGCATTTTGACCGGCGTTGGGCAGGTTATTCTGAAAGAACTTTCAAGCGGCAACGGCATCGATACAACTGCGGCAATCTGGTTCTACGCAGGACGCATGCCGGCCCTGCGAACTCTGGGCAGCGCGGTGTTGTCCATCTTTGCCGTTGGCATGGGCGCATCCATGGGGCGCGAGGGTGCCCCCAAGCAGGCCGGCGCTGTGTTCGCTAATTTCTTCGCTGATGCCGAAGACCTCTCCGACGAGCAGCGACGGTTGCTGGTAGCTTGTGGCGCCGGAGCGGGCATGGGAGCGGCTTATGGCGTCCCGTTGGGCGGCGCGCTTTTCGCCCTGGAAGTGATGCGCGGGAAGCTGGCCTTGCGCTTTGTGCTGCCGGCGCTGTTTGCCTCGATGATCGCAACCGGGGTTTCCTGGGTAGCGCTGCCCAACGCGCCCACCTACATCATTCCGTCATTTCCGCTTTCGGCTTCTGTGATCACGTGGGTGATTCTGGCAGCTCCTATCTTCGCGTTCGGCTCCATCCTTTATGTTCGGCTCATCCGCTGGGCCGACAAGAACAAGCCGCGCGGATGGCAGCGTTTCATAGCGCCTGCGGTGGTCCTCGGCCTCCTGGGAATTGTCTCCGTGCGCTTTCCAGAAATACTCGGCAACGGTAAGGACCTTTCGCAGTTGCTTTTTAGTGACCAGGTTGGAGCGCGGCTGCTGCTAGCCCTGCTGCTCCTGAAGCCGCTCGCCACTATCATGTGCATGCGCAGCGGCGTGCCGGGCGGCCTGTTTACGCCCTCTCTCACATTCGGCGCTCTGCTCGGCGCTGCGCTGGGGCATGTTTGGAGCACGCTCTGGCCAGGCGTGCCTGCCGGTTTTTTCGCGCTGCTCGGTGCGGGCGCTGTTCTGTCCGCTACCACACAGGGTCCGATCTCGGCCATTGTCCTGGTCATGGAGCTTACCGGCAGGGACCGGTCATTCATTTTGCCACTGATCCTGATCGCCGGTATCTCGACACTGATCGCCCGCTCGATTGATCACCGTTCCATTTATGACGCGCGTCTAAGCGACGAGCAGGTAGCGCTGAGACAGAAGCTGCGCGAACAGGAACCGAACGAGATCGGTGTACCGCAATAGGACACGAGCCGGACATCGGAGTTTGTGGAGACAGTCACGGGGCGTCTGAGGTCGGACGACTTTGTTTGGACCTGCTGCACCCATTGAGCCGGTGTGCCCCATTCCCGCGGTTACTGCATCTTGCGCATGCTGCAAAAGCGTCGATCCGCATCGCCTTCAAAGATCTCAATCGCCACCCGCGAAAACGTAAGGTTGAATCAGTCTGACCTGCTCATTCACTTAACATACTTCCCACTTCGGGTTTCATATTCGACGCGAAATGGCTTTTCAGTCTTTCGATCCTGCCAGCCCTCTTGTGCGATCAAGCGATTGGCTTGGGCAAGGCGCTCGGACGGCTGAGGATGCGAACGGAGGTATCCTTCCAGGCTCTGAATCGCCAGTTCCGAAAGCTCTTCTTCCGGGCTCTGTGCGTGAATGATGTATTCGGTGTGTAGCTTGGCAAATCTCTCGAACAAGCTGACTGCGCCATACGGAGAGTAGCCTCCCAGTACCGCCAGCCGCATGCCTTCTCGATCTGCCTCCAGTTCCTCGTCCTTGTTATAGCCTGCTTCCCATACCGTGAGCGGAATTTGCACGAGTGCCCCAATAATATCGAGTCTCAGTTTGCGCAGCCGCGCCTCGATTTGGACACGTTCGACGCAATGGTAGTGGTCGATGTGTTCCACCTCGTGGCCGAGGACGGCTGCCAATTGGTCCTCACTGGTCAATAAGTCCATCCCTCCCCGACATAGACGGGGCCCCCCGGAAGCGAGAAAGCATTGATCATGGCGCCATTCGGCACAAGATGAAGACGGGGGATTGATTCCCGCGGAGGCTTGTAGGC
>PMHI01000045.1:1185-8815 GCA_003156615.1 Acidobacteriaceae bacterium | reverse complement strand
CCGACAGACCAGCCGAGCTGGTTTCTGAGGCATCACCCAGAACTTCTACTGGATTTCCAGAGGCTGCCGCAAGGTGAAGCTGTAGGCGGACTGATCAGCGAGAAGGACTTCTTTCTCTTTGCCTGTCGCCTTTTGGATCCAATCCTTGCAGATTTCTGGACTTGCTGTGAACGTGCATCCAATGGATCCGCGTTTGATCACACCCTTTATGATTCTGCCCACCTTCTTTTTGCCTTCGACCGTTCGGCCGAAACTCCTGATCGAAGTCACGACTGCCAGATCAGCATTTTTGACACTTAACGAGGTTAGTTTGATTTGCAGCTTGGGCTCGGCCACCAGCGCTCCACTCGGCCGGGCGAAAGCGGCCTCGCCATTGACAATCGCGCCGGCGGCAATCACGGTCTGACCGTCGACGACGACATCATGATCCAACGTAGCTGAGAAGCTTTGACCCACCCGGCTGATTTTGGAGCTTCTCGCCCAAGCGAACGGTGAGAGTGGTTCCAGCGGGAACCTCGATGGCTTGTGCCGCGGTGGTTGCAGCGCCCGTGGCTGCCGCAGAGCCGGCAGGTTCTGCCTTTGAAGAGTCCGCCGCCTCGTTTGCGGCGGGGATCGTTCTGAGATGTTCGAAGATTGCTCGACCGATGATCGCGGCGCGGTGATGTGATTCCGCAGTCTGAGCTGCCAAGGCGACTCCCATTGCCAGCATGAATACGACGATTGGTTTTCTGTTCATGGCTGCTCCCCGTTGCCAGACCCTGATTTTAAGCACGTTGTTTTCGCCCTTATTTCAATACGCGGAATCGCTGCGCCAAAGGGATCAATCGCGGTGCGGATTTTTTTCTGGCTTGATTGGGTTCGTACAGAATGCCTGTAAATCATTGACTTGCAGCGAGTTCGCTGTTAGCATCCCCGGTTTGAAGGCGATGGGAATGCACCTGGACGGAGCCCTGTGTGTCGCGTTCGTCCAATCAAATTACCGAACTGCTCGCAAACTGGAGCCGAGGTGATCCCCAGGCTCGGGAGGCGCTCATGCCTCTGGTGTATGACGAGCTTCGACGCCTGGCCAGTTCCTATTTGCGACAAGAGCGCAGCGACCACACGCTGCAACCCACCGCTCTTGTCCACGAAGCCTACCTGCGGTTGGTGGACCAGAAGAATGTTCACTGGAAGGACAAGGGTCATTTCTTCGCCATTACGGCTCAGTTGATGCGGCGCATTCTGGTGGACCATGCGCACAGTCATCTGGCGGAGAAACGGGGCAGTGGGGCTGCCAAGGTGCCGCTGGAAGACGCTGTGGTCATGTCGAACGAGCCCCCTGACGAGCTATTGACGCTCGATGAAAGTCTTACTCGCCTGGGGCGGATGGATCCCCAGCAGGCTCGAATCGTGGAGCTGAGAATGTTTGCCGGTTTGAGCGTTGAGGATACCGCAGATTTGCTGGGAATCTCCCCGGCGACCGTCAAGCGTGATTGGAGCATGGCGAAAGCGTGGTTGTCGTTGGAGATCGGGAAGAGCAGAGACGCGCCGCTCTAGTTTGCCAGCTAAAATCAACTTGCCAGGGAGGGTGTGTGGATTCCGACAAGTGGCAGCGGGCAAAGGAGCTTTTTGGCTCTGCTCTGGATCATGATCCGGCGCAACGTAGTGCCTTCCTGACGCAAGCCTGCGGTGGAGACGAGGCGTTACGTAAAGAGATTGAAGCCCTGCTTGCGGCCCATGAGGAGGCGGGCACAACCATCGCAGATCCTCGAGAAAGGGATTCTCTGTCCGGGCGCCGGCTCGGATCCTACCAGTTGATGCATCGGATTGGGCAGGGCGGTATGGCGATGGTTTATCTCGCAGCCCGCGCCGATGACCAGTTCCGAAAGTGCGTCGCAATCAAGCTGATCCTTCCCGGCTTGCACACCGAAGATCTCTTGCGGCGTTTTCGCAACGAGCGCCAGACTCTGGCTGCGCTCGACCATCCGAACATAGTGAAGTTGCTCGACAGCGGCGAAACGGAAGATCACTTGCCTTATCTCGTGATGGACTATGTGGAAGGCAGCCCCATCACCGACTATTGCGATACCCGCCGATTGTCCACGGCCGAACGGCTGCTTCTGTTTCGCCAGGTTTGTAGCGCCATCAGTTACGCCCATCTGCGTTTGGTGATCCACCGCGATCTGAAGCCGGGAAACATCCTGGTGACCGCCGATGGCACTCCCAAGGTGCTCGACTTCGGAATCGCAAAACTGTTGAACCCGGAAGCGGCAGCGACAGTCGTAGTCACACGAACCGGACAACGGCTCATGACCCCTGACTACGCCAGCCCTGAGCAAGTGCGGGGAGAACCTCTCACCAACACTACGGACGTTTACGCGCTGGGCGTAGTGCTCTACGAATTGCTTACCGGACACCGGCCCTATCGCTTAAAGAGCCAATCTTTTTTGGAAATTGAGCGCGCAGTCTGCCAAGAGGAGCCGCTAAGGCCAAGCACTGCGGTCACGCGCATTCATGAGCGGACGACTGCGAGTGGCCTGTCGATTGTCGTGACGCCGGAGGTGGTGAGCCGCACCAGGGAAAGCGATCCCAAGGGGCTCTTCAGCAAACTGCACGGTGACCTGGACGCTATTGTAATGATGGCCCTTCGGAAGGAACCGCAAAGGAGATACCCCTCTGTCTATGAATTCTCCGAGGACATTCGAAGACACCTGGAAGGATTACCGGTCCTGGCCCGGCCGAGCACGATCTTCTATCGTGGAACAAAGTTCATAGAGCGACACAAAGATGCAGCAGTGGCAGTTGGTGTGCTTCTTGTGCTCATCGGTGCACTCGCGATCGGCGGGTTCTTGTATTTGCGGCGTGCGCCGGCGCCTGGGGCCTCCGGAATCTTACGGAAAGAAACGCCGTCTTTGTCAGCAACTTCGACCAGTTCCGCAGCCGCGAAACAGGGTTGGCACGAGAGCGAGTTGCCTGCTGAGGTTTCCGTGCCCGACCTCTCAGCCGTGGGTGGAACCTATGCTTCCCAGCAGTTGGTTTTATTTGGCGCAGGCTCGCTGCGAGTTTGGGATCCCGAGCAGAGTGGTCCGCCTCCACTGCCCATTGGTTTTACCATTGCCGGACGCGCCGACTGTGCTGCCGGCATGTGGCTAGTTCATGACGATCACCGACAGCTCACGAATTGGGACATGACCAAGCAGCGGGCGCTGAAAAACATAACCCTGCCCTGGCGTTTCGAGTCTGCCGCCTGCCTGGATGACTTGGGCGAACGCTGGATGCTCCTGTTGGCCGACCCCCAATCCTCGCGGCTGGTTGAGTTTGACGCATCCACAAACCGGACGTTGCAAACCAGCCGTTTGGACGCCTCCTATTTCGACCTCGCCTTGGATGACCAACGACGGAACCTTGTGTTGGTCAGAGAAGACCGCATCAGCGTGCGCACGCGCGATTCCCTGGTAGAGATATTCCGCGACAGCCCCTCGGAAGTTTTGTTTCATGTGGTCCATAGCTGGTCGCCTTCGGGCAGATACATCGCGCTCGGATTCAAACAGCTGCTCATTTACGATGTCGAGCAGAAGCGGCGTATCAACACGCTTCCCACTATGAGTTGGATTAATGGCGTGGGCTGGATCGGCGACGATGGCATAAGTGCCATGGATGATCGGGGGCGACTCTACTGGACTTCTGATCTGTCCAAAGGTTGGGAGCTCGAACAGGAGCCACCCGCGGAGAGTGTGTACCACGAGTTCTGGGATCCCACCAATCTGCGGTGGCTGGCGGCTGACAGGAATGGAAGACTATTCGCGTCGACCTACGTTACTCCTTCCTTATTGTTCGATATTCCCGTGAGCACCCTTGAAACATGGTCGATCGCGAGCGATCCTAGAGGTTCGACGGTAGCGGTCGCCGGCAAGGACTCGCGCATCCAGATGGTCGATCTCCAGCGGCAAAAAGTTGTGCGAACCCTCGTAGGTCATACGGATGGAGTAACCTTTGTGCGCTTCGATCCTGCTCACCGGTTGATTTCTGCAAGCGATGACGCAACCATCCGTATTTGGGATCCCGATGCCGGAAAACTGCTCGAGACTGTTCCGGCACATCGCAGCCTCATCAACGCCTTTGCGATCAGTCCCGATGGGAAATGGCTGGTCTCGGTAAGTTCCGACAAAACCATCAAGCTTTGGGAACTGCCCGGCGTGATCTGGAAAAAGGATATCGCCACGACCGAGAATTCGGGAGCCGCGATTGCGTTTCTCGCAGGGGACAGCAAAAGCTTTCTGGTCTCAGACTGGAACGGCTGGTTATATCTGTACCAGGGCGAAGCCCCCGACTGGAAGCTGCGGCAAAAGTTCCGGTTAGGGTCGAAAGTGGTCTACATGGTCTGCCCGAGCCGTACCGGATGGTGGGCGGCCTTGCCGTTCGGAGATAAGGCTGGACTCTGGACAGTTCCGGAAAGCGACATTGAGCGGACCGCCCAGTCGTCGAAGACGCCAGCGGAGTATTGCTCGACCTCCGATGACGGGCGGATGACGGCAGTTCTCAATGCGACCGGGATTGAAGTGAAATCCAATTCCACTGGGGGACGGGAGACGGCGTACTATTTTGCGAACCAGTCTGCCACGGTCGCAATCCAGGCGCAACCGCCGATGGTCATGACGGAAGTGAATGGAAAACTCATGGCGTGGCCATTGCCTGGGAACGAGTTATCCGGGATCACTCGGAGTGCCGTTCCAGGAATTGTCGAAGAGCGTTACTCGCCGAAGTAGCCCTCAGCGCATCCGAGGGAGTTGACGCCCCACGAGGAGCGCAGTCCATTAAAGCAGCAGTGGAGGCGAAATGGCGATGGGAAAGACGCAGCCGTCTTTGTCATCCACGTCGCTGGAATCAATGCCATGATAGGGTGCAAAGGTCGAGAGCCCTTATGCTGCCAGTGAAAGGGGTCCTGGGATATTGCCGGGGCGATGCGAGGACTTCGGGCCGAAAATGCTGTGTATGTCATCACGTAGCGCTGCAATGGCTCCACGAAGGTGATACGAGGGTCTTCGCATCCTCCGCTGCCATCGGGCCGCCGCTCATAATCGGCTTCCGGCTCCAGTGCGATGCCGAGCCGGTCGGCGCCTGCGGGATCGCCAGCTTTATTGAAACGTACTCGCGCAATGCCGATACGCGAGTAATTCCACGCGCGACGAACCGCGGGAAGCGGTAGAGCTCGCCGTCTGGGCTACGAGCGGCCGCCGGGTTCAGGACGCCCTCAACCTCATGGGTGTTGCCCGCCGGCTCCATCAATATTCCCAGGCGCTGCATCTCAAATCCGCTCATCAGTTCCTCCCGGCAGCGATCTCATAGCCTCACGCGCCCTGAGGGCGGACTGTTAGGTCCGAGATGATTGTTTGGATGACTCGCTTCGTGTCGCCAGGATCTTTGACCGAAATGCAATCTACGCCCGCCGTTTCAACGGGATAGTCGTTCCCTCCCACGTACAAGGCGTCGCCTATGTAAATCATCTGTTGAACTGAAATTCCCAGGAGGTCTCGCAACTTTCCGATACCGTACGCTTTGTCGATACCAGGCTTGGTGATGTCGATGGATGTCGACCCGCCGGTTCGGACAGAAAACTCCGGAATCAATTTGTCGAGGATCGATTTGAGCTTTCTCCGCTTGGTGAAATCGGCGTCCCACTTTGTTTTCGCTTCTAGAGGCGCCTGCTGACCTAAGGCCGAAAATGTTATCTGGCTTCCACGGTCTTCTACTTGCTCACCCCAGATTCCTTCGATCTTGAAGTCCGCGACTCCGATTGCCTGCTTGAGAGAACAGAGGACCCTTTCTCGTTCCTTCTTGGTGAAATCTTCTTCATAGAGTTTTTCCCATTCTCCCGAGTATCGGTAGAACTTTGTTCCACAAGTAGGAAGGAGGGATAGATTGACCAGGAGTTCGTCATGGGGAAGATTAGGGAGTAGTTGCTTTTCAAACTGCGGCCAATCGCCTCCAGAAATCACGGCGACTTTGACAATTTCGAGAAGGCGATGCAGAAGTCCTGACATTTCGGGATCAACCGCCGATTTACTTTCGGCAAGTGTGCCGTCCAGATCAAACACAACTAGCTTTTTCACCATGCCTCCACCCTCGGAATTCTCGCGATCTCAATCCGGGATCGCGATTTCCAACAAATTCACTGCCGCGCGCGGCCGAAAGACACACGTCCCGATCACTGCAGGCAAGACGAATACGTCGCCTCTTTCGACGGCGTAAGTGGCGCCGTCATGCTCAAGCTGCCCCTCGCCCTCGACGCATACCAGCACGCGCGGCGAATCCGACTCGCCGACAGTAAACGCGAATCGTCCGCGCAGGCGCCGCAGAACGAAATGTTCACAGTTGAATAGTCTTTCGCGTTCCACTGGGGTCGTCGTCTCCACCAGGGGCGTCACCCGACCAACCGGGCCTTCCGAAAAATCAATGCAGGCCATCGCCCTATCGACTTGGAGTGCCCGCAGCTTTCCCGTCTTCGCATCAACATGGTCCCAGTCATACAGGCGAAACGTCACGTCGCTGTTCTGCTGAATCTCGAATACCACAAGGTCTCCGCCAAGAGAGTGCACCGTCCCGGCCGGCAGGAAGACAGCTTCGCTGGGCTTCGGGATTAAGCATGAGAGGTATTCCACCACCGTGCCGTTCGTGAGCGCCCGCCGCAGATCGGCTTCAGTAGTATCTGGTTTTAGACCCGCATAAATGCGGCTTTGTGTCCCGGCTTGCAGCACGACCCAAGCTTCGGTCTTCGGAGTCTCGCCCGCTGGCAGCAGGTTCAAATTCGCTTTCGTGGGATGCACCTGCACGGAGAGCATTTCATGTACGTCGAGGAACTTCAGCAACAGTGGAAATCGGCGGAAGCGCCCGGCCAGCTTTCCCAACATTGGCTTCGGGAACTGCTGCAGCAGTTGACCGATGGTCCGCCCTTTGAGAGGTCCATCAGTGACGCGGCTCTGATGGTCATCGCGGTCGCTGAGCAGCCAAGCTTCGCCGATCGGACCACTGGGCAGGGGCGCGGTGAGCAAGTTAGCCAAATGCCGTCCGCCCCACAGCCGATACTGATAGATCGGGTCGAATCGCAGAGGATACAGAAGGGCTTGATTCAACGCTCCTTCTCTGTCGTCGACAGCCAGGTTTACGCTGGTGGCTATCATGAATGGTCTGGGAATGCCGGCCCGTGAAGAGGCGGGTCAGTTCTGTGAGTGCGTTGATCGTGCAATTTATTGAGGGTATGCTCGATCATTCTGGCTAACTTATCCGCGGCTCCGTTGACGGCCAAATCCAAAGTCGCTGCTTCGTCGGTAACCGCGATTGGCTGGCGGGCTTCGAGACGCGCCTCCATCATGCAGCGTTTGTCATTCTTGCCCCTCTTAGGGCCGCGTTCGTCGGTCAGGTGGACCTCCACCCGCGTGATGTGATCGCTCACTCGGCTCAGTGCATTCTCGACTACGCCCCTGATCCGGGCGGCCAACGCCTCGTGGCCTTCGATTGTATGGTCCGTATTGACTTGGACTTTCATTCTGATCTCCGGCCCAGATTGTTTGATTGAGGATGTTTCTTACCGAATCGGGGCCGTAAAGCCTCGGCGTTCAAGCCGAGGATATAAGGCCCCCTTGTTTTTTCCCTT
>PMHI01000045.1:237-1129 GCA_003156615.1 Acidobacteriaceae bacterium | reverse complement strand
TTGCGGCGGGGAGGATGTCAAGCTCACACATTGCCGCTACGCTGTTATGCGGTTGAGCGTGTAAGGGATGTTGTCAAGCCGATCAGCCTCCGTATGAGTCTGATAGATCGCTACGACCGAATTTTCTATAGCCGTTTCAAGCCTCGTCGGCGTCTGGCCGTCATTCTGAGATCATCACAAAGAGTCCCAATTGGTACTATGACGACGCACACACTGAAAAACTGGTCGCTTTTGCACAGTGTGGGGCAATCCTGCTGGCCGGACCTCCACTTATCGCTCTAAAACCGCCGCTACGGCCCCTTTGACGAACCACGCAGAAAGGTTTCCGCCACGCGCTTGTCCTGGTGTGATCGACACTGGGTGATCCTTCTGCTCGCCGTTGAGCCAGATTAATTGCCAGAATTGTGCAATTTTGACCAGCCCAGCCATTCTTTCCAAGCCCATGCTGTATCTANNTCGTGTCCTAGGTTTGGGGACTTCGGAAAGCCAACTGGAGAATTCGGCACGGTTCAGCGAGCGAACGGGTGAGCATCTCAGCGCTGACGCCGTCGTGGTTCCTAGTGAGTTTCGTACTTTGTACGGGAATAGCAGCACCTTCTCAAGTGCAGGTCGTTAAACCAGCCCCGCCAACGCCGATTGACGTGAAAAAGGCTGAACTCGGTGGGACACCCTGGAATCCACAATGGGACCAGATCATCGAGAAGGCGCTGCCCTCCGAAATGCTTTCTTCGCAGGTCCCCCACGGCGTACGTCGATTCTGCCCACGATTTTACGAAATGGGTACAGGCGACAAACGCACATTTTGGGCGTACTTTTTCCAGGCGCTTGCAGGTGCTGAGGCCGGATTGAACCCGAACGTTAGTGTCCGTCACACTGAGCCAGAAGGCACCAT
>PMHI01000045.1:0-230 GCA_003156615.1 Acidobacteriaceae bacterium | reverse complement strand
ACGATCCAGCCAGAAGCATCCTCCAGCCGAAGAACAATCTCGAATGTGGAGTGAAAATTCTATTCAACCAGATTATCGTCCAGCACAAACCCTTGCTGACCCGGTCGGGATACTGGTCGACGTTGCGCCCAGACGGGCCGAGCTACCGCGTATTCGCCAAGCAGATGACGAATCCCCGGCTGCCTGTCGTCTCCTCCCCAGTCGGCGATCGACAAGTCGGCTACTACGGA
>PMHI01000125.1 GCA_003156615.1 Acidobacteriaceae bacterium | reverse complement strand
CACCAGCAGCGCCGCGACCTGCGCGGTCTCGCGGTATTCGCCGCATGGCTCAACCACACCGATGCCAAATCCTCGAATTCGATGGATGCAGTCGAAGGCTCCGGCTCCGAGGCCCGTATGGTCCATTATCTTCTCGACTTCGGAGCGCTTTTCGGCAGCGACAGCACCATCGCCAAGGATCCGCGTCATGGCCGCGAGTTCACCTTCCCAACCAGTCGCGCGCAACTGAAACAGGTCTCAACCTTTGGGTTGGACTTTCCCGACTGGGAGACGGTTCATTATCCCGGCGATCTCAAGGCGGTCGGAAATTTTACTGCCGAAGCTTTTGATCCTATAAAGTGGAAGGAGAACTATCCTAACCCTGCATTTCGGGCCATGCTACCGGGCGATGCCTATTGGGCTGCGAAAAAAGTAATGGCATTTACCGACGATGACATCCGCGCCATCGTCGAGCAAGGACAGTTCACTAATCCTGAAACCGTCGATTACGTTACCAAGACTCTGATCGCGCGCCGAGACGCGGTCGGCCGCGCCTGGTTCCAACGCGCAGTACCGGTTGAGGAACTGCGCATTGAGAATGCCGAATTGCACTTTGAGAACTTGGCGGTTCGATATGGTTTCACGAAAGCTCCGTCCTATCATTACGAGTGGTTTCACTTTGATAACCAGACAGGTGGGAAAAAGGTGGTGCCAGCTTCCTCCTCTGCGACCATGGTTCCCCCAGAGCTGATAAACGGCGCAAAGGGAGGCTATTTCGGATGCACAATCACGAGCGACCAACATGGGGATCTCTCAACCACGGCCTATTTCCACGAAGAGCATGGAACGTGGCGGCTCGTGGGCATCGATCGCAAGACCAGTCCGCCGAGTTTACCCTAGCCCGACTTCGCCGGCGGGAGTCTTGCGGAAGCCATGAAGCACGTCACCCTGGCTATCCACGTGCCGAACCACCATCCGTTCCCGGTTCACTTCGATGTGCGTGAATCCGGCAACCTTCAGCCCATAGGGACCGCGTGCCGAGGGGCTCAGCTTCAGATTGCGCAAGCCGGCTCCTCCACCTCCCGAAATCACGTAGGAGGTGGGATTGCCCTCGAACTCGAGGTGTTGCAGGTCATGGTCGTGCCCGCTCAAATACATGTGAACCTTTTGCTCGCGCAGGAGCGGTTCCCAGTCCTGGATCAAAATTGGCGTATCGCCATGATCCCCGTTGGAGAATATCGGATGGTGGGCGAGAACGGCCGTGTACAACGCCGAAGTCGATTGGGCAAGTTCATTTCGAAACCATAAGATCTCCGCGTCCATCTCCTGATGCGTCAGGGTTGGTGTATCGAAGAAAAGATGTCCATGGGGATGGTTGCTATCCAGCGCAATCCAGCGAATCATCGGATCGCGTTCAGGAAACGAGAAACTGTACCACTTCGCGGGCATCGTCCAGCGCGAGCTTCCATTCATCGCATACTTAAGTTCCGCTTCAGCCTTGCTGTCGGGACGGTTTTCATAATCGTGGTTCCCCAGCACGGCATAACACTTTCCGGGAAAGACGTCTGCCGGATAGAGATCTTCAAACTGATCTTTCCAGCGGCTAGAATCGACCCCTCCGGACAACGAGCCATACCAGTTGTCTCCCAGTAGCAGGAGGGCTTCGACGCGGATGCTGTGTTTCATAGCATATTCCCGCATGGCGCCCGCTACCGCCCGCTGCTGGCCTTGATGGTTTTCCTGACCCCAATCACCAAACGCGAAAAGATGATGCGCGTCGGTCGCAAACTCTATTCCTGTCCCCATCCCAGCTGCAAAGAGGCGGTCCAGCCCACGGCCCAGCCCCAGTGCTGAGAAGCAAAAGCTTTGCTTGAGGAACTCGCGCCGTGAATTTGGCTGGCTCATGTTTTTCTAGGATGCTGTCGGTCTGGTAATCCGCTTTCCCGGCATGTGGGAATTATTCCTGCAACAAAAGTCAAAGGCCTCTGATGGTAGAAAACGCAAATTCCGTCGATCTATGCAAGACCAGGATCCGGGGTTTTGGTTTGATATCACCAGCAGCATGACTTCGCTCCACTCCTGCAACCTGTGACTTCGTGAGCCCAAAGATTAATGCAGTCCGTGCAATTAACATTATTGCACCCGCACAGTTCGTCATGGCCGCTCTCGAGAAGAGGTGAACGCCTCGGTGGGGATTGGCCCGCGATGGGCCAGTTTCTCAGGCTTTCCTTACGGCATATATGGCAGTAAGATGATTGCATGATCACTCCTGCGGATGTTCCATCTCGCGTTCGCGAACTCTCCATCGGTCTTTCCCAACCCAAACCCATGCGGCGGGGTTCGCTTTCCGAACGTAAGGTCAAGTGCAGTAAGCCAGGCTGTCCCTGCGGGCGGGACCCCAAAGCACGGCACGGTCCTTACTACAGCCTGACCCGCGCCGTCTCGGGTAGGACTCATTCCCGCTTTCTCAGCCCACCCCAGGCCGAGGTAGTCGAGGAACAGATCGAAGCTGGCCGCAAGTTCCGCCGCCAGGTCGACGACTACTGGGAGGCCTGCGAGCAATGGGCCGATCGCCAACTGGAGGATTCCGCGGCGGCCTCGCCAGAGGCGGCCAAAAAAGGGCGATCCAAGCGGACTTCCAGACCGCGATTGCTCAAGAAATCGAAGCGCTCTTAGGCCGACCGGCAGGGCAAGGGTTGGATTTTGAGGCAAATACTGTCAGCGCCGGTGATAAAG
>PMHI01000148.1 GCA_003156615.1 Acidobacteriaceae bacterium | reverse complement strand
CTTCGATTAAGTGTTGTTAACTCTGAGGTCATTCTGCGCAGCGATGGGTCACAGATTAAAGATAACTAAAGGACACAAAGGGCAGGCACTAGGGCGATGTCCTAGCGATAACGCAATTAGTCCATCAATTCTGGTATGAAGGATAATCAGAACTTGCTTAGGCTTATCTCTGAACAGAGACGAGACCTCCAACGATGGGTGCAATCACAAACGCTGCCTGCCGGAGATGTATCTCGCGGACGACTCATCGTGGCTCGAGCCGATGGCACGAGTTATCGCAAGATCGACGAGAATTCTACGCGTGAGAACCAAACCACCGGCTGAGCCAGAGTTTTCTGCCCCCCTGCTTGCTTGTGGAGATTACCTGCTTATAGATTCGCTAAGGAAAACAAAAACACACTATGCCGCACGCTCCAACTGATCTCGCTCACTTGGTGGATCTCACCAAGAAACAACACGCCAAAGATACAATTGTCCTCAGCCAGATCTGTCAATATCTGAGGCCTGNNCGGTGCGGGCAATTATCGTACGAGCTGCAGGCTTTGGGGTACGACGTGATCGGGTCCGATATCGAACCGCTTTTCGTCGAGCACATGCAATCCCGGGGTCTGAAGGCCATGCTGGTTGATGCAACTCAGATCAATCGAACCTTGACTAAGCCAGTAGAGAACATCCTGACCCAAGGGGTAAGCACTTTAGTAACGGGTAGACTAGGTTTGGTAAAACAGACGTATGCGACGATCTATGAGAATCTGGTGCCTGCCGGACGCCTCATATTTATTTTTCCCATAACCAAACCAACATTCTTCGGCCCGCCCCGGTGGAGTACCTTGAAAGATCATCGGCCTATAATCGCGTCGACGGGTTTCCGGGTCGTTGCCATTTTCCGATCGCAGATCCTTCCCTCCGCCTGGTATGAACGGATGAGCAAGCGGACGGCGACCTTATTGGAACACAGGGTGGGCGTCCATATCGGAATCAGGCACGTTTTGGTCCTGGAGAGATAGTCCGATGCACACGGAGCGACATGCCGCAGTAATCGCTTGCTTCAGGAATAAGTTTTTAATTGCGTGATCGCACACGATTTTCTCATTACCGCCTCACTCGTATGAACCATCAATCGATTGGCGAAGTCACGGAAACTCCCACGGCGTGGGCTGGAGACGCCCGCACCGCTAGCTGTCGCTTCNNCAGCCTTACGCCATACCTTCGTGGATCTTGGGATGTCCCCGCTGTGCGAGAGCTACGTGAGCCTGGAAAAGCTGAACAGCATGGAAGCGTTCTACCCGCTGCACGTGCAGGTATGCGAAAACTGCTACCTGGTGCAACTTCAGGAGTATGTGAGTCGCGAGGAAATTTTCACCGACTATGCCTACTTGTCTTCGTATTCCGACAGCTGGCTGCAGCACGCCAGCAATTACGCGGACCAAATGGTCTCCCGGTTTGGCTTCGATAAGCGCAGCTTTGTCGTCGAACTGGCAAGCAATGACGGCTACCTGCTGCAGTATTTCGTAAGAAAAGGCATCCCCTGCCTCGGGATCGAGCCGGCGATCAATGTGGCTCGGGTAGCGCTCGAAAAAGGAGTGCCCACCCTGGCCAAGTTTTTTGGCGAGCAAACCGCGCGCGAGCTGGCCACAGAAGGCAAAGTTGCCGACCTCATGCTCGCCAATAACGCCCTCGCCCAGGTCCCCGACGTCAATGACTTCGTGAAGGGCATGAAAATCCTTCTGGCGCCGCGCGGTGTGGTTACGGTCGAGTTTCCTCACCTTATGCGGTTGATGGAAGAGAATCAATTCGACACCATCTATCACGAACACTTTTCCTACTTTTCGTTCCTTACCTCGGAGAAAATCTTCGCGGCGCAAGGGCTGACATTGTTCGACGTCGAGGAACTGCCCACTCATGGCGGTTCACTTCGGNNCAAGCCCGTCAGTCCGCGGGTCACAGAACTAAGACAGCGCGAAATCGCCGCCGGCTTTACCGAGATAGCGACCTACTCCGATTTCGCCGAGCAAGTCAAGAAAACCAAGCGCAAGCTGCTGGAGTTTCTCATCAGTGTGAAGCGCGAAGGGAAGAAGGTGGCAGGCTACGGCGCTCCTGGAAAAGGCAACACCTTGCTGAACTACTGCGGCATCCGCTGCGACTTTCTGGAATACACCGTCGATCGCAGCCCCTACAAGCAGGGCAAGTTCCTTCCCGGAACTCATATCCCGATTTTCCATCCGGACAAGATTCGCGAGACAAAGCCGGACTACGTCCTGATCCTTCCATGGAACCTGAAAGAGGAGATTCGCCAACAATTATCGTACGTGCGTGAATGGGGAGGACGCCTGGTGGTTCCCATCCCCACCGTAGAGGTTCTTGCTTGATCTTTACGGAGACCCGGCTCAAGGGTGCCTACATCATTGAACCAGAGAAACGGGGCGATGACCGCGGCTTTTTCGCCCGCTGCTGGTGCGAAAAAGAATTTGCGGATCACAACTTAAATCCGCGTACGGTGCAGTGCAACATCTCGTTCAACGAGAGAAAAGGCACACTTCGCGGCATGCACTATCAGGTCGCGCCATCCGCTGAAGCAAAACTTGTGCGCTGTACTCAGGGTGCCATTTACGATGTGATCATCGATCTGCGTCCGGACTCGTCAACTTTCAGACAACATGTCGCGGAGGCTCTGACCGCCAGAAATCATAAGATGCTGTATGTGCCCGAAGGCTTTGCTCACGGTTTCCTGACCCTTCAGGATAACAGCGAGATTTTCTACCAGATGTCTGAGTTCTACGCACCGCAGCATGCCCGCGGCGTACGCTGGAACGATCCCGCATTCGGAATTGCGTGGCCGATCCCGGAGCCGGTCATGGCCGATCGGGACCGAAACTATCCGGACTTTGCTACAAATGACTGTGCAAAAAAGTGATTTCGGCGACGTCCGAAACAACTCCGGGCCAAGCGCTCCAGCCGGCGCTCAGCCCTGCGTCAGTATCGGTTTGCCGATTTTCAATGCCGAGCAATATCTTGAGCAGAGCCTCGGATCGATCCTGGCGCAAACCTACAGGAATTTCGAACTTATCATTTCGGATAATGCTTCCGTCGACGCGACCAAAGCCATCTGCCGCCGTTATGCCGCACTGGACGGGCGTGTACGTTATCATCGCAACCCGCGNNGCAAGTCGTGGCGTTGTCGGCGGGAGAGTATTTCCTGTGGGCGGCACACGATGACATGTTCGCTCCCGAGTATGTGGAGCGCTGTGTTGCGGTTCTCGAGCAGAATCCTGATGTCGTTCTGTGTTACTCAAAATCGATTGAAATCGACGGGCAAGGGCAATTACTGGAGCGCAAGGAGCAGAATCTGGCTGCGGACTCGCCTTATCCTNNACTCAGTTCACGGCGATTTCCCCGACTCCGACCGTTGCATGCTCGCCGAGGTCGCGCTCTACGGGAAGTTCGTCGAGCTTCCCGATCATCTTTTCTTTCACCGCAAACACGCGCAGCAGATGACCAAACAGTTTCCCAGCCGGCAGGAAAGAATGGCGCGACTCAACCCTGACCGCCGTTTCCGGATAGTCTTCCCACACTTTCGCCAGTTCAGGGAGTACATCCTGGCTATCCAACGAAGCCCCTTGGACTGGAAAGATCGTCTTCGGTGCTACTTCCAGATGCTTCGCTGGCTTCGTGACAACGGACAACGCTTAGTGCAAGACCTTCGCTATTTTGTTGTGCAGTTGCTGTACCCATTTTGGCTTAAATACCGCCAATGGCGCTCCAGTTCGACCCATGTCCAGAATCACTCAGGCTGAAATGGCAGGAACTATCAACACACAAAAAGAGTCAGTGCACACGGCCATGCCGGTGCGACTGTCTGCAAAACCGAAATCTGGTTCGCTTCGCGCGTTCCTGGTGGGAATGCTGCTGGTTGGTTTCGCGATAGGGCTACTGTCCGCGTGGCACGCTGGCGTTTTGTCCGTCGGCGATGACGGGGTTTCCTACCTCGACCTGTCCGATGCATGGCGGAATCATGATTGGCACACGGCTGCGAACGGTTGCTGGAGTCCTGCATATCCAGTGCTGCTTGCAGCTATGCTCAGTGTTTCTCACCCATCCGCTTTTTGGGAGCCAGTTGTCATTCGCGGATTGAATGTCTTTATATATATCGGCGCGATGTTCTCGTTTGCGTTCTTCTGGAGAGAACTGACTCGGTCGGTGGAGCGCCGCGCGGCAGCGACGGGCACAGAAAATAAACTGCCGCGACGTTCGTGGTACCTATTGGGCTTCTCATTGTTCTTGTTTTTTGCNNCGTCGCTGGTGGCCGGAATCATGGTCCGGATCAAAGACGGGAGCTTGAACTGGGGCCTGTTTGCATGGCTAGGCGCCGTGTGCGCGATTGGCTACCTGATTAAAGCGATCATGTTCCCGCTGACATTTGTTTTCCTCGGTGTGGCGTTCTTGGCTGCCAGCAAGAAACGGGGCATTTTGCCGCGGCTGGCATTGACACTGGCGGTATTCATTCTGATCGCCGGTCCCTGGATTCTGATGCTTTCCCGTGCCAAAGGCCGGCTCACCTATAGCGATGTGGGAAGGTTGAATTATCTGTGGTTCGCCAGTGAAGGATTCAACGACCATGGATACCCTTTTCCGTGGAATCCAGCCCCTGGCGAAGGAACCCCAGTGCACCCCATGCGGGACCTCTTGGCTTCTCCTCACANNGGCAGCTATCCGCTATGGGACGACCCTTCGTACTGGTATGAAGGCGCGAAGGTACCGATCCACCTGAGGCAGCAACTGCGCACTATTCTCAATGCTCTGACGGGTTATCCCCATATAGTTGAACTGCAGGGCACGTTGTTGGTGGGAGCACTATTCCTTATGCTGGCCGCGGGACCCCGTGTTAAGCGAGTGATGAAAGCCTGGTATCTGATTTTGNNTGGTGCAGAACCGATACACTGCCCCCTTCCTGCCCCTGTTGTGGGCCGGACTCTTTGCCGAACTTTACCTGCTGCACCTTAAAGAGAATTTTCGCCTGCTGGCGCCGTTGTCGCTGGCGATGGCCATCATCCTGTCGTTGCCGCTGGCCGTCGATCTGTCTTACAACCTCAAACAAACCACTCAATTCGTATACGCGCGCACTTTCTTCTACCATTACGATGCGGACGTGGCCGATTACCTGCGGGAAGCCGGGCTGCATCCGGGAGATAGTCT
>PMHI01000681.1:10386-12713 GCA_003156615.1 Acidobacteriaceae bacterium | reverse complement strand
CGCGCGAATTGTGACACCTGCCGGACGTAAGACTGCTGGGTGTTCACGGCCAAATTGCGGATCTGCATGTCCTCGAGCATGCGTTGCCGAAGGGATGTCATGGAAAGCTCCTTTGTCGGATGGAATTTCGCTGCAAGCAGCGACTCCATGATTCCGCAAAGGGGCTTACTTGGGGAACAAGAGGCGGAGTGAGACCAGATGGATCCCCGAGGTTACGAACTGAATGTCGTGCGGAATCCTACCGCGTAGCGGTTTAGTCCAATAGATCTTATGTGCTGCAGCACATAAGCGATACCTCGGGTTGGAGCGGGATCTCAAACATGCGGTCAACGACGCCCTGGTGTTTGAGTGACGTCCTCTCACTCTCATAGGCGAAGACACGTCCCTTGGCGACTCCGGGAACGCGATGCACCGGCAGGGCGCTCGCTTTCTCCCCTCATCCCGCCCGAAGAAGGCGGCAATCTCCTTCCACGAATCCAGGCGACGTTCCGCATAACTGGTCGCGTCTCGTGCCACTGAACCCCCGTAAGCCTCATTCCCCAGACAACAATTTCGCGTATTGCTCTGCAAATAAACCTCTTCGCGTGTCACACACGGATCACGCCCCGGACATTGACCGCGCTTCATATTTCAGGGCATACTCCGTGCCGCGTTTCGCAACCCTTGACGCACCAGGAGGCACAGAGTGTCCGCCCCTGCCGGTTCTGCCTAGGTAGTGAAGCTGCTGGAGTCAGAACTTTTCGGAGGATTTTGCCATGTCGATCAGCCGGCTCACCACAACGGTCAACACATGTTCCACGTGGACGGACAGGGCGACGGTTACTTCGCCGGCAACCTCACGGTAGGCGGCACCCTGATGAAGGGCAGCGGCTCCTTCAAGATCGATGATCCGCTCGATCCCGCCAACAAATACCTCTCGCACTCCTTCGTGGAATCGCCCGACATGATGAATATCTACAATGGCATCGTTCAACTCGATGCCCAAGGCGATGCCTGGGTGACGCTGCCGGGATACTTTGACGCGCTGAACCGCGACTTCCGCTACGAGTTGACTCCGGTGGGCGCACCACAGCCGCGCTTGTATATCGCGCGCGAGGTCAAGGAGAACCGCTTCAAGATCGCGGGCGGCAAGGCCAACGCCAAAGTGTCGTGGCAGGTCACCGGCATTCGCCAGGACGCCTGGGCCAACGCCCACCGCATTCCCACCGAAGAGGACAAGCCTTTAGAGAAGCGCGGCTTTTATCTGCATCCGGAATTGTATGGTGCGGGCGCCGACAAGAACATAAACGCGAACGCTGTCACACCCAGTCCAGCGACATTGCGGTCAAATCGGGCGGTAGCATCAACAGAAAAGATGAAATAGACGTGTCAATAGGAGCATTCCTGATTACCAGTCGCTGATGCTACCGCTGTTAAAGACTGCGGCAGATGGTAAAGTGCACACGAAGAGAGAGGCTGTCGAGCTGCACTTAAAGGCCGGACGAGCTCCGTTCGATGTAAATTCCGTGTACTTAAAGACCGGAAAACGATTCCAAAACCCTGGATCAAAGATCAAAGAAGGTTCCGTCTCCAATAGAACTTAGGCCCATCAGCGACGCTCATCCCTGCTGCTGCGAACGCAATGGAACGAACATCCGGGGTTGCTTGTATAGGGAAATTCTCGCGCGAGCTGCGGTTATTGACTCGGCCAGCGCAGCGCAGTCACGCACTACCGGCGTTGGTCAAAGCATCGATAGCATCCATCAGGCTAGGAAAAACCAGGAACAAGGGCTCCAACCTAGTGATCTCAAACAGCTGCTGTACTCGTGGGTTCACCCCGCTCAAGGCCATCCTCCTTCCCGATTTTTGGCAGCTCACGTAGGTTGAAACGAGAGAGCCCAGTCCGGCCGAATCCATGTACGGAACGTGGCTTAGATCAAGAATAATGGTCGCAGCGTTCTCGCCCCGCAGGGTATTTTGGAAAGGCTGCGCCGTGGATGCCGTCAGCGGCCCGATCAGGCGCACAACGCGTTGTTCGTAGTTCGCGCCTTCGAATCGTTCGATGGTCAGTGGCTCTGATTGCATATCAATCACTCTCCTCCCGTGATATTTGGCCGGTCGTTGTAAAAAGGGAGCCGGCCAGTGTCACAGTGGACTTAGGCCTTACCAAGCTCAAGCCCGCGCTTCGAGACATCTTCCAGTGCGTTGAGCAGACCTTCACAAAGAATGAGGCTCTCTGCGGTTTCCCTTTTTGGTCCCACGAACGGCTATTGTCCGCTCCTGTCCCGTCTGCGTCAATGTGAAACTTTCCTCTGTCGCCGGAACGTGAGAAGTTGCTCTTTGAGCAA
>PMHI01000681.1:0-10320 GCA_003156615.1 Acidobacteriaceae bacterium | reverse complement strand
ATGTCTCTTACACATCTCTCCGCCGGACCCCGGTCCAGGGCGTCGGTTTCCTGTGCAAACGATGATTCGCATCCCATGGGAGGCCGCACTATGCTCGTCAACAGCACGCAAATCATCCCCAAGTCGCAACATGAAGACGCTTCTGCCTTATTGCGATACAAGATGGAGGAACTGAATCAGAATACCGTGCGTTTGATCGCTGAGACTGAGAAACTAATCCACGAATCGAAACAGCTTTCGCAACGGATTAAGTCTTTTCGTGAAAGCTAGGGCAGCCTTCCGGTCCGACGTGCCATCCTCTTCCCGTGGCGACGCTATCGACTGTTGAGAAGAAAGCGGTTTGTCGATCTGAAGCGGCCCGCAGACCAGGCACAGACCCTCTATACTTCTATCGTTTCGCAACTAATCCTATGTCAAGCGCCATGTTGCCCGGCCTAACACTACACCAAGGTCTCAGACAAAAAGGAGAGAGGCTACACGGCCACGATAAGTTTAAGTAGGCACTCTCATTGTCCTCAGTCGGCTTACCGCTGAGAAGGAACGAAGTCTTCCATGACGGCCTTGCGCATCAGGTCCGGAGGCAGCAGCCCCTGCGCCAGAATGAAATCATGGAATTTGAGTGCGCTGAATTTTGTGCCGAGCGCGGCCTCCACATCCTTTCGCAGTTCGAGCAGCCTGGTGTAGCCATAGAAGTAGCTGTTGGCCTGGCCCGGCATACGGTAGGTGAAGCGCTCCACTTCCTCTTTTGCAAAGGCGTGGCTGAGACAGACATCCTTCTCCAGCACGTTGTACGCGTCTGCAGTAGTCATCTTGCCCGACTGGAGTTCAGGGTCCGTAAAGGCACGGGCGGCTCGGAGCAGACGGAGCTGGATCGTCAGGAGTTGGCCTTCGACTGGCTCGTACGGCTGCATGATGTATTCGGAGTATAGTCCCCAGCCTTCGACATTGGTGGAGTTGAAAGCGAAGAGTGCGCGCGCCAGGGAGACGCCATGCTCGAGCATTGAGTCGAACTGAAGTTCATGGCCGGGACGCGCTTCGTGAGCGGTGAGCGTCCAGGAGACGGCATCGAAGTTGAAGTCGTCGTACTGATCGTCGGGTGCGCCGTTGGCTCCAGGGATATTGAGGGGAAGTATGAACTCGCCACGTTCGCCGGTGTTGTGGAGGAAGGCCGGCGGCTGCATGTGGGGCGCAGGCTGGGCAGCGGTTTCTGCCGCAGTCGCAATGCGAATGATGGCGGGCCGATTTGGCAGCGTGACCAGGTGTTGGGCGGCGATGATCTCTTCAATCGCCTTCAAGCGAGCCTGGTAAAAAGGCAGAATGGCCTCGCCTGTAATCTGATTTTTCTTGAGTTCGTGGATGACGTCGCGGTAGTCAGAGGAGGACCAGCCGTGAGCTTTGGCGATCTGAGCAGCGAGCGTCGCCATCTCCGACTGACACTGGGCGAACGCCACATGGGCCATCGCGGCGATCTGTGCGGGCGGAATGTCGATCCCGAAGGACTCAAAGGCCAGATTGTACTCAGCCGGTGGAAGTCGAAAGTCGGTGCGTGCCTTGGGAAGAACGTTGGCGCGAACCCATGCGTCGTAAACGGCGAGCTGGACCTTCAGCTTTTGAAAATCGGCCTCCCAACCGGTGAGCTTGTACTTGGTGAAAAGAGCAGACAGGCCGTCGACGTAGTTCTGATTACGGCCCAGCTCGGTCTCGATTTCGCCCTTCGAAGGATAGAGAACGTCGGGCTTGGCCATCTGCTCGACCATGCGCTGCCTGAGAATTTCGGCGAACGGCTTGAAACCAGGCTCAGCGCCCACATACTTCCTTAAGCGAATCAGAGCAGCGGGCCGCCGGTCGGCGGTCACCTGGTCGTCAAGCAGCGTGCGGAGGCCGAAGAAGATGCTTTGGCTGGCGTTGATAAACGGCACATTGTGTTCCAGGTTGTAGTCTTCCAGGCGAAACTGCAGNNTGTGGTCGGCGAGTGTGGGGTCGCTAATCAGGGGGTCGAACTGAGCCAGCCCCTGCGCGGAACCGCTTTCAGGGCTGTGCTTCAGCTGGATATCGAGGATTTGGTGGGTGTAGCCATCGCTCTTGGCGATCCAGGCCTTCGTCGGCGGTGCCGTAGTTTGAGATGTCTGTTGTCCCATTGCGCCCATCGCCATGAATACAAATGCAGCCGAAACTGCCAGTTTCCGCATTCACCATCCTCCTGAGCTTCGAAATTCATCATACCCGTGGAAGCGCGAGTCCGTCGCATCCAGACTCAACAGAAGCGCGTGATATCCACTCCGCACCAGGCCCTCTGAATTCGCGGGCTTCAAAAAACCCGTCATGCCTCCAGTCATTGAAGCCGGAATCTCCTTTTTCGATCCAGAATCCGTGCAATTGTATCGCTCGTGAGTGAGATTGCAAGGCCAAGAGGGCGTTTTCGCCGAAAATGCCAGTGTTCGCGGCAGAAAAGCCGCGCAATTCGCTGCCGTCCCTTGCATGGCCCGCCTTATCGAGAGTGCTCGTCGTCAATCTTTCGAAGACTTTGTTCCTCCTCTCTGTTTTCCGCCACGTCTCCTTCTGCAAGTAGAGAGGTTTCCGTGTTAAGCAGCCCGGCTTCCGTCGAGTCAAGGATCGCCCAGGCCTCGAGTAGAATCAAATTCAACGAGAAGAAGCGCCCGTATGAGCTGCCAACGGCCTGATACAACAGCAACGACAGCCTTGCAGTTGCTCCGGGGTTAAATGCTAACTGCTGAATGCTAAGTGCTCCCAAGATCGGTGTCTTAGCTCTCCAGGGCGATTTCGACGCCCACCGCCGCCGGCTCGAAGAGCTGGGCACCGAAGTTGTGCTCATAAAGAAGCCCGAGCAGCTAGACAAGATCGACGGCCTGGTAATCCCCGGAGGAGAATCGGGGACATTCTTGAAGTTGTTAGGAGAAGAAGGCTTCGAAAAGCTTAAGCAGTTCGTATGCTTGAAGCCAACCTTCGGCACCTGCGCCGGCGCAATTCTGCTGGCCACCGAAGTCGAAAACCCCAAGCAGGCCGGCCTGGGCGCAATCGACATGCGCATCCGCCGCAATGCTTACGGACGCCAGGTCGACAGCTCGATCCGCGAAGGCCAGCTTCTGTCGAGCTCACTCAACGACCGGCCGGGCTCAGCGCTCGAGATGGTTTTCATCCGGGCTCCCAAGATCGAGCGCGTCGGCCGAGGCGTTGAAGTCATCGCCACCGAGGGAAATGAACCCGTCGCCGTCCGGCAGGGAAGCGTGATGGCCGCAACCTTCCACCCCGAGTTGTCCGAAGACACGCGGGTGCATCGGGCCTTTCTCCATCTCGTCTCGAACGGAACCAAGCCATAATCGAGAGGGCGAGACCAGTCTGGCCACAAGCTCCAGAAGCTAATCTTGAGCGAGGGCTGAGCGCCGACGAGTCGCCAGGGATAGGTTGGGCGGCCTCGCAGCCGCCCTTCAAACTCAGCCGGGTGCCNNGTGCCGGTGTGACCAGGCAGTCGGAGATCGTTCCAGGTCCCAGGTGCAGATGCCGGGCGATCTTGCGCACCGACCTATGTATATCTATCCGTAGAATCCTTGTATTGGTTGGGCTCGACGGATAAGAGTGTGTGTCCCGCGCGGGCATCGCATATACTGGCTTTGTATATGCCTGCAGATTCCCAAAAGACCTTTTACCTCGAAACCTTTGGCTGCCAGATGAATGTGCATGACTCGGAAAAGGTCATTGGCACGCTGGTGCATGAGGGGTACCGGCAGGTGGAGGCGGTGGAGCAGGCTGACTTGATTCTGTACAACACTTGCTCCATCCGGGATAAGGCGGAGCAGAAAGTCTTCCATCGGCTGGCGGACTATAAGAAGCTCGTGGCCCAGGGCAAGAAGTTTGGCGTNNATGTTAGTGCAACTCGAGGCAGGGAACTCCGGGAACCGGAAACCCGAAGCCGGAAGCCTGCTCCGCATCACTGGACTCGACGATCGGGAGACCGACGAGTGCTTCGAGACCGAGTTTACGGCGCGGACCAATCCCCATCGCGGATACATCACCATTATCGAAGGCTGCGACAAGTTCTGCGCTTACTGCGTCGTGCCGTTTACGCGCGGCAAGGAGCGCAGCCGCACTTCAGACTCGGTGCTCGCCGAAGCGCGGGCGATGGCCGATCTTGGCTACACGGAAATTCAACTGCTGGGGCAGAACGTGAATTCTTATAAAGATCCGGCAGGGAAGCGGTCTTTCGCCGAATTGCTGGCGGCGGTGGGCGAAGTGCCGGGGATTCGGAGAGTGCGGTTTACGACCTCGCACCCGCGGGATTTTGGGCGGGACATTGTCGAAGCGATCGACGCTGTACCGACGCTGTGCGACCATGTGCACTTGCCGGTGCAGAGCGGGTCGGACCGGGTGCTGAACGCGATGCAGCGGCTCTACACGCGGGACCAGTATCTGGAACGCATTGCGTGGATGAAGGCGGCCAAGCGCGAGATCAGCGTCACCAGCGATATGATCGTGGGCTTTCCCGGAGAGACGGAGGAAGACTTTGAGGAGACTTTATCGCTGTTGGATGAGGTTCGCTACGACTCGATGTTTACCTTCAAGTATTCGCCCCGGCCGAACACGCCCTCGCTGGCTTTAGAGGATGCGATTCCGGATGAGGAGAAAGCGCGCCGGCTTGAGGTGCTGATGGCTCGGCAGAAAGAAATACAGATCGCATTGTACAAGAAATATATAGGGACGATATCTGAGGTAATGGTTGAAGGACGGAACGAAGCTCGCGGGCAGTGGATTGGGCGAACCTCGCAGAATAAGACATTGAACTTTACCGCTCCGGAGTCGAGCGCGCCCAAGGTGGGAACTTATGTCCCCGTGAGAGCCACGGCCAGCTTTCCCAACAGTCTTTTGGGCGAAATGGTGGTATAAGAAGCAAAAGCGTCGCCGTGAAAGGAGTGCTTATGGAAGTCGAGATGACCATCCGTGGTCTTTTGATGGATCCAGTGTCGAACATGCCGATTGTGATCCTTAAGGATGTGGCGGGGGAAAGTGTGTTGCCGATCTGGGTGGGGGTTTATGAGGCGAACGCGATTGCGCTGGAGATGGAAAAGGTGAGCACGCCGCGGCCGATGACGCACGATCTGATCAAGAACGTGTTGACGGGGCTTGAGACCCAGGTGCATAAGGTCGTGGTTACGGAGCTGCGCGAGGATACCTTTTATGCCGTGATCTGGCTGGAGCGCAGCGGCGAAGTGGTGAGCATCGACTCGCGGCCGTCGGATGCGCTGGCGCTGGCGCTGCGCGTGGATTGTCCGATCTTTGTGGATGAACTGGTGCTGAAGAACTCGAAGCAGGCGGCGAATGGGTCGGACCGCGTGACCGCCGAGGAATTGCGCAAGTATCTGGAAGGGCTGAACGACGAGGATCTGGGGAAGTACAAGATGTAGGAGTGCCGGCTGCCCAGCCGCCTAGTAAAGACAAAACCAACCCCAAGAGGGCCTACCGGCGTTGGATTCCCATCGCTTTACATAATACCCATTATCGGACATTGGCTCTTCCGCGCAGCTTCAGGGCCGTGCTCAAGCTTCGCACTCGGCGAAGTGACAGAGAGCCCGTCTTGGTCAACGAGGAGTACTCATCGACAAAGGCGTCAAGCCGCACATCCTCAAACTTTCCAAAGACGGCACGCCGCGCCATCGGTTGTACCTCAATAAAACTCTTTGGCCCGTCCCATGGGAGCCGCCAATCTGAAAGGGGGTTGGTCGACTGCTATTGCTCTACAACCTGGGTTACCGAAGCTGAACTGCTGGAGATGTCGGAGTCCGATGGATACGTCACGGTGACTGCGGTCGAGCCTACGGCCAGCGCCGAGGTTGTGAACGTCGCCTTGCCGTCGCTGAGGTCCACGCTCCCCAGCACGGTCTTCCCCGCAGTGAAGGTCACCGGGCCGGCTGGCGTAACCGTGGGCGAGGTGATTTTTGCGGTGAAGGTTACGGACTGACCCTGGGTTGACGGGTTGGGGGATGCCGTGATGGTGGCCGCGCTTGTGGTTTGCGTTATCACCTGGTTCAGAATGGGGGACGCACTGCGGCCGTTGTTCGTGTCTCCGGTGTACACGGCGAACAGCGGGTAGGCGTCGGCACTGAGGAGTGACCTGGTCAGCGTGGCCACACCGCTGGAGTTGAGTGTGGCTGTACCGATGGAGTAACTGCTCCAGTTGAAGTTCACTTTTCCTGTGGGGGTGTTTGAGCCGGACGTCTTCACGGTTGCCGTCCAAGTTACCTTTTGCCCATAGACGGACGGATTCAGGCTGGAGGTGAGAGCTGTCGTGGTCGCGGACTGGCTGCTGGTATCCACCACCTGCTGTAGCACGGGCGAAGTGCTGCCGGTGAAGTTGGCGTCGCCAAGGTAGGCTGCTGAAATCGTGAAGATGCCTGAGTGCAACAAGGAGGTCGTCAGAGAGGCAATGCCTGCGGTCATCGGAGCCGTACCAAGAACATACAGGCCGTTAGAGAACGTATAGAACGTGACGGTTTCTCCGTTGGGCGGAATTCGGCCACTCGAACTCACGGTGGCCGTGAAGGTTACTGCTTGACCGTAGACGGAGGGATTGAGGTTGGAGGACAGCGCCGTAGAAGTGGCGGATCTGCTGGTGGCCACAGACGTAGAGATTTCAGCCACGAAGGCGTCCGAGCCGGCGCCGTATGTCGGCTGGAATACGCCGGCCGTCACGGGAAAGTTGGTGGAGGATGTCCAGCCGATGAGGTAGGCGTTGTCCGCACTGTCCACGGCTATGCCGAAGCCATAGTCGTTCTGCCTGCCACCCAGGTACGTGGAGTAATCCAAAGCCGATCCCGCAGGGTTGAGCTTCGCCACGAAGGCGTCGAAGGCTCCGCCTGGCCCTTGCAAGGGGCTTTCGGTCGGGAACTTGGTTGAGTTGGTGTAGCCGGTCACGTAGGCATCGCCTGCGCTGTCTACGGCGATGCTGGTGCCCCCGCTGGTGCCCCCATCAGCCCCGTTGCCGCCAAGGTAGGTGGAGTAAACCAGGGCCGATCCCGTGGGGTTGAACTTGGTCACGAAGGCACAGGCGGAGGGGTTGCCGCAGGTCGTCTGAAAGGCGCCGGGGGTAACGGGAAGATTAACCAATGCGGGGCCGGTGATGTAAGCGTTGCCCGCGCTGTCCACGGCGATGCCGGAGCCCCACTGGGCGCCACTAAAGTATGTCGAGTAGACCAAAGCTGACCCCGAGGGGTTAAACTGCGTCACGAAGGCGGTATACCCACAGGTGCCGCCGCACGCGGTCTGGTAGGAGCCGGGCGTAGTCGGAAAATCGGC
The DNA here is from genome assembly GCA_003156615.1 of Acidobacteriaceae bacterium. Next base: position 3,015 of record PMHI01000681.1, on the reverse strand, counting down.
AGCGTAGGTGAAACCCGAGACGTAGGCGTTGCCCGCACGGTTTAGCGCGATGCCGAGGCCTGAGGCAACGAAGTTGCCGCCTAGGTAGGTTGAGTAATCCAAGGCCGACCCTGTAGGGTTGAACTTGGTCACGAAGGCGTTCCCACAGAAGAGGGGGTTGCCGCAGGTCGTTTGGAAGGCACCGGGCGTGACCGGAAAGTTGGTTGATTCGGCAATGCCGGTAACGTAAGCGGTGCCTGCGCTGTCTACGGCGATGCCGAAGCCCTGGTCACTCCCGTTGCCGCCTAGGAAGGTGGAGTAAACCAGGGCCGAGCCAGAGGGGTTAATCTCGGTCACAAAGGCGTTGCCGCCCTCGTTGTTGCCTATGATCGTCTGGAAGGCACCGGGAGTGACGGGAAAATCGGTGGAGTCTGTTCTGCCGGTGACGTAAGCGTTGCCCGAGCTGTCTACGGCGATGGCGTGGCCAGCATCAAAGGTGTCTCCGCCGAGATAACTGGAATAAACCAGGGCCGTTCCCGCGGGGTTGATCTTGGTCACGAAGGCGTGGCCGCCGTGGGAAGCGTAGGTCTGGAAGGCACCCGGCGTGACGGGAAAGTCGGCTGAGCCGGTTTGGCCGGTGACGTAAGCATCGCCCTCGCTGTCCACGGCGATGGCGACGGGATTGGCGCCGGGAGTATTACAAACGCACTCATTCACGGTGGACCCTAGATAGGTCGCGTATATCAGCAGAGGGTCAATATACAGCGGTCGGCTGGCGTCATATTTCGCCAGCTCGAATCCCACGCGATTCGTAGCCGTGACGACGTAACGCGCAGCGATCGGTTGCCGTGCTCCGTCTTTTTCCTGATACACCACCGCCTTCTGCCAGCGGATTTCTCCCCCGCGAATCTCTAAGACCAGGTCACCATGTTTGTCCCGACGGATCCTCTTCGCACCGCTAAAGTCGAAGGCTATGCGATGCGGGTCCGCACCCGGAGCTACGACAAAGTCGTACTCAAGCTGCCGCTGGTTGCCGTAGTAAACCAGATCGATGCCGGAATAAATCCCCTCGTACTTCACCTTCGCGTACCTGGGAACACTCGTCCGCCACTTCGCCGGATCGTTGCCGATAAAGTAGTTGCTCGTACCCGCCAGTTCGTCCACGCCAGTAACCTCTGCCGTAGGATTGGCGTTGCGAAGCTTCATGCCCAGTACGGCGCCGGCTTTGGGAGCGGGCACGCCGGCCTGCAAGGTATGGGCCTTGTCCGCGATCTTCGCGTTATTCGTATCCGTCTCGCTCCCGCGCAACGCTACCACTGCTTCATCCGCAGTGAGGAAAAGCGAGTAGCCGCTGGTACGCGAAAGAAACTTTACTCGCGCGTCGGTCTGCCCATGGTTTGCTTCGAAGCTCAGCGGCAACTTGCCGTAGCTGTCGAGAATCCTGGCTTGATCTGCCGATGCGGGCACTGTGGAAGGCTTCGCGGAGGGCTGGGCTGTGTGCGCTTGCTGGGCTGAGGCAGCGAGGGCGAGCAGGACGCTGAGGACTGCGATGGACAGAGTGAAGTCGATGAGAATGCGGCTGGTGAGGGTACGCTGACTGGTCATGGTAGAACCTCCTTCAGGTAAATCGAATGCAGGGGCCCTGACGCGCGTCCAAGTCGTGCTTATTAAGGATATTTGCTTACGAGCCGTTCCGATCTTCGCATCCCGCTCCTTTAGAGAGTGAGCCGACTGTTATTGCTCCACAACCTGGGTTACCGAGGCTGAACTGCTGGAGATGTCGGAGTCCCATGGGTAGGTCACGGTGACTGTGGTCGAGCCTACGGCCAGCGTCGAGGTGGTGAACGTCGCTTTGCCGTCGATGAGTTCCACACTCCCCAGCATAGTCTTCCCCGCGGTAAAGGTCACCGGGCCGGCGGGCGTGGCCGTNNCGCCGCGCTCGTGGTTTGCGTTATCACCTGGTTCAGAATAGGGGACGCACTGCGCCCGTTGTTCGCGTCTCCCGTGTACACGGCGAACATCGGGTAGGCATCGGCACTTAGGATTGACCTGGTCAGGGTGGCTACACCGCTGGAGTTCAGCGCGGCTGTGCCTACGTAGAAGTCGCCCCAGTTGAAGTCTACTTTTCCGGTGGGGGTGGTTGAGCCGGAAGTCTTCACGGTTGCGGTCCAAGTTACCTTTTGCCCATAGATGGACGGATTCAGGCTGGAGGTGAGAGCTGTCCTGGTCGCGGACTGGCTGCTGGTATCAACCGCCTGCTGCAAACTGGACGAAGTGCTGCCGGAGAAGTTGGCGTCGCCAAGGTAGGCGGCTGAAATGGTGAAGATGCCTGACTGCAGCGAGGAGGTCGTCAGAGAGGCGATGCCTCCGGTCATCGGAGCGGTACCGAGAACATACAGGCCGTCAGTTTCGTTTTCTGTTTCGATCCAATAGAACGTGACGGTTTCCCCGTTGGGCGGAGTTCTCCCGGCCGAGCTCACGGTGGCTGTGAAGGTTATGGCTCGACCGTAGGTTGAGGGGTGGAGGGTCGATGAGGCAAGCGCGGTGGAAGTGGCGGACCTAGTCGTGTTGACCTCCTGGCTGAAAATGGAGGAGGTGCTGCCTGCGTTATTCCGATTGCCAATGTATTTCGCAGAGATCGAATAAGTTCCTCCAGCTGCGAATGAGGTGGTCAGAGTTGCGAGATTACCGCTGAGCGAAGCCCTTCCCAGCGTGTGCGACCCCGAGTAGAAGATCGCAGAGCCTGTTGCTGCGCCGCCGAACTGGCTGGTGATGGTCGCGGTGAACCTGACGGACTGGTTGATGATTGCGGGATTGATGGATGAAGTCACAGTAGTAGTGGTGGTTGCAGTGCTCACTGTCTGGGTAAGCGGCGTGGACGAACTCGAGGCGAAGCCCCCGCCTCCTGTGTATTCCGCAGTGACCGAGTTTGCGCCAACTGGCAGCGACAAAACGGCGATCGAGGCACGTCCATTCGTAACCGTGCCGCTCGCCACGACCGTCGAGCCATCAAAAAGTAAGACAGTACCGGTTGGA
>PMHI01000443.1:8676-15603 GCA_003156615.1 Acidobacteriaceae bacterium | reverse complement strand
CGGGACCACTCGCGGGAGCAGGAGCCTTTGACCGAAGTCTTCGCCGTCTACGGTGTTGAGCCCGAGATTCAGGCCTACGCCATGGCGAAGTATTCACGCTCGGCGCTGTCGATGAAGGAGTCGCTGCGTGAGATCAACCAGCAGAAGGCGGAGAAATTTCTCAACACGTTCTACTTTCACTACGGTCATCGCTCGATTGCCGACCTGGCGCACATTGCCCTCGCCATCGAGCGACTCTCCATTCTCGCTGCCATCGAATTGGCCGACGAACAGCGCTGGGACGGCCAGGAGCGCTCCACCCGCTATCAGGATTTCAACAAGAGCGGCTACTACACGCCCGATTTCGGCGCCGACGACGAAGCCCGCGCGCTCTACTGTGAGACGCTGGATTTTCTTTTTGCCGAATACCAAGCGCTCTCCGCACACATGACCCAGCACCTGATCGGCATCACGCCCAAGCCTGCCGAGATGAAGCAGGATGCTTACGAGCGCACGCTGAAGGCGCGGGCCTTCGACATCACGCGCTACCTGTTGCCGCTGGCCACGAATACCTCGCTCGGCGAAATCGTCAACGCGCGCACGCTGGAATCGCAGGTGGCGCACCTACTCTCGCACACGCACAAAGAAGTGCGCGTTCTCGGAGAGTCGTTGAAGAAGGCGGCAACCTCCGCCGCCTATAATGTGAATGCCGAGTCGCTGCGAGATTTGGTGAAGGAGATTCGGACACTGAGCCCGGAGCTCGGGGCTCGGGCCGAACAGGAACTGCTGCGCGAGGTTCGAGTCGCGCCCACTCTGGTGAAGTACGCTGATCCGAACCCGTATGAAATGGAAACCCGGCGCGAGTTGCGGCAGGCCGCGCGCGAGCTGATGAAGAGCGAGTCGGTCGCGCCGGCGAAGGCAATCGTCGATCTGCTCGACGAAGAGCCGCTCGAAGTCGAGATCGCCACCACGCTGCTCTACGAGCACTGCCACCATTCTTACCGCCAGGTGCGGCAGGCGCTGCAGGTTTCAGGCGAGCGATATCGCCGCGAGATCATCGATCTCGGCCTGCGCCATCGCGGCAAGCACGACCAAATGCTGCGCGCCTTCCGCGCCGGCCAGCAGTTCCGCTTCGACATCCTCATGGATACGGGCGGCTTCCGCGACATGCACCGTCACCGCCGCTGCATCCAAGTTATGCAGGGATTCACCGCGCAGCACGGCTACGAAGCGCTCCTCGATCTAGAAGACGCCGGTGTGCACGGCCGCTACGATGCCGCCATGCGCCGCACCCAAACCGCGATAGAAAAGCTAGCCGCGCGCAATGCGCCCGAGGCGCAGGAGAATTCGCAGTACGCGATCCCGCTGGCCTATCGCAAGCGCGCCCTGTTCAAGATGGATTTCGCCGAGGTCGTCTACATCTCCGAGCTGCGCACGGCGCCCGCGGGCCACGTTTCCTACCGCAACGTCGCCTATGCGATGTATGAGGCCGTGGCGCGGAAGTGTCCCGCGCTGGCCAAGTATTTCCGCGTGCACGATGTGACGGCACCGGTGGATTTGCTGCAGAGGTAAGGAACGGTCTCGAATCCGCGGCGAGACACTTGCCGTTCCATTGGTTGGGGTTGGTTGCTGCCATAAGCTTGGCCTCAGGCTCAGCGCGACCAATCATCCTGCACGATTGAATCTCGCCGTCCGGGAGATTCCATGGCCATCGTTCCGCACCCTCCCTGTCGGGACGATTCCCACCGTTAGTTCCTTAAAATTCGCCTTTTATTCGCTCCAGCATAAATGTATAATCCCGGCAGACTAAGTCTGCACTCTTAAAGGAGCCATACTCCCATGGCGGATGAACGGGGCAAGGCAATTGAGTTAGCGGTTTCGCAGATTGAAAAGCAGTTTGGCAAAGGCTCGATCATGCGTCTGGGGTCGAAGGAAGCGATCGTCCCCATCGCGGTGATCTCGACCGGAGCCATCTCGTTTGACGCGGCGCTCGGTGTCGGCGGCTTTCCCCGCGGACGCGTGATCGAAGTCTTCGGACCGGAGTCTTCCGGCAAGACCACTATCACACTGCAAGTGATTGCCGAGGCGCAGAAGACCGGCGGCATGGCCGCATTCGTGGATGCCGAGCACGCGCTCGATCCCGGCTACGCCAAGAAGCTGGGCGTCGACGTCGACAACCTGCTGGTTTCGCAACCCGACTACGGCGAGCAGGCGCTTGAGATTACGGAAGCGCTGGTGCGCTCAAACGCCATCGACGTGCTGGTGGTCGATTCGGTGGCGGCGCTCGTGCCCAAGGCCGAACTCGACGGCGAAATGGGCGACAGCCACATGGGCCTGCAGGCCCGGCTGATGTCGCAGGCGCTGCGCAAGCTGACGGGAACGGTTTCCAAGTCGCGCACCTGCCTGATCTTCATCAACCAGATCCGCGAAAAAATCGGCGTGATGTTCGGGAATCCGGAAACCACCACGGGCGGCCGCGCGCTCAAGTTTTATTCGTCGGTGCGCGTGGATATTCGCCGCATCGCAGCCATCAAGGATGGCGACGTAGTCACCGGCTCGCGCACCCGCGTAAAAGTAGTGAAGAACAAAGTGGCCGCGCCGTTCCGTGAAGCCGAGTTCGATATTCTCTACGGCGAAGGCATTTCCCGCGAAGGTGACCTGCTCGATATCGCGGTGAACAACAACATTCTCGAAAAATCCGGATCGTGGTTCAGCTACAAAGGCGAGCGCATCGGCCAAGGCCGCGAAAACGCCCGCCAGTTCCTCAAAGACAACAAGGACACCATGGCCAAGCTCGACACGGAAGTGCGCAAAGCGCTGGGATTGATTGCAACGCCGGCTCATCCCCAACCGGCGGCGGGAGCGCAGACTTCGCCGCAAACTCAAAGTGCCCGAGTTACAACGATGCCGACCGCGCCTCCCGAGACAGCCCGAGCCCCGATAGCGGCCAAGCGCTAGGAAAGATCGTGTGGAGCGGGCGCTCCTGCCCGCGCCACACCGGTCAAGCTGCTACTCTTGAACCATGGCGGCAACTCGTTCGTACCCCCAACTCGGCGCACCACCCTCCACCGAGCCCGCGCTCGTCTCCATCCTAGAGGGCTGGTTTCTCATGGGCTCCGCCTCCGGCCAGGATTGCGAACGTCCCGTCCACCGCGTCTGGATCGACGCCTTCCGCCTCGCCGCCACGCAAGTCACCAACGCCGAATACGCGCTCTTCCTGCGCTCCACCGCATCTGATCCTCCACCCTTCTGGCACGACCAGAATTTCAATCACCCGCAGCAGCCCGTAACCGGAGTCTCCTGGTTCGACGCCGACCGCTACTGCCATTGGCTAGCCGAGCAAACCATCCGCGCCTACCGTCTTCCCACCGAAGCCGAGTGGGAGCGCGCCGCTCGCGCCGATCTCGAACAAAACGATTTCCCCTGGGGCAACGACCCGCCGCAAGCACTGCCCAACTACGCCGTGCGCTGGCAAACCGGCCCCGAGCCCGTGGCGCACTACGCGCCCAACGCCTTCGGCCTCTACAACCTTTGCGACAACGTCCACGAGTGGTGCAACGACTGGTACGACCCCAACTACTACGCCACCTCGCCCGAGCGCAATCCCGGGGGCCCTGAGCCTCGCTCAGGAATCGGCCCGCGCAAAGCCTCCCGCGGCGGATCCTGGCGCCATCACGTAAAAGTCTCCCGCTGCTCCGCCCGCTCGAGCATCCCTCCCGACTTCCACTACGCCGACTATGGCTTCCGCCTGGCGTGCGACCGGTAATTTGGCAATTGAATAATTTGGTAGTTTTGCAATTGAAAATCGCCCTTCCGGGTCTTAAGGTTCCCAAATACAAATGCCCGATTACCCAATTACGCAATCCCTGACCGAGACAAACATACTTATGTTCCGAACCGACCTTCTCCGCAACAAGCGCATCCTCATCACCGGCGGCGGCACCGGACTCGGCAAAGCCATGGCTCACCGCTTCCTCCAGTTAGGCGCCACAGTCTACATCTGCGGCCGTCGCGAGGAAGTGCTGCAGAAAACGGCAACCGAACTTTCCGCTCAAGGCCCCATCCACGCGCTTCGGTGCGACGTTCGCCATCTAGACCAAGTCGAGTCGATGGTCGACGCCATCTGGCAAGCCGGCCCCCTTGACGTTCTAGTCAATAACGCCGCCGGCAACTTCATCGCCCGCACCGAAGAACTTTCCCCGCGCGCCTTCGATTCCGTGATCGGCATCGTGCTCCTCGGCACACTTCACGCCACCATGTCCTGCGGACGCCGCTGGCTCAAATCGAGCTACCCCGGCACCGTTCTGAGCATCTCCGCCACCTACGCCCCGGTAGGCTCAGCCTACGTAGTTCCCTCAGCCATCTCCAAAGCCGGAGTCGAAGCCCTCACCCGCAGTCTCGCCGTCGAGTGGGGCAATCGCGGCATCCGCATGAACGCCATCGCTCCCGGCCCNNATTCCCACGCAAGGCGCGTTCTCCCGCCTCCTGCCGCGTCCCGAACTGGAGGTGTTCGCGTTAGACCGCAATCCCATGCACCGCTTCGGCACGAAAGAAGAGTTGGCAAATCTAGCCGTATTCCTGATAAGCGAGGGCTCGTCTTACATCAATGGGGAAGTAATCCGTATGGACGGTGGAGAATTCCTTCAAGGCGCCGGCGAATTCAGCACCCTCGGCCGCGCCCTAAGCGAAAAGGATTGGCAATCGCTCAAACCTGCGAAGAAATCCTGACTGACACGGGCGGCGGGTACCCATCCTTGCCGGGTTCTTTGCGGCAAGAGCCTGCCCCTGAGCGAAGCCGAAGGGGTGGGGATTTTGGGCCTTCTGTCCTTCTGTCCATGTGCACTGCACCGACGGTCAAGAAATCGACCCAGGAAGGCTGAAAGGACTTTCCCCAAGAAGTGAAAGGTTCCTGCGTATTTCCCACAACTGCACCACCGCGCGCGTCCGCCCTGGACCCCAAACCCATCCGGGAGCATCCAATCCCAGAATGGAGGTCACCATGTACGTTGTTCTTGGAGCAAGCGGCAACACAGGACATATCGTGGCGCAAAATCTTCTTGCCCGCCAGCAGAAGGTTCGCGTCATCGGCAGAGACGCAGCTCGTTTGCAATCCCACGCGGCGCAGGGCGCCGAGATATTCGTCGCCGACGTCACCGATGCATCCGCCCTCACCAATGCCTTCCAGCACGCAGACTCAGCCTATGTCATGATTCCACCCAACCACGCCAGTACCGACCCCCTCGGTTACGAGGAGCGTGTCAGCGATGCCATCGCGGCCGCCGTGAAAAACACGGGAATCCAGAATGTCGTTTCGCTCAGCAGTTTTGGAGCCGATAAAACTAAAGGAACCGGGCCTGTCGTCGGCCTCCACAACCTCGAGCAAAAACTCAATCACATCGATACTGCCAACGTACTTCATCTGCGTGCCGGCTACTTCATGGAAAACACACTGCCGCAGGTTGCCGCCATTCGCATGGCCGGCTCCGTGATCGGTCCGGTTCGCCCCGGCCTGAAACTTCCCATCATCGCCGCTCGCGACATCGGAGCGGCAGCCGCCAATGCTCTCTCACTCCTGACCTTCCGCGGCAAGCAGACCCACGAACTGCAGGGTGAGCGCGATCTCGACTACACCGAAGTTGCCACCATCATCGGCCACGCCATCGGCAAACCCGATCTCGGATACGTCCATGCCCCCGACGATCAGGTTCGATCTGCGATGGTTCAGATGGGGATGTCCGATGCCATGGCCGGACTAATACTCGAAATGGCAGGCGCACTGAACTCGGGCCACATGCGGACGCTTGAACCTCGCACCTCCCGCAACACGAACCCGACATCGTATGAAACCTTTGTAGCCGAGTCATTCGTTCCCGCCTACCAACGACAAGCAGCCGCCTGAGAAGCCCAGGGNNTAGCCCGGCCAGATTCTCCGCCTAACTGGCCTCTGCCTGCCGCATGCTCCGCACCACGGTGTGCGCCAGGCTTTCCGTCACGGCCACATCGCCCTCATCAAAATTGAAAGGCTCCGGCGCGAACACCATGAGCAGCCCTATCGTGGAGCGCTCAAAACGCACCGGCGCCGCCAACATCGAGCGCACGCCCAACCTGCGGCAGCTTTCCAAATCCACTCGCGGATCGTTCTCCGTATCGTCGCAGCGCAAAGTTTTTCCGGCGCGGAAGCACTCGCCTGACAGCCCGGAGTCCAGATCCAGCGGCGTTCCCAGCGCCGGCGCGCTCGCCCCCACACTGGCCCGGCACACCACCACCCCGCTCTTATGAACCAGCGCAATCGCCGCGCCTGTGCCTCGCGTCAGCGTCAGCGCCCGCTCTCCAATCAGCCGTAGCGCCGAGTTCAGATCCGTTCCGAGCGAACTGAATTCGTACTGCACCGTCGCCGAATTGTGACGTTCCTTTCCGTTTTTCCCCGCTCCTGCTCCCGACGCCTCCGTGTCCGCCTCCAAACTGATGGACATGTGCCCCCGATCCCCGCTCCCGACAGACTTTGGTCCCGCGCCCCAACCCCATGCTCGGCCCAGCGCAACCTTCGGCGCCATGTGGCTGGGTGCTCCGGCATTCACCGTCAACCACTCGTTCAATCTGCGCCGCGCATCCTCGGGCAAGTCCGAGAAGCGCACTCCCGCCCGTCCCAGCGCATCGGCCCAGGCGATGTAGCCCGTAGTTTCTATGCGTCCACTCGGTGAGAGATCAATCTCCAGCCGCACTAGCCGTTCCCTGTCAATGCCATCGAGCGGATGACCCATCTCCATCGACAAGCCTTCCTCGCTCAAATCCAGAACCATCCCACCGCTCACGCCATCAAAACTGGCGAACGCCGGCGCGTGCACCATCTGCCGCAAACATCGCCGCCGCTCCGGAACGAATTCCTGCCTGAGTTCCATAGTTTGTTAAAAGACGAGCGCTGGCTTCGCTGTGGCACGCTTGACCCGG
>PMHI01000443.1:316-8637 GCA_003156615.1 Acidobacteriaceae bacterium | reverse complement strand
ATACCGTCTGCCCCTTCCGGTCCGAGCCTATTACGACCCAAGATCGACGCGCCCACATTCTCGGATAAACCTGTTTCAGTGAGCTGAGCGAGTCCTTGAAGTCGCTCACGGTTTACCCGGTGTGACCCTATGTTTCAGGGTTTTTTGCTGTCACGAGCGAAATTCTTGCCTCTCGAGTTGTGAGTAGCGTTGATCTCGGCGCCACAGCCCCCACGGTAACCGCCCATATATAATGACCCCCACACGATGCCACTCACTTCTGGCACAAAGCTCGGCCCCTATGAAATCATCTCCGCCATCGGTGCAGGCGGCATGGGCGAGGTTTACCGCGCGCGCGACACCCGCCTCGATCGCACGGTTGCGGTTAAGATTCTTCCTTCTCATCTCTCGTCTCCCGAAGCCCGGCAGCGCTTTGAGCGCGAGGCACGGGCGATTTCGTCGCTGAATCATCCCCACATCTGCACTTTGCACGATATTGGCCATCAGAATGGAACTGACTATCTGGTCATGGAGTTTCTCGAAGGCGAAACTCTTTCCGACCGCCTGCGCAAAGGCCCTCTGCCGCTGCCGCAGGTGCTGCAGTTCGGCGTTGAGATCGGCGAAGCTCTGGACAAGGCGCATCGCACTGGCGTGGTCCACCGCGATCTGAAACCCGGCAACATCATGCTGACCAAGTCGGGCGCCAAGCTGATGGATTTTGGATTGGCGAAAGGAGTCCCGGCGCCCCAAGCAACTTCGGTAGAACTCACCGCGACGGTGACCAGTTCGCACCCGACTCCGCTCACCCAGCAGGGAACCATCATCGGAACCTTCCAGTACATGGCGCCCGAGCAGGTCGAAGGCAAGGAGGCTGACGCGCGCAGCGACATTTTCAGCCTGGGTGTGGTGCTCTACGAAATGATCAGCGGCAAGCGCGCATTTGAGGGCAAAACCGCCGTGTCGGTGATGGCGGCGATTTTGGAAAAGGAGCCGGAACCGATCAAGACCGAACCCGTCGCTCCACCTGCGCTGGAGCGCCTGATCAGAAAATGTCTGGCGAAGGATCCCGACGCACGCTGGCAGAACGCCGGCGATCTGGCCAGCGAGTTGAAATGGATTGCCGAGGGTGGGGGACTGTCACCGGCGGAAACTTCGCCGGCAGCCAGCACTCCCAGAAAACACCCGCTCTGGCCCTGGGTCATCACCGCCGTTTGCGCGCTGGCTGCGATTGCGACTGCGGTCATGCACTTCGTTTTCCGCCAGACGCAGGCCGTCATCCGCACCCAAATCGCGCCCTCGGAGAAACTCCAGTTCAACTTTGTCGGCGACAGCGGCGGCCCGCCGGTCCTCTCTCCCGATGGGACGCAGATCGTTTTTTCGGCGAAGGCTGAGGGTAAGACGCAACTCTACCTGCGCTCGCTCGACAAGCTCGCACCGCAACCTCTACCCGGCACGCAAGGAGGGATCTGGCCATTCTGGTCGCCAGACAACCGCTCTGTCGGCTTCTTCGCCGACGGCAAGCTCAAGCGCATTGACGTTGCCGGCGGCCCGGCGGTGATCGTTTGCGACGAGATCAGCGCGCGCGGAGGAGCCTGGAGTAAAGACGGCACGATCGCGTTCGAGTCGTTTCCCACCGAGCCTCTGTCCCGCGTACCCGCCACCGGTGGAACTCCCGTGGCTCTGACCAAATTGAGCGGCCATTACACTACGCATCGCTGGCCGCAGTTCATGCCCGACGGGCAGCACTTCATTTATTTCGCCGCCAACCACTCGGCTCCCGCCGGAGCTGATACCGCGCTGTTCTGGGCTTCGCTCGACGGAAAACAAAACAAGCAACTGTTGCATACGTTTTTCAGCGCCGTTTACGCTTCCGGCTATCTGCTCTATGTACGCGACAATACGCTGCTCGCCCAGCCCTTCGACCCTTCCGCCGGCGAATTGAAGGGCCAGGCCACTGTGCTCAACGACGACGTGCAAGCCGACCTGGCGGTATGGCGCGCAACCTTTTCGGTATCGGAGAATCTGCTGATTTACCAACCCGCCTCAGGAGGCGCGGGCCTGCGGCTCACGTGGATGGACCGGAGCGGGAAAGAAACCGGAAACGTCATGGGGCCGGATATGTATAACGAGATCGAGCTTTCCCCGGACGGCAAGAAAGCGGCCGTCGCCATTGGGAATCCCATGGGCGTGATTTGGATTTACGATCTGGAGCACAACACGCGGACCCGGTTCACATTTGCAAACGATGACACGAACAGTCCGGTCTGGTCGCATGACGGAAAACAAATCGCCTTCCTTGCCGCCGAACCTGGCGGAAAGCGCTACGACGTGATGGTGAAGGCAGCCGACGGCTCGGGGCAGGCGAAGCTGTTGATGCCGGTGGATATTGCACTCGGCGGCGCGCAGCAAGGGCTGTGGGATTGGTCGCCGGATGGCCGCTACCTGCTCTATGCCTCCGGCACCTATGGAAGTGGAAATGGCATCCATATTTGGGCGTTGCCGCTGTCTGGCGGCAAGCCCTTCGCTTATGCGGCCGGAGCCGGGGATCAGCAGTTCGCGCAGTTCTCGCCGGATGGCCGCTGGGTCGCCTACCAGTCCAGCGAGACCGGCGTCGCGGAAATCTACGTTGCGCCCTTCCCGTGGACGGGGGCGAAATGGCAGCTCTCCTCGAGCAACGGCATTGTGCCGCGCTGGAGTCGCGACGGTAAGGAGGTCGTGTTTCAGGCGCTGGGCACGGACGAAACCTTTGCGGCCCAGCTGGATGGTCATGGGTCGAGCATCGCAGTGGGAGAAATTCGGGTGCTCTTTGAAGCGACCGATCTTTCTCCCAACACCGCCGCCCGACAGTACGACATTACCCGCGACGGCCAGCGGTTGCTAGAAATCACCACCGGCGACACCGGCAAGCTGCCGCTGACCGTAATTCAAAACTGGACGGCAGAGTTGAAGAAGAAGTAGAAACGCTGAATGAATCGGAACTGGGTCTCCTAGTGATCGGCCAAACCATCTCGCACTACCGCATCGTTGAAAAGCTCGGTGGCGGCGGCATGGGCGTGGTCTACAAAGCCGAGGACACCGAACTGGGCCGCTTCGTCGCGCTCAAATTCCTGCCCGATGAAATGTCCGAGGACCCGCAGGCCCTGGAACGGTTTCGTCGCGAGGCACGCGCGGCTTCTGCCCTGAATCATCCCAACATCTGCACCATTTACGAAATCGGCAAAAGCGGGGATCAGTCGTTCATCGCCATGGAGTTTCTCGACGGCGAGACGCTGAAGCATCGCATTGGCGGCAAGCCGATGGAAAGCGAGACGGTGCTCGCCCTGGGCATCGAAATAGCCGACGCCCTGAATGCGGCGCACTCCAAGGGCGTGATCCACCGTGACATCAAGCCGGCCAACATTTTTGTGACGGCCGAGGAGCATGGCAAGATTCTCGACTTCGGACTGGCGAAGGTTTCCTCCACCGGCGCGCGAATTCCTGAAAGTGCAGTGATGCTGGAAGCCACGGCCGACGTCGGCCCCGCCGCCCAGCTGACCAGTCCCGGCACGGCACTCGGTACGGTCGCATACATGTCGCCCGAACAGGTGCGGGGAAAAGAATTGGATGCTCGCACAGATCTGTTCTCGTTTGGCGTGGTGCTCTATGAAATGGCGACGGGCGCCCTGCCGTTTCGCGGCGACACTTCAGGAGTGATCTTCGAATCAATCCTGAACCGGGCNNCCGCTACCAGCACGCATCCGACCTGCTGGCTGACCTCAAGCGTCTGAAGAGGCAAAGCGAATCGAGCAGAGTCGCGGTGCAGGCGGCGCCGGAGGTGAAGCGCAACAAGTCCTGGGTTTGGATTGCCGCGGGCGTTGCCGTTGTCGCTCTGGTGGCTGCTTTCGCGTGGTACCTGCGGCCTGGTAGGGCAGCGCAGATTGATTCGATTGCCGTTCTTCCTTTTGCTAACGTCAGCGGTGATGCCGCCGTTGACTACCTGAGCGACGGCATCACAGAGTCCCTGATTGCCAGCCTGACCCACGTTCCCGACCTGAAGGTGAAGTCACGCAACTCGGTCTTTCGCTATAAAGGAAAGGATGTAGACGCGCAGAAGGCCGGCAGTGAGCTGGGTGTATCGGCCTTGGTCAGCGGGCGCGTAACGCCGCATGGCGATAACGTGGAAGTCAGCGCTGAACTGACCGACGTCCGCGACAACACGGAGCTTTGGGGACAGCTCTACAGCGGCAAGAGCACGCAAATCATCGTGCTGGAGCAGCAGATTGCTGGCGATCTGGCGGCGAAATTGCGCTCGGGGATGAGCAGTTCCGAGAAACAGTCGGTCACCAAGCAGGGCACACAGAATCCCGAAGCCTATGAGCTGTATTTAAAGGGACGCTACGCCTGGAATAAACGAACGGCCGCAGACCTGGAGTCAGCCATTTCGTTTTTCAATCGGGCCATTGCCAAGGACCCCGGCTACGCGTTGGCATATTCGGGTCTGGCCGATGTGTATACGGTTTATCCGGTGTATGGCGCGAAATCGAGCGATGTCATTCCCAAGTCGAATGCGGCGGCGCGCAAGGCGCTGGAGCTGGATCCGACGCTGGCTCATCCCCGTGCCGTTCTGGGTGCCAACTACATGGAGTTTGACTGGGACTTTGCCGGGGGGGAAGCCGAGTACAAAAAGGCTTTAGAACTTGATCCGAACGACGCCTCGGCCCGCCAATGGCATGGGCAGGACATTGGCTGGATTGGCGGCCGGGAGCAGGAGGCGTTGGACGAAATGAATCGCGCCCACCAGCTCGATCCACTCTCCCCGATCATTACTGAGAGTGTGGGATTGGTTCAAATCGCGGTACGAAGCTACGACGATGCCATTGCCACCTGCCAAAAAGTGGCCAGTGAGAACCCCGCATTCGCCCAGGCCCACAATTGTTTGGCTCTTGCCTATTGGGGCAAAGCTATGTACCCGAAGACAGTGGAAGAATTCAAGATCCTCGGGGAACTGGATGGGAACCCGAAGGACGCTGAGTTTGCCTCTGCTCTGGAACAAGGCTTTCATTCTGGAGGCTGGAAGGGCGCGCTGACCAAAGGCATTGAGGTCCGGCAAGCGCAGCGGAAGGCGAGCTATTGGTCCGCGTATGACATCGCCGTTTTCTACGCCGGGTTGGGAGAAAAGGACGAAGCCTTTCGGTGGCTCAACGCCGCCTACGAAGAGCGCGACTACCAGGTTGAGAGTCTGAGGACCGACTTCCGCCTCGATGCGGTGCGTTCCGACCCACGATTTGCCGAACTCGTAGGTAAAGTTGGGCTGCCGCAATAGTAACGGTTGTAGGTTTTCCCAGAATTCCACCCCACCACTCGTAATTGCATCATGAGCTTTCGGACAAGCCTGCCTGCTCTAAGGGAATCGAGGAGGGATACGGTCATTCCGGATCAGTTTGGTGGACCGATGTCCGGCATCAGTCATCCTCGATTCCCGGGTTGGCTGACATAATGGTTTCTGCTACCTCCCAAACTCGGGGAAGGACTCGCTCGATCTCTGCACAGCGCTGCCGAATCTCAGTGAATGACGGTACGCCGAGATCGGATACCAGGTCCCTGTAGCTGTTCCTGAAACTCGGCTTCATTTCCTCCGACCCATCGCGGGAGAGGGCCTTGTGACACCTGGAATGGGTGACGGCGATCCAGAACATCGCCTCCCTATGGTAGCCGCGCTCAATCAGGTCCAGGCTTCCATCAATTGCTATGGGGCGGGCGCTGTCGCTAATGTCTGATGCGAAGGGAAACGGTGTCCTGATTGCTTCCTTGGCTGCGTCGAAGATGTGCGTGAGCGTGGCAAGGTGCTGGTCAACTCGTCCCCGGCTGATTTGAGCACAACCCAGCAGGTCCAACAGCGCGTCCTGGAATTCCAGACGACCGTAGTCAGCCAATAGCTCGCGCGCCGCCATATACCGTGCACGTACTGTGGGGTTCCTCAAACCCGCTGCGAGCAGTACGTGGGTGGTTATTCCTGCCGCGAACAGGCACGCCATCACTTGATCATAAAGAGGCGATCCCTCATTGATCGATCGGAGATATCCCAGGACTTTGTTCCTGGCGTTGGCGCAACGCGCACGGACCCACCGCCGCTTGGCATAGTCGCAGCGCATCGCCGTCAGGAGCGCAGTCAGATGGCCCAGTGGATCGAGAATGATATTCGTCGTCCGGAGGCTCGGGGCCAGATGGTAATCGCTCAAAACCAGGTCAGAGGAACGAAGCTGATCGTTACTCAGGTAAGAGACTTCAATCAGCGTGTCCCGATAAATGAACTTGCCACGCTTGCCGGCTCGGCTTAGCTCTGCGAGGACGACCATGATATCGAAATCTGACGTTTTCGTCAGATCGCCGTCATCGGGGAGCCAATTCGTCGAACCGGCAGTGTAAGCTCCGCAGAAGCCTGGGATACCGCTGACCTCCTCAAGCACCCACTGTCGGGCCGCCTCTCGGGCTTGTTTGACCTTCATCTTAAACTCCAAGTGCTCGGTCCCGATACTGCCCAAGGGAAGGTCTGCTGATCAAGCGTGGACACGCCAGCATAGAGTCCAGCTCGCAATATTTCGAAGTTTGCGTGCCTGGCCAAAAACCGTTTGCAGTTTTGCTTCTTGGGAACTGCGTTTTCCAGTCATGTTCAAGCGCCGTTCCAGTATGGCCGAAGACTCCTGTTTCCGGCCAGGTGGAATGGCGGAATTCCTCATGACCTCTACGCAGAATCTGAGAGGGCACTGACCAACACACCTGTTCGATTAGCGGGGACTGTGTTGAAGTGTCCGGATGACCGGAAAAACAGAGTTGTCAACACCCAAGCGACGTACACGCGCAGAAGTTCAGCAGTTGGTGGCCGAGTTTGTGAGTAGCAGTATGCGGCGGAGCGAGTTTTGCCAGAGTCGAGGTTTGAGCTTCAGCACACTGTATCGCCATCGAAAGAAACTGCGTTGGAAGAAAAGGCGTAAGCCAATCTCCTCGGGCGGTGGTTTGGTGCCCGTGGAGTTGGCAGCCAGGAAGTCGCCGACGCAGCACGAACCGAGTTGCGGGCTGGCCGTGGTGCTGTCGGGCGGTCGTCGAATCGAGGTGCAACGTGATTTTGACGCGGCCACGTTTGAACGCGTTGTGAGTTTGCTGGAACGGGCTAAGCCGTGTTTGGACTGGGTCAGGCCACACGGATCTATCTGGCCGCCGGGGTCACCGACATGCGCAAGCGGTTCGAAGGGCTGCACGGTCTGGTTCGGGATCGAGTTTCGTGTGAGCCCGAAGAGTCCGTCCGCAATGGCTAACTGCCCGAAGTATCACGGTTCTAAGGGATTTCGATTAAGGGATTCGATTCGCGTGTAAGCAAAGACCTTAGGATGAAAGTAGGGCACGGCTTGGATTTCGCCGCGCCCTAGTCCTTATCGGAGATCAGCCGTCATTGCTGCGGCGATTGCCCCAGCAACTTCAGGTGAGGCGCAGGGCTCGCTTTGCGGGAAACACTATCGCTGGCGCAAGTCGCGACATCGGAGAACAAGCCGACATAGGTGTTGCTGCCACCGAATCCGGCAGGCGCATCCCCATATCCAGCAAACGCGTCTATGATCGTATTCGAATTCACCTGGCTGGAACTTATATTGTTGCAGCCGAGCTCGATTCCTGTCCCATCACTGTCACTTGAGCTGGCAGACTGCACGTTCCTGATTATGTTTTTCTCGACTATCGATTTTTTCAGAGTCGCACTCACAGCGATACCGTACTCTGTGGCGCCGTAGACATTGTTTGATGTCACCGACGGGCCATCGGCGGTTAACGCGATTCCAGTTTGACTGCCGAGGAACGTGTTGCCCGTGATCGATCCCGTCGGCGAAGTAATGAAGATTCCGTACACGCCGCCGATCACGGTGTTGCCGCTGACCGTGGGGTTGGTACCCTGATACACCACGATGTTGTTGTCGCCTTCGTAGACCGAAGAAACGAAATTGTTCTTGATCGCTACTGTGAGATCCGGCGCCGTTGTCTCGCCGATGGCAAAGATGCCGCCCGAACTAAAATTGTGCACGCTGGAGTTCTCCACTGTGACCGAGGGGTTGGAACTGCCACCCTCGATCCATATTCCCCAGCCATTTACATCGTGATTCCCGCTGTTGTTATCCTGGGCCCATGTCATCACCTGGTTGATCGTTCCCGAGGACTCCTCGTAGACTACCCCGATAAAAAAATCAGCACCTTGCCCGTCCAACGCGCCGAAACCGTCGCCGGTCACAGCTAGGTTGGACAGATTTACGGAGCCGCCGCTCACGTGGTCGACGTAGATCTGAGCGATTGCGCTAGCTGACCCGCCTTCAACTCTTGCG
>PMHI01000443.1:0-276 GCA_003156615.1 Acidobacteriaceae bacterium | reverse complement strand
CATCGAGGGCAGCTTGAATGGTCGAGAAATGGGTACCGCTCACGCAGGTTCCTACGATGTAGGTGACCGTGGTGGCGCTCATCTCCGGGGCGCCGAAGGCCAATGCCAATGCCAATGCCGAGAACCAGATCGCGAGACGGAGCTTTGCGGGCGAGTAAGTACGGGTCATAAAATCCTCCATTTCTGGCATTTGAGCCAGCTCTCTAAGTTCGGAGCCAGGAACCTCGGGCATTGAGAAGTTCTCTCAGGAGGCTCTCAATTCTGTGCTCCATCTCT
>PMHI01000119.1 GCA_003156615.1 Acidobacteriaceae bacterium | reverse complement strand
GGATGTGCCGCTTGGTTGGAGTTGGAGTCACACAAGTGAACGGAACGAAATGGTCGAACATCCGAACACAACTTGAAAGTCCCCATAGCGACGGAATCAGGACGCCGACGAGCGCAGCCAAATTCTAAGGCTCAGAATTCTTGACGGAAAGAGTGCGCCATATCCGAATGCCGGGCTGCGTTTTTGGGTGACCGAATTCTTGCTCCATTTATGATCCACGAACTGTTTCCATCCCTTACTGAAACCGCTTCAGGTAGCCATCCGTGTCGCGTAGTTTCAGCAACTTACCGTAAGCTGCGGCCCTTTCACGGCGGTAACACGGGTTCAAATCCCGTCGGGGACGCCAACAAAATAAAAGACTTGCTGGTAACCGCGTTTTTCGCCGGGGACACAGCGGGGACACACAACTCTTAGCACAATTTCTCTTCTTTCTTCGTCTCCCGCAGCATCGCCACAACTTTTCCCTGCGCACTGCGCTTGGCCGGTGTCACCGCCTGGGCGTACACGTCCATCGTGATCCGGGACGAGCCATGACGCAATAGTTCCTGCACGACCTTCACGTATTCGCCATTCGCATGTAGCAGAGTCGTGTAGGTGCGCCGGAATGTGTGCCAGCCTATGCGCTTGGTGATACCCAGTCGCCTGCCGCGGGCTGGATGTGGTACTGCATCACCTTCGACAACCAAACCGGCTGCTTGCCACGTTTCTTGCCGGCCCGCTGCGCGTCCGTTGCAAAGGCGTAGTCCTCGGGTCGGTTGTACTTCGTGGTTCGATACCACAACAGCAGATCCTCCGCGATGAAAGGATCGATCGGGATCGGCCGTTTCGAAGCTTCGGTCTTAACCTTTCCAACTACTTGGTCTACGACCGAACGCTGCGCCATTATGGTCAACTCCTCGAAGTGAATGTCCTCCCATCGGAGCCCGGCCAACTCACCGCGCCGCAGGGCCAAAGTCATATCCAGCCACACCAGGATCCGCTCGCGCAGTCGAAGGTCGGCCTGGAGGTGTTGGAATTCTTCGACCTCCAGCAGATCTGGGATGCGTTCGCGTTTCGCGCTCTGGCGCACGCCTGATCCCCGGACAGGGCCGGTGATGGGATTCTTGTCGGTAAATTCCCATCGAATGGCGTGGTTGTAGAGCGCGCTCATGGTGTTTCGGATCTTCGACTTGGTTCCGTTCGCCCCGGGGAATCGCCCGCAACCACTCCTCGACTGCGACCGTGCGAATCTGATCGATCGCTGTCTTTCCCCATCGTGGGAGGATCCAGCAATCGAGGACAGATTCGCAACGATCCCGGGTCGAGTAGGCCCTGCCCGGATCGCAGAGAGTGGTGCTTGTATCCCCAAGCCGTCAATGCCTGCGAGTTGCCGCTGCAAAACGCGCTCAACTTTCCCGCCGCATATTTCCAACCGCCGTTCTTTGACCCGCAGGCTCAGGATGCGGTCAACTACGGTGCCATTGGGTCCGTCATTGGGCACGAAATCAGCCATACCTTTGACACCACAGGCAGCGTATTCGATTCCACAGGTCGTGTGCGCAACTGGTGGCAACCGGCCGACCTGGCGCATTTCAAGGCGGCCACCGCCAGACTCGCCGCGCAGTACGACACCTACCAACCTTTTCCCGATCTTGCCGTGAATGGTAAGCAGACGCTCAATGAAAACATCGCCGACCTCGCCGGCCTCACCGCCGCCTACGATGCGTACCGCGCCTCCCTCGCGGGCAAGGTTGCTCCCGTCCAGAACGGTCTCTCGGGCGACCAGCAGTTCTTCCTCAGCTTTGCACAGAACTGGGCATCAAAGTCGAGTGAAGCTTTTCTCCGGGAGCAAATGATGACCGACACCCACTCCCCCGACCAGTTCCGGCCAGCTACCGTGCGCAACCTCGACGCATGGTACGCCGCATTCGATGTGAAGCCCGGAGACAAGCTCTATCTCGCCCCGGACGATCGCGTGCACATCTGGTAAGCCAACGTGGGCGCTGGCAAACGCTCACGCCATTGGGCTGTACTCTCAGGCGGACCCCCGATTCCGCAAGAGACAATAGACATGTCACTGCGCGCGCGTTGCGGACGGATAGTCGGCAAACCAGAAACTATCCAGAAACGTTAGGGCCCNNACAATAGACATGTCACTGCGCGTTGCGGACGGATTGTCGGCAACCTTTCCCTTACCCGATTAGGGAAGGTTTGCCCGTTATTCGCTCGCGATCTGAGTGTGCACGCGCACCAGTCACGTGTGCACATCGGCATCCTGCTGAGGTCGGAGATAAACTTCCGCGAGCCACCTCCGGAGGAGAATCAATTGAGACTTAGGCAGGTATTTCTGAGTGCGTTAGCGGGGATCGTCGTGTTGTTCGCGGCTAGTTACACAGTATGGTCGCAGTCTGCGGAACCTCTAGTGCCTCCTTCGGCTCCTTCCGCTCCGCCAGTGGCTCCCGTCAGAGCCGTCACCGACGACTATCACGGAACGAAGGTGGTGGATCCCTATCGCTACATGGAGGACCTGAAAGACCCTGAGGTGCAAGCTTGGTTCAAGGGCCAGAACGACTACACGCGAGCCGTGCTGGCGGGCCTCCCTGGGCGCGCGCAGCTGCTCATGCGCATTCGCGAGCTCGACCAGTCGGTCCCTCTGGTCTCCGCCTGGCAGCTCCCTGGTGATCTCTACCTCATTTTTAAGCGGCTCCCCACCGAAGACGTCGGCAAACTGTACCTGCGCAGCGGCCTGAAGGGACAGGACCGGCTGCTGGTCGACCCTGAAAAGATTACCCTCACTGCGGCGAACCAGAGCAAGGGTAAAAACGACATTCTCGGATTCGCGGTATCCGATGATGGCCAGTACACAGTGGTAGGCATCGTTCCGGGTGGCTCCGAAACCAATGCCGAACTGCACGTAATCGAAAACGCCTCGGGCCGTGAGACCGGGGATGTGCTTTCTCGCGGTGTTGGTCCGGAAGCCTGGCAGCCTTACTGGCTGCCCGATAATCGTAGCTTCGTGTATGGACGCATGCAGACCCTGCCGCCGGACGCGCCCGCCGCGGAGGCGCGGCAGAAATTCCGCTCTTATCTGCATGTTCTCGGAACAGAACCTGGGAAGGATGCACCGGTATTCGGGTTCGGCGTGGTCCCATCCATTGAGGTCGACCCAAGTCTCATCGCCTCGGTCAGAATACAGCGAGGCTCGCGCTATGCTCTCGGCGTTCTGAATGGGAGCGTCACACCCAACAGTGCGTATTACATCGCGCCGGTGGACTCGATCGGCAAACCGAACCCGACGTGGCGCAAGATCGCGGACTTTGCCGATGGTGTGACAGATATCGCGATTCACGGTGACGATCTCTACCTCTTGACCTACAAGGATGCTCCTCGGTATAAGATCGTGCGCATCGATGCCCGCGGGCGCGATCTCGCTTCGTCTGAGATTGTCGTTCCGCCTAGCGAGTTTGTGACTACCGGCATGAGTCCTGCTCAGGACGCGCTGTACGTGCGACTGCTGGACGGAGGAGTGGGCCGCCTGCTGCGAGTCCCGTACGGTGCTACACCAAAGGCGGAACGCGTCGCTCTCCCGTTTAAGGGCGCCCTCTATGAAAGGGCCGATCCCCGCCTGCCGGGAGCGCTGCTTTACATGACCTCATGGACCAAGGACTTCAAGATTTATGCGTACGATTCCAAAACCAAGGCGGTGACCGACACCTCGCTCCAACCGGCGGGCCCGTATGGAGATNNTCCGGTCAATGTCGAGTCGGTGGAGGTCAAGGCGCCCAGCTATGATGGCACGCTCGTGCCGCTGTCCATCACGTACCCGAAGGGCATGAAGCTGGACGGTTCGAACCCCACCTACCTCTCGGGCTACGGCGCATACGGCTACACGTCTGATCCCTATTTTGCTCCAACCAATCTTGCGTGGCACGAAAAGGGCGGAGTCATGGCGGTTTGCCATGTTCGCGGCGGCGGAGAGTACGGAGAGGAGTGGCATCTGGCGGGAAAGGGGCGGACCAAGTCCAACACCTGGCGCGATTTCATCGNNCACGAGTGCTGGTGGCATTCTGATTGGCCGCGCCATCACCGAGCGGCCTGACCTCTTCGGCGCCGCTCTCATTAACGTCGGTTTGGAAGACGCCCTGCGTGCGGAAACCACCAACAACGGCGAGACGAACATCCCCGAATTCGGCAGTACGAATACGGAGGAAGGGTTTCGCGCGCTTTATGAGATGAGCGCATTCCACCATGTGAAAGAAGACACGCCGTATCCCGCGGTTCTACTCACTACCGGCATCAACGATCCGCGTGTTGACCCGTGGATGCTGGGCAAGATGACGGCACGCTTGCAGGCGGCGACTTCCAGCGCTAAACCGGTCCTGCTGAGGGTTGATTATGGCGGCGGCCACTTTGGCAGCGGCGAGACGGAATCTCAGGAAAGCCTGGCGGACGCGTGGAGCTTTCTGCTGTGGCGGTTCGGCGTGCCTGAGTTTCAGCCGCAAAAGAAGTAAGGTCTCTTCGACTGGTTCCGGCACGAGAGAGTCAAGACGAACCACCTCCCGATGGGAGTTCCAGCTCTGTGACGCAGGGCGATTGCTTTCGCCTGTCAATGTGCACGTGCTATTGCTTTCCCGCGCGCCCGCGTCTTCGTTGCTTGACTGACCTCATGGCCGAAAGGCCTTCCGGCGGAAATTCGCCGTTGACGGTTCTGGACGGATGGTCGGCAATGCGGAAGTNNCCTCCGGATCCTACAGTGGTCTCCCAGAATCCGTTTAGCCCGCATCCGGCCAATGCAGATTTTTAGATTTGACCCGGGCACGGGCATCTCTCGAATCCCCATCGAAGCTATTTCAGGCCTTGTCCTCCGGTTAGGCAGCGGGTGGTGTTAGGAATGCTATCCAATGTAGAGGGAATTTTGAGCAGCGAGGCCAACTGAGCAAGAAATTTAGCCGCGATTACTTCAGCGTGTCGCTGCGGTAAAGTTGCCCCAGTTGCGTGCGGCAACCAAACGCCATCCACCGGCCGTCCGCTGTGATTGCGATTGGAGTGACCATCGGCCTTAGACCCACAGCGTCTTTCGGGGTTATCGTCTGCCACACTTCCCGCCGGCCGGACTCTACATCGACCTTATAAATGTTGAGGCC
>PMHI01000396.1 GCA_003156615.1 Acidobacteriaceae bacterium | reverse complement strand
TATCCCGTGGTGTTCGCGGCACCTTCGCCGATGTTGTGTTGCTGGTGGTGATAAGTGAGCGTGAACATGGTGCGATCCGTAAGGTCGTACGCCGCTGTGAGGTTGTTCGTGATGAACTTCTGGCCGAAGAAATCAAACAGCGGCGTAGCGACGCTCGGACTGCCTTCAAACGTGCCCGTGGCCGGCGTGGTCGGAGTGTTGATCACCGTGGTGGTTAACGTCGTGCTATTGATGTTCGGGGTTGCGGAAGTCACGGTGGTTAGACTCGTAATGTTGGCAACTCCCGGCTGGTGCACATTCGAGTAGTCAATCTGCTCGGAGATGCTGAGCTTTTTCAGCACCTGCCAAGTGACGCCGTAGTCGGCGGCGATCGCTTCCCGCTTGGCGCGGGCGTTGCCGGCATACGTGGTTTCACGGTTCGTTCCCGCCAGACCCTGGAAGTCGTCGTAGTAGTTCGGTAGGCTCGTGTTCGCGTAGGTGTAGCGAACGTTGCCGTTCATCGAAACGTCCTTGATGCTGGAGCTTTGTAACCGGAAGATTTCGGTCGGGAAGATTTCGCGGGTTGGCTGGGAACGCGAATAGCTGGTAATCACATTACACGCCGGATCGACGATGGGTAGACCGTTCGGACCCTGCGCCGGCGAAATTGGGGCGGCTCCTACGCCGGCGTTGCAGGTGATGCCGACCGGCTTGTTGATCGGATTGTCGTAGTTCTGGAGCACTGCGACCCTGTACCCATTCGCTTCCTGGAGGTTGAGATACTGGGGCGCCATGCTGAAATTGGAATCGCCCTTGTAGTGAGTGATCTGCTCTTCATAGGTCAATCGGGTCCGCGATACGGGCTTCCACTCAACCGATCCCGTCCAGTCATCAGTGCTGTTGCGCTGATACTCCTGGAGCAGCAGGTCGTAGGCGCCGGCAACCTGATAACCGCTGGGTGTCAGGCTCGGCCCCTGGAAGACGTTCTGCGAGTAGCCGACGCGGAAGGTCACCTTCGACAGCGGAAGCAGTGTAAGTTCGGTGTCCGTCATGCGGCGCACCGTGTTGAACAGAAACGGCGACTGCGTCACCTGCGGCCACTCGTAGGAACCCGTCGGCGCCGCAGTGGGACCGATTGGAATCGACTGGCCGGGCGGAAGGTTCGGATTGCCCAGCAGGTTGTAGTCGAAGTACTGGCGGTCACGCCGGAACAAGCCGGAGAATTCGTAGAGCTTGCCCTTGGAAAAGTCCAGCTTGGCAACGTTGTTCGGATCGCCGCCGAGCCCGCTGGAAAAGGCTTTCAAGTGATCGATGAGGGTGTTCTTCGTTTGCGGTAGCGCGCGCAGCTCAAAGGTCTCGCCCAGTATGCGCGGACCGGTCTGCAGGTTGACCAGAGTGTCGTACATGGCACCGCTGCCGTCGATATTGGCCACATGTCCGCCCAGATCGATAGACTCATGAATCGTGTAGCCCTCCGGAGCGGTCTGGTGAGACACAAATATTGGAAGCTGCGCGACCGCAGTCCCCGCCGTCAAGCCCAAAATGGCTGCGGCCATGGCCCCGACAATGCATCGGGCCGCCGCAGGAGAATGCTTTTCAGTCAACAGCCGGGAAATCCATCCTGGCTTCATCGTTGAAACCCTCACTTGAAAAACATTGCTCGTCGAGACCTTGAATCCCTACGCGCAATCGAAACGCGGCCCGCCCCTCCGCAATTCTCCAGGCGCGCTGCAATCCATGACTCCTACCTGAGGAACGCCGCATTCATGTTCGAGCCATGAATATTGGTATGGCAGTTCGTACAAGTTATGGTTTCCGACGACCCCGCGCCCATTCCGTGAACCGTGTTGGCAGCTACGCCGCTGTGGCACTGGTTGCAGAGCGGGGCGATGGCCGGCATGTTCAGCAGGCGGGCGTTCTGGGAACCGTGCGGAGTGTGGCATCCCAAACACCCCTCGGCCTTGACCGCGACGTGTTCATAGACGAACGGCCCGCGCGTCTCGGTGTGGCACTTGGTGCAGATCGCGTTCTGGTCGGCCGTGGACTTCACGTTGTTGGCTCCGAAGGTGCCGTGCACGTCGTGGCAATCGCTGCACGTGATCAAGCCTTCGTTCACCTTGTGGTGGAACGGCATATTGAACGCCGGCTTAGTGTCGGNNGAGTGGCACTGGAAGCAGAGCGCAGGCTGCGGAGCCTTCAGCAGCGTTTCTTCTTCTTTGCTCTGATGAACGCTGTGGCAGCTGATACAGCTGACGTTCGCCCTGGCGTGGGGCGAGCGGTCAAAGTTCGGGTGCGCTCCCGCGTGACAGGTCAGGCACATGGCGTCAACCTCTTTGGCCGAGTGCTTCGCGGGATTGAATATCTTGCTCGTGTCGCCGCCGCCTGCCACGTGGTCGGCTCCTGGACCGTGGCAGCCCTCGCAACCTTGCTTTGACGGACCACCTTTTGTGTTCAATGTGGTCTTCCAGTGCGGCGTTTTCTCCCAGCCACTGTAAATCTCAGCGTGACAGGACTTGCAGGTCTCCGCGCCCACGTACTTTTCGACCTCGGTGCCATGCACGCTAGCCGCCGATGTGTTGGCGGATTGTGGGCTCTTGCCGGCAACTTGCTGCCCAGCCTGGCCCGGAGCCGACGCGACGACGGAAACGGATAAGACTGAGAACAGAAGAACTCGAGCGGCTCTGGAATTCGCTGGCATTAGTCTTACCACGCTCTCTTCGAAATTCGCGACTTGCTGGGAAGGTGTGGCACAGACGTTTTGTGCCTCGCAGATTCGAAGTCGCTCATCTTCGACCCAAGGGAGGCAGCCAGAGATCGCCAGGCCCGGTCGAATACGTCGACCCAGGGGGCCCCACAGCTTTTCCTTCAAGCCTTGGCGTGGTGCCTTCCTGTTCCTCGAGTGTTGTGATCCTTAACGTAATTTGAACTCCTCCTGAACTGCAGCGCTTCATAGGGCACGTGGGAAGCCAATACTCAGCACTTCGATCAGAAGCCCAGTTTCACTGAAAAGGAAAGACTTAGGAGGAAGTCAAGACGATTGTGATCTACGGCCATGAGCGCCAGTGACGAAATCACTGACGAAATATCGTCCGGGGAGACTATATGTAGTCTTCCCGCTTGATCTGCAGCTTCTTCAATTTGGAATTCAACGTCGTTCTTTTTAGACCGAGGCGAACTGCGGCCCCTTTTGGGCCTCCGA
Organism: Acidobacteriaceae bacterium; assembly: GCA_003156615.1. Next base: position 12,900 of record PMHI01000396.1, on the reverse strand, counting down.
TGTGGCCTTTGCTTTCGCGGAGGACACGCAGGATATGTTGCCGTTCCGTCGTTACCAGTGTTGCATCTTCCTTAGGCGGTGTTTCTACGGAGACCTCGAGTTCAACGAGGGGAACTCGAAGTGCTGGATCTTTCGAAAGGATGACTGCCCGCTCAACGAAATTCTCGAGTTCACGAATGTTGCCGGGCCAGGGCCACTTCACGAGTGCCTTCATCACATCGGGAGGAACGGTGTCGATTCGCTTGTTCCTCCGGCGGGCGTGCTTCGTGACAAAATAGCGAACCAGAAGAGGTATGTCGTCGCGGCGCTCGCGCAATGCGGGAATTGTAATCGGAAATACCTTCAAACGATAGTAAAGGTCACTTCGAAACTCCCGGTCCGCAACCATACGTTCCAAGTCGCGGTTTGTCGCCGCCACGAGACGGAAATCGGCCATGATGGTGCGCGTGCCGCCGAGCCTCTCGAACTCTTTATCCTGCAGGGCTCGCAAGAGTTTAGGCTGAAGTTCCAGCGGAAGGTCGCCGACCTCATCGAGGAACAACGTGCCCTGATGGGCGAGCTCCAACCGACCAATTTTCCGAGAGATGGCACCCGTAAAGGCGCCCCTCTCATGTCCGAACAACTCGCTCTCGAGCAGCCCGGTCGGGATGGCAGCACAATTCAGTTTGATGAGGGTTCGTTCGCGCCGGGAACTGAGTTGATGAATCGCTCGGGCAATTAGGTCTTTTCCAGTGCCGGTCTCTCCAAGAATCAGAACGGTTACGTCTGTTGCGGCCACCGTTTCGACCTGCTTCAAAACTCTTTTCAGTTCCGTGGTCTCGCCGATGATGTCCTCAAACGTATGTTCTGTGTTGAGTTCCTCTTCGAGATAGCGTTTCTCCTGGACCAGTCTGTCGCGCCGTTCGGTGATCTGGCGAACCGCAAGGGCATTGTCCAGAGCGACTCCTACGTGATTCCCAAACTGGGTCAGCATGCGCAGATCTTTTTGATTGAACGCGGCATCGCGCTTGCTCGCCACTGCCAGGGTCCCGAGTATGCGGTCACGGCCAGCGACGGGGACACAGCACACGGACTTGATGCCGGCCCGGACAAAGTGGGCCGTAGCTTCGGAGGAAAAGTGTTCCGTGTCGAGAGAACTCACTACTAATGGCTCGCGGGATGTAAATACGTGTCCCGCGACTGAGCCCTCTAACGGAACCAGCAATTCGCCGGTGACGAAGTCACTTCCGTCGGAAGCGTCAAGCTGTTGAACTCGAATCTGATTCTTTTCGAGATCGTAGAGACCAAGTGTTGCTAGATCGCACGCCACCACGTACCGTATGCCCTCCGAAATTGCGGAGAACAGCTTGCCGATGTCGAGATTCGAAAGGAGGGCGTTGCTAAGCCCCAGGAACATAGCATCTTCCGCTTCCTTGCGATGGGTGAGATCGCATGTCACTTTCAAGAAGCTCGTGACTTGCCCGCTTGCATCTCGAATAGCTGTGATGATGGCCTGGGCCCAGAAGCGCGATCCGTCCTTGCGCACACGCCAGCCTTCGTCCTCGAAACGGTCTTCGGCGGCGGCCACCCGCAGTTCCTCTTGTGGTTTGCCTCGTTCATTGTCTTCGGGTGTAAAGAGGCAGGAAAAGTCGCGTCCGATAATTTCTTCGGGGGCGTACCCCTTCATCCGCTCCGCACCCGGGCTCCAGGTGAGAACGCGACCTTGTGGGTCCAGCAGGAAAACCGCGTAATCCTTAACACTATCCGCAATCGATCGCAACTGTTGCTCGCTCTGCCAGAGAGCACTCTCGGCGCGCTTCTTTTCGGAAACATCCCGAATAACGCTCAAGAAAATCGGGCCACTGGCCGTTTCCACTGGGCTGAGCATGATGTCAACTGGAAACTCGGCGCCATCTTTGCGTCTACCGCAAAGCTCTAACCCTGTGCCCATCGGGCGGACGCTTGGGTGGGCTCTATAGCTTCCTCGGTGGTTGGGATGTGCGGCTCGGAATCGCTCTGGCATGAGGGTCTCCACCGGAAGTCCCAGCAATTCGGCCCGCGCGTATCCAAAAACTCTTTCAACTTGCGCATTCACTGTCGTGATTCGTCCGTTTCCATCAGTTACGACGATCGCGTCAGGCGAAAATTCAAAGAGATTTTCGAACAAGGTCTGGGTGGGTTCTATCTTCGGCAGTGATGGGCCATTCATCTTTGTCCACATGGGTCAGCCGGTATGCGCGCCCTACCTGGTAAGAAAGTGCCGTTCCTTTTAGGTCCACGCATCAGAGTTCAGTTGCGAGTATATGCGAATAGTATCTCAGGCTGAGTCCAACCGCGGAGGATTGGAATTTTATCGGGACCGCTGCACGCTAGGCGCGCACGATCAACACTGGACACTTTGCTTGCGCTACGATTCGGAAAACACCTGAGCGCGTCAGATGCTTCTGGATGAGTCCTTTATTACCGTGTATGCCGAGAACGATCAGATCAGCGCCGTGCCCCACGGCGACTTCCAAGATCTTACCGGCGGGCGCGCCGTGTTCTACCACGCGATCCGGCTCACATCGGAGCTCCGTTCCGAACGGAACCAACTGGCGGAGCGTGTCGAACATGGCAGGCACGTCACCTTCACTTTCGATCGAATGAAGCAAGATGAGCTGTGCACGATGCTCTTGCGCGAGCGAAATCGCATAAGGGGCAGCGGCCAGCGATTCTACACCGAAATCAGTCGCATACAGGATTCGATTCAGTGTCGCGTTCTCTCTCGGTTTCGTAGAAACGACTGGACCGACGATCAAGGCTGGACACGGCGCATTCCAAAAGATATCTGCCGCCACGGAGCCGACCTTTACCTTGTCGAACCCAGTTCGACCGTGTGTGCTAAAGACGACAAGGTCCATCCGCTTTTCTTGGATGAACTTGTTGAGTGTTTGCCATACCTTGCCGGACAAAAAGATTATTTCATGGAGGATACCTAGTAGTTGTTCTTCCAGATCTCCGCCTTCTCGCTGAACGATCGCTTCTGCAGCGGTTTTTTTCAGGCTACTGGTCGGAACAAGGGGATCGGCGCCCGGCCGGAGTACATGAACCACATACAACCTTGATCCATAGCATCGCGCAATTTCCCGCGCATAGGGCAGCGCCCTTTCGGCGGCAACGGAAAAGTCAGTCGTATACAGAATATTTCTTAAGGCTAATTGGCCCGTATTTTCCGATGTTTGCATTCCATGCCCCTTAAGAAATCGCCTTGAGGGGGCTCTTTTTGGCCGCGTTTCCAAATGTGTCATATGCTTTCATCATGTCGTGCATCGCGAAGCGATGACTCACGAGCTTGCTGGGCTCGAAGTGGCTTGGCACCTGCCCCTCCAATCCCGCAACTCCCAGTCGAAAAGGCAGCGTGCCTCACAGTTCTCTTGCAGAACCTGCACCCGCAGTTGCGAGATGCTGATCCACCTCCGAGCGCTGGTTCTTGGTTTTAGCGGGCGCGAAGTCGAGGACCACGCGTGACGGCACATCGCCGTGCTCGAGGCGGTCGAAGATCTGGTTGATCGAAGGTAGGGGCTGCAGCTCGATATCGGCTTTGACCTTGCCTCCGACAGCGAAGGCAAGGGCTTCGGCCATATCCCGCCGGGTGCCGACGAATGAACCGCGGATGGTTATGCAATTCGCCACGACATCGAAGAGAGGAACCGGGAATTCGCCAGGCGGCAGCCCGACTAATACGCAAGTTCCGCGCTTTCGGGTCATGCCGACGCCTTGCTTGAATGCGATGAGCGAAGGCGCCGTAATCAGAACGCCATGAACTCCCCCGCCGGTCGCGTTCTTGACAGCGGCTGCCGGATCTCCGGTCTTGGCATTGATCACGAAATCGGCGCCAAGGCGCGTGGCGTGGGCCAGCTTGCCATCGTCGATGTCGATTGCGCAGACGAGTAGTCCCATGGCCTTTGCATATTGGATGGCCAGGTGACCGAGTCCGCCGGCGCCAGAGATAGCGATCCATTCGCCGGGCTGTGCCTCGGTCTGCTTAATTCCCTTGTAGGTCGTGATTCCGGCGCAGATCAATGGCGCGGCCTCCGCAGCCGTAAGGCCGGCAGGAATATGGGCAACATAATTCGGATCGGCGAGGAGGTACTCGGCGAAGCCGCCGTTCCTGGTGTAGCCGCCGAACTGCGCCTGAGCACATACCGTCTCCCAGCCGGTCAAGCAGTACTCGCAATGACCACAAGCCGAATAGAGCCACGGCACCCCAACCCGGTCGCCCTCCTTCACAATCGTCACGCCCGATCCAATGGCTGTGACCAGACCGATAGCCTCATGGCCAGGAATAAACGGGAGTGTAGGCTTCACCGGCCAGTCACCGTGGGCCGCATGGAGGTCGGTGTGGCACACTCCGCAGGCCTCGGTTTTCACCAGGACTTGGTTTGCCCCGGGAGAGGGTATGTCCCATTCCTGAAGCTGCAACGGTTTTCCGAATTGCTCGACGACCGCAGCGTGCATCTTGAGTGGCATGGATAGCTTCTCCTTAATTCGTTATCACCGAATTATTTATCCCACGAAATTCGAGCTTAACAACGGATCTCTCATTCGTCTGAGCAAGAGTGCTCACCCTCGCGCGGCTCGTCCGATGTAGGCTCCGAAGGAGAGTATATGGATCACAATGAAGGCCACGGACAAGCGGCCGACCCACATGGCAGCAAGATGTCAGGCGCCCAAAAACATGATCGCCACGCCGGGCACTCGGTCGCGATGTTTCGCGACAAGTTTTGGTTGAGCCTGTCCTCACGATTCCCGTGGTCTTCTGGTCGACAGACGTCCAACACTGGTTGGGATACACAGCGCCTTCCTTCCCCGGATCGAAGTTTATTCCCGCGATACTTGGAACAGTCGTCTTCGTTTATGGGGGGCTAGTCTTCCTCCGCGGGGTATGGGGCGAACTCGCCGACCGCAAGCCGGGCATGATGACCCTCATCAGCCTGGCGATCACAGTCGCCTTTGGAACGTCCCTCGCTGCAACCTTCAGCCTCTTCGAGATTGAAGTCTGGTGGGAACTCGCATCGCTGATCACCATCATGGTCCTCGGCCATTGGCTGGAAATGCGAGCCATTTCCCAGGCTCGTGGCGCGCTCAATGCGCTTGCCGCGCTCCTTCCAGACACTGCCGAACGCGTAAGCGGCACCGAGACTCAGACCGTTCCAATTTCTGAGTTGAAAACGGGTGACGTTGTCCTTGTCCGACCCGGAACTCGCGTCCCGGCGGACGGCAAAGTCGTTGAGGGGTCCGCCGATGTTGACGAGTCGATGATTACCGGCGAATCCCGGTCGGTCTCGAAGGGGCAAGGTGCCAAGGTCATTGCGGGAACGGTCGCTGCCGGTGGTAGCCTTCGAGTCCGCATTACGGCGGTCGGGGAGCAGACCGCTCTATCCGGCATCATGCGGCTCGTTGCCGCTGCACAAGCCTCTGGGTCTCACACGCAAGATCTCGCCGACCGTGCCGCCGCAATCCTTTTCTACGTGGCGGTCGCGTCGGGCGCGATCACGTTTACATACTGGTGAGACAGTATTTTCCGGTCGCCGAGCGAATGCTCTCGTCCTGGAGTGCCCGAACTCCTGAAACACTGCTTGAGACGAAGAACTGTTCTAGAGCCCGCTTACCTGTTAGGGCAGATCTCTCAACCAGGGATGGCAGAACCTTTTTATTCGACACCTCACATCTCAGCAGAACACCAGGGACAACGACCTTTCCAGTAACGTCACACTTTTCGCTCTCTTCGGGTACGAGGGGCTGTCCCGTCTCTTCACAAAGGATAAATTCATCGCGATAACCGGTCTTGCCGCTGACAATTGATCGTTGCCGCCTGTCTCTCCGATATCGTTTGCCTGATACCTCGCTCGTTTCGAGTTCATCAGTGAGGGCGAGCGCTCCAGTAAACTCGCATCTTGCAAAGAACTGGGCTCAGCACGCTTGCCGGACAAGTCTGACGTTTTCAGAATTGATTTTAGGACCTAACCCCGTAAGGTAAGAGTTGCCCTCAACCCGGAGCTCTTGCCCCCTTTATTGGTATTTTTGCCCGCCTCCAACTATCCCGACCATAGATGCTTTGTCTTGGAAGTCCGGATCCCCCAATTGCCACAACAGGAATGAAAACTGATCAGTGAGCAACAAGCTGTGTTGCTTTTTCGTGGCTCCAATGCCGCCGTGTCCGGCGTCGTAATCGACGCGCAGCAGGATCGGCTTGCCGCTCGAGGTGGCCGCCTGCAGCCGCGCAGTCATCTTATTCATCTGCCAAGGATCCACTCGCGGATCGTTGACCCCAGTGGTCAGCAAAACTGCCGGATAAGCCACATGATCCTTTAGCCGGTGGTAGGCGCTAATGGCTAGAAGATTGTGAAAGTCCTCTTCGTTCTTTACGGTGCCGAACTCGGGGATATTGGCCGGGCCGTTGATTTGCAGTTCGGCGCGGAGGTCGTCAGACATCCCGACGTTATCGAGCGTCGCAGCGAACAGGTCGGGTCTCTCGGTGATCGCGCCGCCAATCGTAATTCCGCCGGCGCTGGTTCCCTCACCGGCCAGGTGTTGCGGTGCGGTGTAACCGTGGTCGATCAGGTATTGCGCACAGGCAATGAAGTCGGTGATGGTATTCTTCTTCGTCGCTTTGCGCCCGGCATTGTGCCAGTCCTCGCCGTATTCTCCGCCTCCGCGTACGTGTGCGACAGCGATTACTCCCCCGCGCTCGAGCCATGCCAGCGAGGTGGGATCGAAGGCCGGGTCGTATGTAATGCCATAGGATCCGTAACCGTGCAGCAGGGTGGGATGCGAGCCGTCCAGCTTGAGACTGCGTTGATGGACGATAGAGAGCGGTACCAGCGTTCCGTCGGAGGCCTTCGCCTTGACCTCTTCGGAGGTGATGGACGTGAAATCCACTGGAGACGGTGGAATGACCCCGGTGTCCGCCAGCGTGCCTTCCTTTGGACCGTAGTGAAACAGCACGGGCGATCTCGTCCACGAGGCCATTCGAACGAATGCCCCAGCTTCAGCTGCGCTGGTGAACAGTTCCTGAATAGACCCGTCGAAGGGGAGAGGCACGTCGCTGGCCGGGCTGCCGTCAAACGGGAAACGCGACAGCCGGCCGAGACCGCCATCCAGCTTCTGAATGTAAAGAGCATCGGCAGCGGCTGAAATGTTAACGATTACGGTATCGGAAGGCGGCATGACGACCTCGGCACGCGAAAGGCTGCCTCTCTCGAGGTCGAAGCGCAGCACTTTGTAGCGAGACGCCTCCCGGTGAGAAAGGAGATAACCGTAGTTGCCGTGAACGTCGACCGCGATGATGTCGTCGGCCACATCAGCAACTTTGCGCCATGGGGTCGTAGCGCCCTGCACGTCCACCAGTTTGACAACATAAAGTGTGATTTCGCGCTGCACGCCGTGCTCGACGATACCAAAGGCATACTGCGATCCCGGCGGAAGCGAAATGAAGGGAATGTCGCTGTCCATCATNNCTCGCCCAGGTGGTGGAGGTAGTCGCGCGAATTGAGATAGTAGCTTGTCCGGGGTTCGTCGGGAGCAGGCTTATGCAGACGGCTATAGAAGAAGGAATGATTGTCGGGAAGCCAGGCTACCGCCCCGAACTGGGCGCGGTCGATACGCTCACCGAGATCCCGCCCGGAATCGACCTCGAGCACCCGCAGCACGCTGTTTTCCGACCCGCCTGGTGATATGCCCACGGCTACCAGCTTCCCATTCGGAGAGGGCTGGAAATAGTCGATGGAGTAGTGGACTCCGCTCGCGGTGAGCGTTTCTGGATCAACCAGAAGCTTCTCGGAACCGCTGGCGGCATCGCGCACGTAGAGCTTGCGGTTGTCGTCGCCCGGGGTGCGCTTCAGGTAAAACCACAAGCCCTGGTAGGACTGGACGCCAGCAACTTGTTCTCCGACGTTGTCCAGTCCCGAAATTCGGGCAAGCAACTTATCTCGCCCCGGAATACGATCGAGCACACTACGCGTATGATCGTTCTCCGCTTTCATCCATGCCGAAACCTCCGGACTCTTGAGATCCTCAAGCCAGCGGTAAGGATCGACAATCTTGTTGCCGAAGTAATCGTCCGTTACAGGGCGTGCTGCGGTACTCGGCGCGCCGGACGAAGTGCTGGAAGCAGATTTGTCATCGACGGCGGCAAGACTCACGGACACCAAGAGCAGGAAAGTGAGGCGAAGAAAGAAAGAACGCATAAGGTTTCTCCAGCCAGGGATGGAATACGCGCCGATTATATCCTCATTCTGCCGCCTCTGTGTGCGGCGCAGCGCCATTGAGCGGCGTTTACTTTCCGAACCTGGATTCTGGGTGCAATGGGATATTTGGCCAACTGAGACGATTACCTACAACACGATCGACTCTTAATTAGGTAGTTTGCTCAGAGACAGGGCGGTACAGGGGAACGGGTGCTCTCAGCGAGTGTGCGTAGGCGCCGACGGTGGGACGTATTGCGAAGAAATCTGTAAGGGCGGTGCCAGAAGCAAAGGTGCGGTGCTGATCGCCTGGACTCTCATTGGTGCTCTCCAAGCTCGAAACATTCATTCGCTGTCAGAGATTATTGCAGATCGGGTGCAAGGGCACCACAAATGACGCGTCCGGCAAGCACGAAACTAACGCCCGAAGTCGCCCGCGAGCTTTGCCAACGGGCCGGGCAGCAAGGCTTATATTGCCAGATCCGTTGGCGGTCTGGGCAGCCAATATGTGCTGGGGCTGAAGGCGGTGAATTGCCAGAGTGGAGATGCGCTGGCCGAGGAGCAGGTTACGGCGGCATCCAAGGAGAAGGTGCTGGGAGCGGATGCCGATGCCGCCCGCGTCCCGGCACTCGCCGTCTTCAAAGATTTCCTCATCCTCTCGAAAGACGCCGATCCCGAAATCCCCATCCTGAAGCAAGCCAAGGTGGAGTACGCGAAGCCGCAATAGCGGGGAAAGTACAGCTTTGTCGCTTGCTGTTTGACGCTAACTGTTGTAACCAGCGGGTCTGGCGGGGTGTGGGATCAGTCGCAATACAATTTTCCGCTGGCAGAAACAGCCGGTCTTGTGGGCGTCGCTCTACAAGTTCAACATCCTCGCCCCGCTGGCGGTGCCCTACAAAGTGGTCTATGTCTGCCTCCGCCTCCTCGGCGGCCGCGGCCACAGCGGAGTTTCCGTTTGCTTTCAGCCGAATGAGGATAGACTGCGCTTCATGTTCGTCAATTTCACCGTTGAAGGCGGCGATAAAGCCCACGCCCGTGGCAACGGCCCAAAGCACTCGATCGTCGCCGTGCTCCGCAAACTTCCGCAGCTGTTGTAACAGCCACTTCCAATCCCTGTGCCAGTAGCACGCATTGATCAACGCATCCCGAATCTCGTCGGGGCTCCCGCTGGACAAAGAGACCATTATTTCTTCTCTGCTGCGACGCCGAATGTCTGTCATGTTTTCTCTCATTGTCATGGTTTCACACTGAAAGCAGTAATCCTCTCGCTGATTGGGGGCAGCCGCCAATCGCAGAAGCGAGAACAACTCCGGAGTGGCGACATTCCCCGAAAGCTCCTTGATTCTCGGTCGGAGTGGTCGCGACGTCAGCTTGCCGGGCGCTCCGGGTGCGCACCGAATGAATATGCCCGATCGCTTCTGCTGTCTAGGCTGGCTACGGTAACTTACCGCACGAACATTGCGGAAGTCCTCTGTTGACAATGAATTACGATGAGCGACAAAAACCGCATTGCGCAATATTCCAGCAGTAAAGTACTGTAAAATACAGATCGTTCTAGCTCGACAGGCAAGCGGTCCTCTCCCGTTATGGCCACCCAGCACAGCTCGCCTGTTTATGCGGTTCCTGCCGCCGCTCGGCCGCAAGTCCGGGAATTGTTGGAGGACATTCTTCGGAGCACTCCTTTCCGGACCAGCCGTCAATGCCAGGACATGTTTCGCTACATCGTGGAGCAGAGCCTTGCCGGTTCCGACGAGTCGCTTCGCGAACGTGCTATCGGAATCGAAGTGTTCGGACGCGCCCCTGACTACAATACCGCTGAGGATCCGGTCGTACGCCTGCGCGCGGCCGACGTCAGAAAACGCCTGGCGCAGTACTATCAAGCGCAAAAGAATTCGACCGAGCAGTGGAAGATAGAAGTCCCTACCGGATCGTACAAAGCACAGTTTCAATGTCCTGAGGCTGCGGTCCCGGTTGCCGCGGCTACGGGTGTGTCCCAACCCAGCAATGAAGTGGTCGGTTCCCGGCCCCCAGAACAACTGATTGTGAATACACGTCTCCGCAAAAGGGAGTCGTTCTGGGCCATCGGTGCTGCAATCCTGCTCGCCGCCGTGTTCGCTGGTTTGATGCTAACTCAGCACACGAAATCCCACCCCGGCACCGCGTTCGACCTCTTGTGGGGACCGGTTTTGGAGAACCCAAGACCGGTGTTGGTCTGCACGGGCACCAATTCTGTCTATGTTTTAACGCCGAAGGCNNAACCTCGAGACTATTTTCCCGCTCGAAGAATTAAGGAACTTTTCGGGTGATGATTTCCGTCTAGTGAAAGATAGGTTCTTGACGAATGGGGATGTATCGGCAATTGCTCAGGTTTCATCGCTTCTCGCCTCGCGCCACCACCCATACGACCTGAGGTTTGGCAGTGATCTCTCGTTCGGCGACCTGCGGCACAGTTCTACGATCTTGATCGGTGCCTTTAACAACAGCTGGACGCTTAACATGACGGGCAATCTCCGATTTGTCTACGATTCCGGCGATACGCCGCTGGGGATGCACGTTCAAGACAGATTTGATACATCCCGGTCCTGGTGGCCGAAGTTTCCGTGCGAGAGGGATGGTGAAGACTACGCCATTGTATCCCGCATTCTGGACTCAAAGACGGGGAGCGTCCTCCTGACAATTGCCGGCACCTGTCAATCGGGCACTCAAGCCGCAGGTGATTTCATCACGAATCCTGAGCTGGTCGCGGAATTCATAAAGCAAGCACCCAAGGACTGGAGCCGCAAGAACCTGCAGATCGTCCTCCACACCAACGTTGTGAACGACATTCCCGGGTCGCCCACTGTCGTCGCCTCGTATTACTGGTAGGTCCCGAGAAGCCAGCTTGCTTTGAAAAGTGTCTTCTATTATGTGGAGAATACTGTGGAATAGATTCCACATATGCAAATTGTTCAAGTCGTGCTGAATAAAAAGCTGTTATGCGCCGCCGACCAAGCCGCGAAGCGCGACGGGCGAAACCGGTCCTGTTCTGGTACGCGACGCGCTGCGGGAACATCTCCGTCGGTTGGAACTACGCGCCAGCGAAGAGCGCGACCGCCAGGGCTACTCACGACAGTCGCAGGCCGGCGCGGAAACCCGGGGGTGGGAATCGGAGGCCACGTGGCCGGAAGAGTAGCCCGAGGTGAAGTTCGACTTTACCAGTTGCGCCCCACAAGAAACGACCGGCCCTCGTGCTCACCCGCAACAGCGACACTCAAGACCCCCTTCAGATGAGTGAAGTCGCCGATTTATCGCCAACTACGCGGGTGAGGCGGCGTTGGGTGAAGGCTTGAGCAATTCAAATTTGTAAAACGATCGTGCGCCGGGCTCGGTTTTGGTGCAGACGAATCCGAGCTTTTCCAGTACGCGAATGGAGGCGGCATTCCCTACTTCCGCCACGGCAACAATTCGTTTGAGCCGCAACTGGTCGAAGCCGAAGTTCACGAAAGCGCGGCCCGCCTCGCTAGCCAATCCTCTACCCCAATACTCCCGGGCAAGGCAGAACGCCAGCACAGCTTCTCCCGGCACCGAACCGCCGGGGCGGAAATTCGGATACAGTCCGGAGTAACCGATGTAGCGTCCTTCGGGCTTGAAGATCGTTGCCCGGAGTGCCAGTTCACGCGAGGCATTCTTGAGGAATGTAGTGCGGAACTTGCGCGCGGCAAGCTCATGCGGACGGGGAGCGCCGCCCACATAGCGCCGGACCTCGGGATCAGCTTCCAGCGCGCAGTAGGTTTCCATATCGCCAGGCTGATGTTCGCGAAACAGAAGCCGTTCCGATTCGAAGAGAAACATGGAGAGAGTTCAGTTATTCCTGCGTAGTGCAGAGCGGCCATGGAACCACGGCTTGCACGGGCTGCCGACGGCCCCCCGAGCAACAGCAGACCAATTGATATTGATACCAGTGGGAAGACATCTCACTCCGAGTTTCCGGAGACACATGTTGATCCACGTCTAGCACTCTAGCCGAAGAGGGCAGGTCTTTCCAATAATTGATTGAACCAAGCGATACAAGGGCTCAAAACCCCTCAATGAGCAAAATGACAAGAACCAAGGGTAGTCACGGTGGATTAGGNNTTCTACCCGGCTCACACGGCCGTCCTGAGCATGGATTGCCAAACCGGCATTGTTTCCATCTACACCAAAGACGCCAAAGACGCCTTCCTGACTCGTGCCGCAAGCGTCCTCAATCACGCGCGTGCCACCGGCATGACCATCATCCATGTCCAAGTCGGCTTTCGTCCTGGGCTCCCGGAGGTCAGTTCTCGAAACGTTCTCTTCGGCGCCGTTAAATCCTCGGCGCAGCATCAGAAATTGTTTCAGGAACCGCTCGGAGCGATCCCGGCTATCATCGCGCCGAAAGAAAGCGAAATTGTCATCACCAAGCATCGCGTCAGTGCCTTCACCGGCACCGACCTCGCCATGATCCTCCGCGCCAATGACATTGACTCGCTGGTTCTCTACGGCATCGCCACCAGTGGCGTTGTCCTCTCCACTCTGCTCGAAGCAGCCGATGCCGATTTCCGTCTGGCGGTCATCAAGGACTGCTGTGCCGACCTCGACTCCAATCTCCATGATTGCCTCATCAACAAGTTCTTCCCCTCCCGTGGAGCCGTTCTCTCGGCTCGGGAATTCGTCGAAGCCCCGTAATCACCGCGAG
>PMHI01000349.1:24218-24357 GCA_003156615.1 Acidobacteriaceae bacterium | reverse complement strand
GAACTTCGTTGTCGGTACGATTGCATCCCGATGCGGAAGATCGGCAAATCCGAAGGGAATCTAGAGGGACTGCTGAAGCTTCGAGATGCAGCTCTGCAACTGGGGATTAGCTTTCCAACGATTAAGCAGTGGATTTACA
>PMHI01000349.1:566-24186 GCA_003156615.1 Acidobacteriaceae bacterium | reverse complement strand
TCAGCGGTTTGATGGCTGAGATCAGGATTTCAATCGGTGGTCAGCAAATCACCTCGATCATCACGGCACGCTCTGCCAGAGAGATGCAGCTAAAGCGGGGACAAACTGCCGCAGCCCTCATAAAGGCTACCGAGGTGATGATCTTGCGGGTTTGACCTCATGAAAAACCGATCCTTTCCACACGCGCGAATCGTTCTCCTCTCGGTGCCGCGCTGGCGCAATGCCGATCACCCTCGGAGTAGCCGTTCTGTTTGGTGTTGGCGAATTCTTCCTTATTACGGCGCGGGTTCATAATACCGGGGCATGACTCTAGCGAGGCCTTCATCAGCCGCGATCGAGTCAGAAATCTCCGAACGCGCGACCTCCACGCGCATTTCGGTTCGCTCTGCTGGTTAGATCGCCTGCTTCACAAGCGGGCCGAAAAATCTATCGAAGCGGGCTATCGTTAGCCCCCGAAGCAGAGTCGCTTACGCCGGCTGCTATGAGGTGGAACTGGCGCAGCGATCAGGTTCCCCGGAAAAAGCGCTGGAGCGCTTGCCGTGTATAGGAAGCGTGCGCGTTTGTACAGAAGCGACCACCCCCCCTCGGTGAATTGGCCAGCTCTGTGTTCTAATCTCCGCGTCGCCAAATTCTCGCAAACGCCCATTACGGAGAAACGCATGCCGCTGACTCGCAGCCGTCACATTGCAGTCGCGTCCGTTGTTTTGACCATCGCGTTTTCGATGCAAGCCCAGTCCGCCGACTCTTCGGCGCCGCCCACCGACCTGGACGCCTACATCTCCGCGTCCATGGAGACCTTCGACGTCCCCGGCATGGCCGTTGCCATCGTCAAAGACGGCAAAATTCTCGTCGCCAAAGGTTACGGTGTGCGCAAGCTGGGCGACCCGACGCCGGTAGACGAATTCACCATGTTCGGCATAGGTTCGAACACCAAAGCTTTCACCACGGCCGCTCTGGCCACGCTCATCGACGAGGGCAAGCTCTCCTGGGACGATCCCGTTTATCAGCGTCTGCCCGGCTTCGTCATGTACGACCCCTATGTCTCGCACGAGATGACCATCCGCGACCTGCTCACCCACCGCAGCGGCATGGGCCTCGGCGAAGGTGACCTGCTGTTCTGGCCGCACTCGACTTACACCCGCGAAGAAATCATTTACAAGCTGCGTTTTATGAAGCCCGCCTCCAGTTTCCGCAGCCATTACGCCTACGACAACCTGCTCTACATGACCGCTGGACAGATCATCCCGGCCGCAACCGGCATTTCTTGGGACGACTACATCCGCCAGCGAATTTTCACGCCGCTCGGCATGACCCACTCGAACGTCTCGAACGCCAACATCAAGCCCCCCGAAAACCGCGCCTCCCCTCATTCGCGCGTGGATGGCAAGCTGCAAGTCATCCCGTTCGAAGACCTCGACAACGCCGGGCCCGCAGGCTCCATCAACTCCGGCGCAGCCGACATGGCCAGGTGGGTACAACTTCAGCTCAACCACGGAAAGTTCACAGGCCGCGACGGACGTCTCTTCAGCGAGCAAGACTCGAGGGAGATGTGGTCTCCGCAAACCATCCTCCCCATCGCTGATCCTCCTCCGATTCTGGCCCCGCTCAAACCCAACTTCGCCGATTATGGCCTGGGCTGGGGACTGCGCGACTACCGCGGCCACAAACTGGTGGGGCACACGGGAGGAGTCGGGGGTTTCGTCTCACGCGTGATGTTGGTGCCGGACCAGAATCTTGGAGTCGTGATTCTAACGAACGCGGAAGCGGGAGGAGCCTTCGACTCGATCCTGTATCACGTCCTCGATCATTATTTCCATCTCCCGCCCACCGACTGGATTACGACTTTCAAGGCCGTGGAGGACAAAGCGGAAGCCGACGCCGCTGACACGATGAAGAAGGCCGAGGGCGCCCGCTCCGCCGACTCCAAGCCGTCTCTTCCTCTCGAGAAATACGCCGGGGTCTACACCGATGCCTGGTATGGTCCCATTACAATCCGCTTGGAAAATGGCGCCCTGACCATGACTTTCGACCACACGCCCGGCATGATCGGCGACCTCCAGCCCTGGCAATTCGACACCTTCAAAGCCCACTGGCGCACGCGCACGATCGAAGACGCCTTTGTGACGTTTTCCCTAAATCCAGACGGAACAATCGACAGCACCAAAATGGCAGCGGTCTCTCCGCTGGCTGACTTCAGCTTCGACTATCAGGACTTGCTGTTAAAACCAGCAGAGAAGAAATGAGTGACCCTGTCGCTGTAACGGGCAGCACCGCGTGAAGTCTCCGTCCTTACGAGCGATCGCCGGCGCCGTAGATTCGCTGCGCGTTCTTGGCACGTCGCTCGCGGGCAAACAAACCCACGATCGCACCTTGTTAGCATCCGCACTCGTCACGTCCTCGATCCAGTAATGCAACTTTGTCTGGGGTGCCTTCGGTTCAGAAAGGATAGGTCTCACACCGACTTGCAAACGCGCGGCAATGCCAAAAATACCCGCAAGTCGTACAAGTGATCGTCTTTTCTGGGTCGGGTTGTGGTTGGGCGGCACAATACCCTCCATTCACTAGCTCACCTCTACGATGGGATAGCTTTCGATGTACTCTTCGCCAAGACAGCCGAAATAAGTGACTGTGCGCGCCACGAAGTCAACATCGTAGCGGACCACTCCGGCTCGCCAGGACGACGCTATAAATTCAGGGAACGTGCTGTTCCCTGCCTGGTCTGTCCGCAGCGCTGCGATGAGCGCCGCTTGGTCGAATGGCGGACAATCCACGGTGCCAGACACCAACGGCGCGCCTTGAGTCACGACCGACCCATGTTCGGTCAGATACAGGCTCTCACATGCCGGTAGGAACCAGAGATTGCGTTTCACCCCGGCACGCCGCAGCGTCTCAGCCAAATAAGGGAATCCGCCGATCTTGGGCCGGCCAGCCATTGCCCGCTGTTGTGCGGCCTGCAGGTTATCGATTGCTTTGCTCACTAAGATTTTCCTCCGTGTAAAGTTGATGTTGGGCTCAGATGGACCCTTGCCTCTTTAATTTCGGTCAGCAGGCATTTTGTTGTGCTACCCAAGAGTTACGCCAGTTTGTTTTTCGTCGCGAACAGGAACGGCGGAGTCTGGCAGTTCTCCTCGCCGATAACAGAATCTATCAGACACATCAATCTGAAACGGGAGCCGAGGAAACAACCCCAGTAATCTTCGGAGTTATCTGTCGTCCCATTGTTGACGATACAGTTGGCTGGCGGACAGGGAGTTGATAAGCGCCTTCNNAGAAAAGTGGGTTCACCGCGGCCATGCGCAAAAGGGCGGGCAGGACTTGCCATGCGGTCTGCTATCATGCCCGGAAGTGCACTGCCGCCGGATTCTTTTATGACGAAGACGAACACAGCTCCAAGCATCGATGAATACCTGCGTGAGCGGTTGATGCCGGCGGAAGGAGCGATACCGCACATCCCGGGCATCGAGATGTTTGGGAATTCTATTCCTGTTGAAACTGTCGGTGGGGATCTTTTTGAATACATTAATTTTCAACAGCGTTACGACATTGACGCACGCATTCAGCAGGCTCAACGCCTGTCAAAAGAGTTTCTCGAGCCGCTTCCTCCAGGAGTTCCTCTACGCAATTCGGTCGACGATCACGTGCAGTGGCTGAAAACAATGCCAGGCTACAGACTCGAGATGGAAGCGGAGTATCGATTCGCAAGGAGCTGCGAACAGGTGCGTGTTGCAGAAGAGTTGCGTGATCTTTATTCGACGGCGGGTGTTCTGATCGTAGACGCACAGGGACACGGACTTATCGCAGCCAAGATCGCATCCACAGTACATGACACATTCCAGGCTTTGATGCTCACCGAACTAGATCGGTACGGCAGAACAACGCCCATGCTACTCGAAAACATCAACCTGCGGCTGGCGCAATCGGTGACCGCCCGCAACGCATTGGGGATCATCGAGAAAGAAGCCGCACGCGAAATCGCAACCATGGTGTACGGCGAAGTCCGCCCAGGTGGCCATTTTCGCTTTGCAAATTTCGGGCATCCTCCACCGCTGGTGTTCTCGGCGGAGTATCGCAAATTCATGAACATCAATGAAAGCCGCATGGTGCAATTTCTTGCGCTTGGTTTGCAGATCCCCGCAAATCATCCGGATCGTAAGAAATACTACTCCTTGAACCTTCGGCAAACAGAGGTCGAATCTTCGGATCTCGGTGAGATAACGCTGATGAGTCCAGGGGATATTCTAGTTCTCTATACAGATGGAGTTTACGACGGCAGCGACAGACAGGCGCGCGAGCAACTGGAAATGGTTTTGCGCGAACACTACCGACAGCCGGCCAGGGACATTTGCAACGCCTTGCTGGATTACGCAGTAAAGCAAGACGACATTCTCCGGGCGAACGGCGACTCAGCCTTGATCGACGACAAGAGCGTGTTTATCGTCAAACGCACCTCATAGCCGAACACAGGAGGCGAAGAGAACACTTCTACGAGGATGCTGGAGCAGGGGATTCAAACGCCGTCTCCTGCTCCAGACCTCATCCCCGGCTAGCGATGAACAACCCAAACCCAATTCAATGGCATGTGAGTCATTCAAAACTGTCGCAGCGTGTGGGTTCACCCCAGTAGCGGCCAAACAAGCTGCGTATTATGTACCCACGCGGAATCGGAAGGCTTCCGGTAAGTCTGATTTGAAATGGCGGAGACGACGGGACCCGAACCCGCGGTCTCTGCCGTGACAGCAACAACAAGTGGTAACTGATTGAAATCAAACGGTGTCGGCAGGCACAGTTTGGTACGGCAAGACATTCTGAGTCACTGTTGTCGTCCTCTTAATGTACCCAGAGTTAACTCCGTCGCCGCTGGTGTTGTCGACTTCAGAAACTGGATATGACGTAGCGACTAACTATCAATTGCACGAACGTACAAATAGTTCGCACCGCCGCCCACGAAGAAGTTAATAAACCGCATTTCCAATGCGGCTGGTACGGACTTGGCCCGCGTCGACTGAGATCACGTAGCTTTCCCCGCCTTCGCCGTTCCAGTCGCGCACATCGAACGTGGCTCCCGTGGGCGCGTGATAGGCGGCAATGTTGCGCACGGTCAAGGGCTGGCCGGGCTTACATACCTCCGGCGCTTCCGTGACTTGCAGAAAATAAACGCCCAGGCCCGTGCCCACGATCTTTGCTCGGCCGTTACCATCTACCAGCAGCGCCGATGTTTGATCGATGGCAATTTCACGGGGCGTTTTCGACCAACCATCCATCACGATGCGCGCCAGGAATCCCAGGCTTCTCCCCATGCGGTCGCGCCTGGCGAAGTGACTATCCGTAAGAATGTTATCCAGACCGGGAACCTTCAGAAAATCGCGTATCACGGTCACCCGCTTCATGTAGGGATCAGTCAGAACCTCGCGCGACGTGAGATCGGCATCATTCGGTTTGTCTTCCAAGCAGCCGAAGACAAACTGTCCGAGCACGGCCAGGCCCGCACTGGTCCCGCCGATGGGTTTGCTCGCGGCCACATGCGCGTTGATGGCATCTTCCACCGGACTTCCCTTCCAGAAGTTCACATAGAGTGACTGATCGCCGCCGGCGATGAAAACCGCTTCCGACTGGCGGATGATCTCCGCCACGCGCGGCTGCTGCGCGGCCTTTCGACTGGAAATCACCAGCGTTGCCACCGAATTCACTTTGCACAAGCCGTTGACGTACGGGTTGTAGGCGTCGTTGCCGCGCGCCCGCAGAATCAGGAAGTCGCCACCGTTGGCCTTGCCGCACAGCCAGCGGAATGCTTCGCTCAGGTCAGAACCGCCGCCCATCATGGCGATCCCGGCCTCAGGACGGACCTGCACGTCCTGCGGGTTGCCCAGGCGCTTGTACTTGAAGGAAACCGCGTGCCCAACGCCGCTGCAAATACCCAGAAGAAGACTCAGACACAGCAGACTCGACAGTTTCATGATTCATACCTGATCATGAGGTCCTTGTTCAACGATTCTACCCAGAAAATGGGGGGAACGGTCGCTGTGGCGGCACCGATTAATTCGTCAAGCCCATTTGCGTGAGCAGGAACGCGTAGTCGAAAGCCTCCTGACGCAAGCGATCATAACGGCCGGAAACGCCGCCATGTCCAGCAGGGCTCAGGTTGGCCTTCAAAATCAAAATATTGTGGTCGGTCCTCAACGCTCGCATTTTGGCCACGTACTTGGTCGGCTCCCAGTACATCACCTGGCTGTCGTTAAACGACGTTCTGACCAGCATGTTGGGATACGCCTTCGCCGCAATGTTGTCGTACGGCGAATAAGAAAGCATGTAGTCGAATGCCTCCTTCTCTTTAGGATTGCCCCACTCTTCAAATTCCGGAGCGGTCAGCGGTATCGACGCGTCGAGCATGGTGTTGATGACGTCGACGAACGGAACCCCCACGATCGCGGCGTGAAACAGGTCGGGCCGCATATTGAGGACCGCGCCTATGAGCAATCCTCCGGCGCTGGCGCCCTCGATCGCCAGCCGGTCTTTGGAGCCGTAACCCTGCGCCACCAGGTATTCGGCGCAGGTGATGAAGTCGGTGAACGTATTTTTCTTTTGCATCATGCGGCCCTGATCGTGCCAAACCTTGCCCATCTCGCCGCCGCCGCGAATGTGGGCAATGGCGTAGACCACCCCGCGATCCACCATGCTGAAAATGGATGAGTCAAAATCGATGTCCATGGACGAGCCGTAAGCGCCGTACCCGTAGAGATACAACGGCCCGGTGCCGTCCAATTTGGCTCCTTTCAGATGGATCACCGAGATGGGGACGTTAACGCCGTCGGCTGCGGTCGCAGAAATCCTCTCCACCTGGTAACGGGTGCGGTCATATCCGCCGGGGACTTCATGCTCCTTCAGCAGGATGGAAGAGCCTTTCTCCATGTCGTATTCAAAAATGGAGTGCGGAGTGACAAACGACTCGTACACGTAACGGAATTTGTTGGTGTCGTATTCTCGATTGTCGTAACTTCCCGCGTCGTAAGCGGGTTCCGGAAATTCGATTCGCCGGGATTGCCCGTTGCGCAGGTCCGTGACCCGAATCTGGGGCAAGCCATTCTCGCGTTCATACAGGATGTAGTAATCCTTGAAAAAGTTGGTTTCTTCCAGTTTGACATCGGGCCGCTGGGCGACGACCTCCTGCCAGTTCTGGCTGCGCGGATCGGCAGCCGGCGCTTTCACCAATCGAAAATTACGGCCGGTATCGTTGACCCGGAGGTAGAAGGAATCGCCGTTGTGGTCGGCATAATATTCCACACCCTGCTTGCGCGGCTCCATCACTTTCCATGCGCTCTCGGGTTGGTTGGCTGGAATGTAGCGCACTTCGCTGGTGGTGGCGCTGGCGACAACCAAAAAGATGTAGGCCTTGCTGCGGGTTTTCCAAGCATCCACTTCGAACCGCTCGTCCTTCTCTTCGTAAATCAGGTCGTCGGGCCGGGTGGTCCCGACGGTGTGGCGATAGAGCAGGTATTGACGCTTGGTGGTGGCATCTTCCACAGTGTAGAAAATCGTCTTGTTATCGTTCGCCCACACCACTGATCCGACTCTCTCGGCATGATCGGCAAGCTGCTTCCCAGTCCGCAGGTCCTTCACCGCCAGAGTGTATTGCCGAAAGCCGGTATTGTCGGTGGTGTAAGCCAGCAGATTTCCATCTTCACTCACCTGATAAGTTGCCAACGACATGAATGCCTGACCCTTCGCCAGTTCATTGACGTCGAGCACAACTTCCTCCGGAGCGTTGAGGCTGCCTTTCTTCCGGCAGAGAATCGGGTATTGCTTGCCGGCTTCCGTGCGCGAGTAATAGAAGTATCCGCCGTCCTGGTAAGGAACCTCCACATCGGTTTCTTTGATGCGGCCCAACATCTCATCATAAAGCTTCCGCTGCAGAGGCTCCGTCGGTCTCATCACCGCATCG
This sequence comes from Acidobacteriaceae bacterium, assembly GCA_003156615.1. The sequence goes on along the minus strand of PMHI01000349.1, from coordinate 16,250 downwards.
GTGTAGGCGTTCTCGGCCTCCAAATATGCCTTCACTTCGGGATTCGTCTTGTCGCGCAGCCAGAAATAGTTGTCCACCAGCTTGCGGCCGTGGATCTCCGTGACCTTTGGGACTTTCTTCGCTACCGGCGGTGCGGGCAGCGTGGAGGTCTCGGCTGCCGTCAGGATGAGAATCGCAGCCAAAATTCCCAACAGAGTGACGCTGAGTTGGGCTGGTCGCTGGGAGTATCTGTTCATGAAAACGCTCCTGAATTTCTAGCTCCGGGCCATTCAAAACAAATCCTTTGAAAGCTAAGCAGCGAAGATGTTCCGGTTCAGATAGTCGTTGCGAAACTTGCCTTGGGGATCGTAGCGCCTGCTCAGTTCAACGAATTCAGGCATCTTCTTGTAAATGCTCTTCAATTGCGCCGGAGAAGTTGTGAACAGCTTCCCCCAATGTGGGCGCGCGTTGAATGGAGCGAGTTCCCTTTCGATGACCGGCAGCAGTTTGCTTACAGCAGGCCAATCTGGTTTCCAGGTGAAGTGGATGGTTACGCAGTCTTGCTCGTAGCACGGGCTCATCCATAAATGGTCGGCGGCGATGGTGCGGATTTCGGTAATCAGCAGCGACGGGCTCACTTGATCGTGCAGCTTCTCGACCGCCAAGATTGCTTCCACCGCCTGCTGCCGTGGCACGAAGTATTCCGATTGCAATTCCTTACCGGCGCTGGGCGTGAAACCCATGCGAAAGTGCGGCAGGCGCTCATACCACGGACCGGGAACGCCCATCTGCTCGGTGCAGTTTTCCGCCGACAGCGCTGTAATCGGGTGCAGGTTGCGGGTAGCAAGCTTGGCTCCGAAAAACTCGGGGCTGGCGTGAAATTCCTGTCCTTCTTCGATGCGGCTCTTGATCCACACCGCATTGATGCGCTGCTTTTGCCAGTCGGTGAACAGGCTCACGCTGTAGCCGCTGGATTCGATGGCATCAAAGTGTTCTTTCAACTCGCGAAGGGGAAGGTCTTCATACACATACTGACGCATCATGAAGCGCGGCTGAATGTCGAGAATGACTTTTGTGATTACCCCGAGAGCACCCAATCCGACGACCGCCCCATTAAAGGTTTCGCCGTCTCGTTCGCGCGACAGGTTTACGATTGTGCCGTCCGCCGTCGCCACTTCCAGTCCAGAGGCTGCCGTAGCCAGATTACCGTTTCTCTGACCAGATCCATGGGTCGCAGTGCTGCACGCGCCCGCGACGGAGATATGAGGTAGCGAGGCGAGGTTGTGAAGGGCAAAGCCCTTGGCGTCGAGATAGGGGCACAACTGTCCATAGGTGATGCCCCCGGCGACCGTCACGGTGCGCTTCGCAGGATCGAGAGAAATCACTTCGTCCATCGGCTTCAGCGACAGGAACCCATCCTTACTGTCGGCAATGTTGTTGAAGCAATGCCGCGTGCCCAGCACTTTCAGCTTGGGTTGCGTCTTGACGTAGTCCTGTACCTGCGCTAGCGAAGTGGAAGTCTGAACCCGGTCGGTGCTGTACTCGATATTGCCGGCCCAGTTTCTGAGTTTCTCCTGTCCTGCCCAGGCCAGAAGACGCATGACCGGAGCAGATGCTAGCACTGCAGCGAAGAGTTTGATAAAAGTCCTCTTGTTCATAAGTCACGCTGGCTGCGGATTCGATTTGTCAACCAAGTGTGTGCTCTGAAACATACTATCTTTGCGGCCCCGATTCACGGTCGCGGTTTTTTCTCTTGCGCCTCTGGCCGTCTACGACCCACAGTGGTCCGTGGACTCGGCGCTTCCCTAATCAGATTCAAGATGAATTGATGCTCTCCATGAGCCCATGTGGTCTTGAATGCACGCTCTCATCCCTCAATTATGCCCCAAGCAACATGAGACATCGGCGGTCTAGAGTCTGCCAACTTTGCACCCTGAGGCGATTCAATTTAGCGCGCACGGTTAACCGCCACGCTCTGGGTGTATTTCCCGTATGTCTCAACGGAAGCCTTTGCCATGAAAATTGTGTAAGCTGCCAAAAACTTCCAATTCTTTTACGGGTGCCCATTCCCATAGTTTGTCGAGAAGTAATTCCGCAAAAGTTGATCCCATTCCATCCGAGGCATTGGAAGGCGCTGGGGGAGCTGGTTGGGATCAAATCGGATAATACCATCACCTTCCCACGCAGTGAACTATGGAGGAGCCTTCTCCCTCACAAGGAAACAAGAAAATGAAGAACAAAAGTGTGAGCCTTGCCCAAACGCACCGGGTCAGCTAGCTCCACCGGCAACAGCGCAGCTTGGTTCAGACCAGGTCCCTCAATCGAAGGACCACGTCTCGCACCTCAGAGCCAGACTGCACGCGCAGCCGCAATTTCCTGCCTGCCGGATCGCTTCTAAACCGTTCGCGAACTGCCGTAAGGTCCAGCGAATTAACTGGCGTGCCGTCGATGGCCAGTATTTTGTCACCACACTTGATTCCCGCACGGTCTGCCGGACTCCCTGAAACTACATCAATAACGCTGAAACCGGCGCTGGCGCTGGCGTCATTCTGGCCAGCCAAACGCCGACTCGATCAAAAGTAGAGCGCTTGCCGTAGTAATGGTTCTTTTGAAAGGTGATCGATTGGCGGCCATAGTCAAACGTGATACTGAACCGGCTCAAGATGTCAGGGCCAATCAGCCCCGCAGTGTCCGAGAGCGTAAGACCGCCGGTCGTCTGCAAGGGCAGGCGAACCAATGGATCGTGGACCTCTAGGTTGCCCAAAGCGACGATCTTGCCGCGAGCAATCTGAGAACGAATGGGCCCGCCGAGTCCCCAGCCCGTGATGCCGCTCACCTCCGGATGGTACTTGGCGCGCAGATTGTTTTGATCTACGAAGGGACCGTAAAGCAGAAGCGACAAGCGTGCTCCGGTGTCCACAATTTCCACGAATGCCATCCAGAGTGGCCTCGACGAGTGGGACCCAACGCGGCCGCTCAAAATGGAGAGTGTTTCCTGAATTTCGTGGCCTATAGTCAGAGGGCAGCGTCAGCCTCAACCGGTTCGTCTCGTAGTCGACTTCGACGATCAACTGCTCGAGAATCGGGAACCCAATGATGCCATCCAGCGGCTGGTTTCCAAAAACTGCAGGAGCATCGTCCAAGGAGATCGCGTGGAAGGCTATATTCGAGAGCCGCAGGTCTCCTATTTGCAGCTCTCGCACCGTAGTATCGACAGCCGTTACGGGCTTCTCTCCCGTACCCGTCCCAGTTTCGGTGTTACCGGCGGACAAATGCAAGCCCTCGGCCAATTTTGTACTGATAACGGCGTTGCCGCCGGTGTCGAAGATGAAGGCAAACGGCCCTTCCTCGTTCACGCTAACATCGACAAAAATGCGTCCATCCACCAATCTGAAGGGCCCAGAGATTGAAGACTGGTGTGAGTTGAAGGCAACGGTTGTTTGATCGGTTGCGTGCCCAAAAGCAGTGGCTAAGACCGCGACAAGAAAAACTGAAATCCAAGCGTTGCTGCCCATGGTCCTCATTTAGACGCCGTCTGCGCCTTGATGATTTCCATTGCGGCATCGCGGCCGGCGGCATAGTCCACGAAGGTCACGGGAGCGGGCGATCTCTGGTGCGCGCCAGACGGAGAAGTCATCGGGCCAAGTTCCCTGCCAATAACGATCCGACAGATTGACCATGATTCCGCTATACGGCAGCGTGAAAAACGTCTCGTCGCCGGGTGCATTTGGTTTGCCGCCGATGGGCTCGGCCACCAACACAGCTGCCATATATTTCCCGAAGTACGAGACCGCGTTCATAGCCGCCGAAAAAGTCCGTCGACCGATAATCACATAGAGGTGCCCTTTTCGATTCACCTTCCGGGAGCGCATGCAACGATGCGAACGGCGATATTCATTCAAGGCTTGCCCTGCACGCAATCAGGGCTTGGACGCGAAACCGCAGACGCTGGTACAGAGATCCTCCGCCCTTGTTTCACCCGCATTGAGATCGAACTCAGGTTTTCCAGGTTCGCCGCCGGGTCGCGATCGAGCACGAGAAAATTTGCTTCGTAGCCGTCTTGCAATTTCCCAATCTTGCGATCGGGAAAGATCGCCTGGGCAGTCGTCTCCGTATCCATTCGCAGTAATTCGGCATCGGAAAGCATTCCGAGAAGGCGTAAGGAATGGAGTTCTGGCACTACGTCGCGACGGGCTTTGTCGCTTCCAATCAGGATTCGCACCCCAGCCGCTCTCAGTAACTTCATGTTGGGGATTAAAATTTGATCTCTGGTGATCTCGTAGCTCGACGGATTTTTTTCCTTGTACTCGCCCAGCCAGGCCAACGTCGTGGTTACGGAAATGTGCGCCTTGGCTGCCGCCTTGGCATCTTCTGCCGTGATCTGGAATAGCTCGGGTGACTGGATCACCCCGTATCCGTTTCCGGGAAAATGTGCGACTTCGTCGACTCCCGCGGCAACCGCGTTTCTGAAGTCCGCTGCGGAATAGATGTGCACGATCACCTTGAGCCCGGCGGCGTGCGCCAGCTTGACGAGATGTGGGAGAAGCTTGGGATCCATACCTCGGGCATCGGCCTTTATGCTTGGGTCGTTCAGGTTTTCCTCATAGCGGTCCGAGAAGAGCAGAAAGGCTTTGACATACGCCGGATGCTGTTCCAGTAACAGCGGGAAGCGCTCATCAATATCCTTTTCTGTGCGGACCACGAACTCCGCTTGCTCGTCATAATCCGGCTTCCAATCCTTGGGGAGAATTCCAAAGTGCACGAACCCTTCGATGACCTCCGCGGGATGGGCGCCCGGGCCGGTGAACGGGGTCATGGCACTCACCCAGTCAACGCTCGTCGGGAGATTGACTTTGTCGCGAAACTGATCCACCAGGAACGGTATGTTCGCCATGTCTCGAACGTAGTAAACTCCGTCCGCCAAATAGCAGGCGTTATAGTCGTCCACCTTCGAAGGCTCGATCCAGTGATTGTGGCCTTCAGCCAGCGGGGGAATCACGAACCCGCCATGAAGATCAAAAGTTTGATCAATATAGGCAGGCCGCTTCCACTTAATCATGCCGTTCACCGTGTAAACGGTGCGCTGTTCGTAACCGGATCCGTTCCACCACTGCCCGTTTACAAAGGCGTAGTTTGGCGTCGGCGGGCCTGTTTCGGCAACGGTTGCGCCTAATAAAACAGCAACAATAGCGGTCAGCATCAGCGGTTTCATAAAGGTCTCATTGTTCTGCGTACCGTCCAGCGTCAGGATCGCCCCGTGGGGATTGGCCAGACCCGTGAAGTAGTAGAAACTCGCGTCTTGATGGAAACCCGACTCATCCCAGTGCTTCAGTCCGGAAAATGCGCAGCACGACGATTCCATCCGGGATCTTTTCCATGGCAGCTCGCCGCCGCGCCTGGTACTCCGCAGAATCGATGGACGACTGAGCATCTGCACACGACAACAGCAATAGCCTCATTAGAAGGCGTGACCTCGAAGCCACACTAGGCCAACTAACTATTGCGAAGAAGACTTTTCTGACCAGATGGACCTAGCGCCTGACGAACCGGAGCGCCAAGGCGGCAAGCGGGCGCCACGGAGTCGAAATGAACCCATCGCCGTCTGTTACTCGTCACCGAGAAAAACCCTGGATTTAGAATGCGATGATGATGTTGAAAGCTCTCGAGGAGTTCTTACGGCTAGTCGCAAACTTATCCGCGAAGAGATCCTTGCCGGAAGGGCCAATCCGTTGGCTGGCGTATGTGGCCGGCTGGACCCTGTTCGCGGTTTTCTTCATCAGCGAAAATGCGAGCAGTCTTCTGCTTCAACCTCGACCCGTCCAGTGGCATGGCTATCTCGTGGTCTGGCTGACGACCGCACACGCCTGGGCTTTCCTCACCCCGCTCGTCGCCGACGACTCAGCTGAATCGGGAAAATCCCTCACCAAACTGGTTGCCGGCCCTCAAGGTTTTGGGGAAGATAGCCAATTTTCCAGACGATCGGCGTAGGTTCGGCTGGAGCGGTGCTCTGAGCCGTCGGATAGCTTCACCAGATACTCTCGATTGTCGATGTTTCTAAGTTCCCGGATGCATTTGACGCGCAGGATCCGGGAACGATGAATGCGAAGAAACTGCGCGGGATCGAGTTTCTCTTCCAGAGAATTCATGGTCTCACGCAACAAATGACATCGCCCGCCAACGCGTAATTCCACGTAATCTCCCGCTGCCGCGATCCATTCGATGTCGTCGGTAAGCACAACCTGAATCCGCGAACCAATTCGCACCGGATAACGGGATGGGTACCGCACGGAATCGCGCTGAAGCATCTGCAGGATTCGTTCGGCCATCTGAATCCTGGAACCGGCATCGCCCGCCTGCCTGGCTCGTTGCACAGCGGCGCTAAAACGTTCGTCGTCGACGGGCTTAAGCAGGTAGTCCAACGCATGGACCTCGAACGCGCGCAAAGCGTGCTGCTCGTAAGCGGTAAGAAAGATAACGGAGGGCAGATTCTCCCGCGGCAAAGCCCGAAGAACCTCGAACCCATCCATGCCGGGCATTTGGACATCGAGGAAGACAACATCTGGAGAGAGCTCAACAATCTTCCCGACCGCGGACGCACCGTCTCCGCACTCGCCGACGATTTCGATATCCTTAAACTTCTGCAGCCGGAGCCTGACGCCGCGTCGCGCCAGAGGCTCATCGTCGACAATTACTGCGCGCACGTTGCTTCCTCTACGTTTTGGACAATTTTTCGGAAAGGCAATTCGATGATTACCTGACAACCCCCGGTCTCCGGCCACTGCAAAGTAAAGCGATGGTCATCGCGGTACAGCGTCTTCAATCGTTCTGCGGTATTTCTGAGGCCAATTCCGTTCCCATTTTTATTGCGTTGTTCATCTCGGCGAATGCCGGAATTCCCGATCACCATCTGCAACCGGTCAGCGCGAATGGCACTCGTGATCATAATCCTTCCGCCTTGAACCATTGGCACTACGCCATGGCGGACAGCGTTCTCCACCAACGGCTGCAGCAACATGCTGGGTACCAGTGCATCCAGAGTGTCGGAGGGAATCGCCAAATCGACCTGCAACCGCTCCCCCAGCCGGGTCTGCTCGATGGCGAGATACCGCCGCGTAAACTCCATCTCTCGAGAAAGCGTAACTTCCGGGATGACTTCGCTATCCAGGCTGGTGCGCAGAAGTTCCCCGATCTGCGCCAGCATGCGGGTGGCGGCGGGAGCATTCCCATCGAGAACCAGAGTAGAAACCGCATTCAGCGAATTAAAGAGGAAGTGCGGATTCAGCTGATAACGCAAAGCGCTGAGCCGCGCTTCGCGGGCCTCGTTTTCGGCGCGCAGCAGGCGTTCTCGCTCCTGAGTCGACTGCTGCCATTGCTTGATGCTGAAGTACAGACTGCACCAGAGAAAAAGCACAACCGAAAACTGCACGGAGTTACTCGCCAGGTCAGGCCAATCCATTTTGCGGAACGCCAGCACTGTGAATTCAGCCGCGATTGCACTCGCCGTTCCCACAACCAAGGACCATGCGGAGATCCTGAGCTCGAAAGCGAGCCATGTAGGTGAGCGGCGCAGCAGCGATCGGCAAACGGGATGGAGAATGCAACTGCCGAAGAACATGAAGACCACAGCCAAGGTGCTGTCGCGCAGCACTCCTGGTTTTTGGAAAAGATCAGGGATACATGCCACCAGCATCAGCACGTATATGCACACCCATCCCATCATCTGCAGCTGCCAGAACGATGGGAAACGCAGTGGGCGGTCGCTGGCCATGAGCAGCATTCTAGCGCAGGAACGCTGCCCTCGAGACTCGTTCTGCCGCTCCAAACCCGCAGTTCGTCGCATGGCTCATGCGTTCGACGGAGAAAGCCAAACAGCCGAGCCCAATCTGCGATAGTTTGCTTCTTGCAGTTGGTGGTCTCGCCGATCTGGTTGAAGATTTTCTTGTTTGGTCCGCTGGAATGGGTGTGGCGATGCCTGACCTACCTGCGGTGGGAGCCGCTCCGCCGAAGTCTGGCGGCGGGTCGATGAAACCTATGACGGGTTGCTATCGCAGCTTATCGCGAGCGCGGTTCGCCGCGCAGAACCGTCGGTTCACCTCACTCCCCAGGCAGGCCGCGGATTTGACATAAGCAAGCGGCGGTCGATGGGTTACTCTAGGCGAAAGCGGAATCCTGCCTTTGAACCGCGGGGTTGCTTTAAATCATGGCTCCCAGGTTCCGACGCCGTACTTCCAGTCGTCAAGGAGTGATTTTATGGTAGAGAGTATACGTATACCGATGCCGGTTACTGCGGCAGCCAGGGAACTGTCTTCGCTCCGAGTGAGTGCAGTGCCTTGGTATGTTTGGTCGGCCGCTATGGCCGTGACGTCTACCACCGTGGGTCTTTACTGGGATATTTCCTGGCATGTCGGAATCGGGCGCGACACATTTTGGACGCCCGCTCACTTGGCCATTCAGTTTGGAGCGTTGCTCACCGGACTTTCCTGCGCCTGGTTGATTCTGCACACTACTTTCGCGGGTGATGGTGCAAGTCAAGAGAGATCGGTGAAGATCTGGGGGCTGCGTGGCCCACTGGGCGCGTTCATTGGGGCGTGGGGCGGATTTTGCATGCTTACGTCTGCCCCCTTCGACAACTGGTGGCACGACTCCTATGGCCTGGACGTAACCATTCTTAGCCCGCCCCACGTGGTGCTGCTATTGGGAATCTTCGTCATGGGCGCAGGCGGACTGGTCCTAACCACCGGCCAGATGAACCTGTCATCCGGGCAAAGCCGAGACAAGTTTAACCAGATCCTTTTGTACAACGGATCGCTGCTTCTGTGTCTGCTGCTCATGCTGGGCTATGAATACATCGGCGACCAAACTCTGATGCACAGCGCGATCTACTATCGTGTACTCGGCATGATCGCACCAGTCGTGCTGGTCGGAATTGCTCGAACCTCAGGACGCCGTTGGGCCGCCACGATTGTGGCCTCGATCTACAGCGGCTTGTGGCTCGCCGGCAATTGGATTTTCCCACTGTTTCCCGCACACGCGAAGCTTGGACCCGTCTTCACCCCGATCACTCACATGGTGCCGCTCGGGTTTCCCGTGTTGCTGCTCCCCGGGGCCATCGTTCTGGATCTGGTTCTCAATCGATTTGCCGGCCACGGAGACACGTGGAAGGCGGTGGTGGGCGGCATCGGCTTCACGGCTGCGAGTCTGGCGGTGAACTGGCCATTCGCCTACTTCATGATGTCTGCTTACGCCCGCAACCGGATTTTCGCCATGAACGAATTTGGCTACAACTTTCCCCCTTCTCAATATCACCTGGCGTGGGAGTTCCAGTCTTACGAAAAGACGCGAGTTGGATTCTGGGTCGGGATACTGATCGCGCTGGTGGCGACCGCACTTTCAGCGCGCATCGGCATGTTGTGGGGGGACTGGATGCGTCGTATTCAGCGTTAGCGATTGCATTCTGAGCAGTATTGCTCCTCGTTTAGACAGGAAAGCCTAAGACGGGGAAGTTTAAGACGGGAAAGCAGGAATCTATGCGAGCCTGTGGACTAGCTGTTCTGATCTTGATGTCGAGCTCCTCGGCCTTTGCGCACGTCGGAAGCCCGAACGTGTATTTAGAGGGCGATGCCGGACCCTATCACTTATTGCTCTCGGTGAATCCGCCGGCCATGGTTCCTGGCATCGCGCAAGTGCAAGTTCGGGTTGCATCCGGCACTGTGAAGAGCATCAGAATTACACCGGTTTATATAAACGGCAAAGATCAAGGTCTGCCCCCAACCCCCGACTTGATGCAATCTGGCGCCGATCCACAATGGTTCACGGGCAAGGTTTGGCTGATGGAGTCGGGCTCGTGGGAGATCCGTGTCGAGGTCTCCGGGCCGCAAGGAATCGGCAGGCTGGCCGTTCCTGTTCCCGCGTTTGCGCGGCGAACCTTGCCCATGCAAAAGGCGCTTGGCACCTTGCTCTTCGGACTCATGCTACTGCTCTCCGTGGGGATTGTCTCCATCGCGGGAGCAGCGGCACGGGAAGGTGGTCTCCGAGCCGCGGCCATTCCTTCGCCACAGAACAGACGTCTTGGACGAATCGCAATGGCGGTTGCGGGTGCGCTGGTTGTCACTGTGCTTGCCTTGGGAAACTGGTGGTGGAACGCCCAGGCCGCTGACCTGAAGCGAAACACGGTCTATAGCGCTCCCCCGCTCAGAGTTTCCTTCGACGGCTTTGATCAGCTCACGTTGCGGATGGAGGAAGACTCCTGGCACAAGATCCGCAAGGATCAATGGTCGATGACCCTGATTCCAGATCACGGGCACCTGATGCATGTATTCCTTGTACGAGTCCCCGCGATGGACCGCTTTTATCATTTACATCCGGAACAAGCCAACGATGGATCGTTCACTCTGAAGCTGCCCGCAATTCCGTCGGGAAAATACAAGATTTTCGGCGACATTGTTCGCAGCACCGGATTCCCGGAGACCATGGTCAGCGAAATCGACTTGCCCAATGTGACAGGAGAACCATTCTCGGGCGACGATTCGGGTGTGGATGCAGAGGCCCTCGATGTCCACACCACGAATGTTTCGCCGCTGGCGGATGGTGGTCGCATGGTCTGGGAGCAGGATGGAGAAAAAAATGGAGCGGTCTTGAAAGCCGGGCAGCTTTCCTGGTTACGTTTTCGCATCGAAGACCCCGAGCATAAGCCGGCTAAGGATCTGGAACCCTACATGGGGATGGCCGGTCACGCAGAATTCGTAAGATCAGATTTTTCTGTCTTTGCTCACATCCATCCAGCTGGATCGGTACCGATGGCGTCACTCACGATTGCGCAAAAGGATTTCGGAATGCCCATGGACTGCGGCTCCATGCATGCTACGGATGAAATTTCGTTTCCTTATGGCTTTCCCCAGCCGGGCGACTACCGTTTGTTTGTACAGGTGAAGCGGCATGGTCAGGTCGAGACGGGCGTATTCGACGCGCACATAGGAAGCTGATCGGACTAGTTCCAGAAACGGCTTTTTCTCTTCAAGAGACGAAAAGGAGAATACTTTGCTTCCTGGGCTTGGCTCACATCTATGCCATAATCGCTTGTATCCTACTGTCAGAGAAGAAGGCGGAAGAAGGCCACTGAGCTAACCGGAGGAAGTTTTCCATGCAGGGTTTCGAAGCGCCAGCTGTTCCATCCATTCACAAGGACAAGTGCCGTATCGACGAACTAACGGCGGAATTCTTCCGGCTTTTCTCACCTACGCCTGGCGCAACCGTTAGCCTCCAGCGAATCCACGATCTGTTCATCCCGCAGGGCATCATNNGCCGCGCGAACTGTTGCTCAACGATGGCAGCCTGGTGGATTTCTGCGAGCGTGAGGAATGGGAAACTACCGAAATCTTCGGAAATGTGGCACAGCGGTTCCTCGCGTACCGCAAGACGGGAGTGCTGCACGGGGAACGCTTCGACACGCGTGGCATGAATACGATTCAATTTGTGCGAAAGGATGGAGACTGGAAAATGTCCGCCCTCGCTTGGGACGACGAGCGTAATGGTGTGGAGATCCCTGCGCGTTGCCACACCCAACCGGAAAACGGCATCGCCGGCGTGTGATTTCGCTTGAGCTATCATGACTTGCCCAATCTCATCGTTCCTCCGAAATTAGGAAGGTCCCTCGCTAGACATGACGGGATGTCTGCGACTTCGTGTTTCGCAGCCCGAAGTACAACAATCCCGACGAGAAGGAAATAATCGATCACCTGATCGTCCACATTTCGCAAAAAGGGGGGTCGGGCGCAAAAACCGGGCTGGCATGGTATCGCCTAACGGAGTCTTAGATTGGTTGTGCGACTCTGTATTGTCCCAATCTCTTTCGTTGATCCGAAGCAAAGTGGAGTCTGACGACAGCGTGCCTGAGTGAAGCCTACGCGGATCGATTCCGTTAGGAAAGAGTAGCCGACGATCGCACACCATTTGTCGCGATTTTGGCGCTGTGAATTATCGTCTCGGCGGGCATCAGTTCTCCTAAAGAAAATTGTGATCGGGTCTAATCGGCCTATCAGAAATCGATCTTTGTGTGGAAGCCNNGGCTGCAGCACCAAGCCGCGCGGTAGCTCCAGGAGAACGTTCGCTTCAAAGGCTTGCTCGGCAGCGTGTGTCGATGTGAGGACAGATGAAACTGGAAAAGCCTGGTTGATCCCACTACGAACATAGGCAATCCCAAGTGTGTTGTGGAGACGGCCCGGCAGCGGCTCGTTCAAGCGCACGCCGACGGTAAGATCCTGATTGTTTCGAGTCCGGTCTGGAGGTGTCCAGTCGGCGCCGGCCGTCAGGTCGATACCACGGTCCGTGTCGGGTCTGGTGAGCCATTTCGGGACGTATACGCTCGTATTCGCCGCCAGCGTTGTCCTGTTGGGACTATTTCGCGCAGGACTGCGAATGGATCGAAGCGCATATCGGTTCGGGGGCATTACGCTGGCGATCGTTTTGCTCGTTCGACGAGTGGAGCCTGCGTGGCAAGTTGCCTTTCATCGATTCGCCGAAGTATCGACCGGAATTGCAGTGGCGCTGGTGATGACCGTGGTGTGGCCCGAGAGGGACGCCACGACAAGCAAGCAACCGGAGCAAAGACATTCCTGACGAACCTACCGCTGCTTTTGGGGAGCGGAGCAGACCGTCCACCGAGATCCATCCCCTTAATTAGTCTGATGAATTTCCATCCGTCCTAGTCGACCAACTGATTCTGAATCAGTTCCTCGGCGAAGATTGACGACAAGTCAGTTGATCCTGGACGGCAAACGAGGAGATCACGACTATCTGTTCCCCACCCTGATGCATGCAATCTGGCGCCTGTCTTCAATCGCGACGTGTTGTCACTGCTTTGCGGCGGCAGTAGCAAGCAGTTTTCCTGGGGTCCGGAGATTCCTCATCCCCACTCCCAAGTTGCCAACGCCCGTACGATCAAGGGCGGCTGGGAGTTCAATTGCGTGCTAGGGGAAGAACAATATGCAAGAAGGAAGTGTGATTCAAGAACAACGAAAGGGAGTTATTCCGTGGTTACCTTGGCCAGCGTCAGTACATGATGGTGCGGGTCAGGTGATGTGGCCAGGACGTTGTGTGGTAGTGCGTCCACAGGCGCGCGTCAATTTGCGGAATGATCACCTGCTGGTCCGACGGACGCAGCTTGTTGATCTCATCCGCCAGCAGCGCGGTCGCATACAGGCAATGAGCGCGAATTTCGATCTCCTGGCGGCTGTCACGCGGAATCAGTTCGTAAGTATTTATCGCCCGCTCCAGTGCGGGCGAATAGCGGGTGATGCCCATCAACCGCAGCGCCACCGGCACAATGTAGTCGGCAAAGGCGGTCATTTTCTGCGGATCTTCCAGCCCGAAGCCTCCCGCAGCCCCAAGCCCTGAATAGATCTGCCAGAAGCCAAGTTGTGTCAGCTTGTAGAATTTCACTTCGTGCCCATCGTACAGGCTCACGTCGTTGTAGCGGGGGAACTCCAGGGCCAACCGCTCCACGAGGCCTTTGCCGTTGTCATAAAGGCGCGGAGGACACGAGCGGATAAAGTTGTAATAACGCCCTCCATATTTTGCCGCCAGCACTGCGCCCGTCTCGCGGAAGAGTCCCATCTTCTCCTCCAGCATCGGGATTTCCATGTTGCCGGCAAAGATCTTCTCCATGTCGCGGCGCGTGATGCTCGCCAGAAACTTGCCATCGAGAACGGGAATACCGTTATCCATGGCGCGTTTCAGACAGGCGAACATCGCCTCGGAATCGGACAGGTGAGCGCCTGCGTAGTCGGTTTGGAATTTCACATGGGTCTTGAAGTCGGTGAACGCCGTATCAATGGTATTGGCCACCATGACGAAGTCGATGGCGATATCGGGAGTCTTCTCCAGTCCATAAGGCACCGCCAGATTCGGCATGGGCAGTTCTTCGTATGCCATCCATCCCGCGATCTCGACAATCTTTTCGTAATTGGTGCGCACATCGCGCGAGTTTGCAATGACCGGCCGTAGACTCTCAGTGACCGGACTGCCCAGCGGCCGGGGCCAGTGAAGTGAAGCGGACGGGCCGGAATTCATGAACTCGGCCGCGAACAGAGAGGGTTTCCCTGCTGCAGCAATCGCGGCTAACGCAGTAATTCCCTGCAACACACGACGGCGGCTGAAATTCACTGGTATTCCTCGATGGGAGTGGTTGTTCCCGCAGAATCGAAGAAAATTCTACGCTCTGCGTGTGCATGAGTGTAGCAAATGACTGAGTAGTCGCGAAGCATCTAGCGCCAGGCTGACCATTCTGACCCGATGACGGACAAGCGGAAAGTAATCCCAAGGTAAAGTTAGCCGACCGCTGGTTATGGTGGGCGAGTTTCCGTATGTGTTCTGGATGGCTTGTGGCTGAAGCGGCTAATCGCGGGACGTGCCGACATAGCCCGCCAAATCTCGATTCGAGGCAAGTACTGAAATCATTTTCGCCGCTGGCATTCCACGCCGACGCGCCAATTTACATCCCAGTTGCCAAGACTAGGATTCCAGCAGCGCCCGTAACTTGTGAGCGTATCTGCGGCTCGACGTGACCACCGTTCCTTTTGCCAGTACGATGTCATAAACGCCATCGAACATCGGACGAATCTCGCTAATGCAGGCAGCGTTCACGATGGCCGATTTCCGCACGCGGATGAAGTGATGTGGCGCCAGCCTCTCTTCCAGGTGTGCCAGGGTTTCCCGCAACAGGTGACTGTCGCTGGCGGTGTGTATGCAGGCATAGTTTCCCGTGGCTTCGATCCACAAAACGTGGGAAACGGGAACAAAGAAAATCCGCTTCTTGTCCTTCACCACAAAGCGTTCGAACGGGCGGAGACTACGGAGGGATTGGAGCAGTGGTTCGAGACCTCGATTTGCTTTTCCGCGCTGTTCGAGGACCTGGCGTGCGTGAACCAAGGCCTTGGCAAATCGCTCCTTGTCATACGGTTTCAAGAGATAGTCAACAGCGTGCACTTCGAATGCACGAATGGCGTGCGCATCGTGAGCCGTGACAAAGATATATACGGGAGCGGGGCCGGTCGATGGCTCCACATTCTCGATGACTCCAAAACCATCCAGATCAGGCATCTGCACATCGAGAAAAACGATGTCGGGATGAAGTTCATTGATCTGCTCCACCGCGCTTATTCCGTTCGCCGCCTCGCCTACAACTTCAATGCCGTCATGTTCGGCCAGATAGCGACGGATACCGCGCCGGGCGATCGGTTCGTCATCGACGATGAGTACTCGCGTCTTCATGCGAACTCCGCAATGGAATGGTGATGATGACCTCANNGCCCCCGGTAAGTTCCAGCGACGACTCGTCCCCGTAGAGCTGTTTCAAGCGTGACTGGACATTGGTGAGTCCGACGCCGAATCGCAGGCGCGATCCCGGTGCCGGACCCGGGCCATCATCGCGGACGTAGAGCCAAAGTCTGCCGTTGTGGCGTTGCGCAGCGATCTCCAGCCGGCCTGCGGCGGAATCGACGCTGATGCCGTGCTTGATGGCATTCTCAACCAGTGGCTGAAGCGCCAGGCTTGGTACATAGACTGCGAGAAGGTCGGGTGGCACGTCCATGTGAACTTTCAAGCGATCGTGAAAGCGTGTCTGTTCGATCTCCAGATACTTGCCGACGAACTCGAGCTCGCTCTGCAAGGTGATCTCGTTCTCCCGCCGTTCGAGGGCCATGCGCAGCA
>PMHI01000349.1:0-529 GCA_003156615.1 Acidobacteriaceae bacterium | reverse complement strand
TAGTCTGGCGCTCCATAGCGGCCTGGTAAAAGTGGATCGACTGATACAGTCCCACAACTAACCAATACGTAAGCATGCCAGTAAAGCTCATAGATAGAACACTGACTGCGAACGTCGGGAGAAGGCGCAGCACGCTAGGATCAGTTATGCGAAAAACTGACCGCAGAAGTCCACGACCCAGAAAGTATTCGGTGACGGATGCCAGGGGAGCCATCATGAGCGACGTGATTGTGTGGATCGCTATATGAGGTACAAACCTCGGCCCGGTCAACGGGAACCGTTTGGCCAGACCAATCACAAGCGGTGTGTACGCCGCCCATACGTACCAGTAGACAAGTTCGAGCGCACCCACGATCGCCCAGCTGACGTGCATACCCTGTACCTTCACCAGCACGATCCTGCGCACGGCAAACAACAGTCCTACAATCGTCCACGCACACAGGATCAAAATCCATCTCGTCCGTCCCATATCTGGTGCGGCTTGCAGCAATGGGTGTGTCGACCCTCCGGCACGGATTATAGCTGACGT
>PMHI01000657.1:1425-8092 GCA_003156615.1 Acidobacteriaceae bacterium | reverse complement strand
TGCAGTTTCTGCACTTTGGTCAGAAAATTTCCAGGTTTGGTTTGCCAGTGTTGGCCTTCGCCTTCGTCAGGTGGAAGTCTCACATCTTTGCCGTTACCCAGATGATACATTTCGTAGCGGTTGAGCACCGCCTGAACGAAGTAGTCTCCCGGGGTCAAGTCGCTCAGTGTCTTGATCGGATAGCCCAAAATAGAAGCATCCACACGAACCGCGGCGTTAGGCTGCCATCCTTCCACGTCTATTCCAAACACTTGCTGCGATTCGATGCCTTCCCCGATTCCGAAGCGCGGTTCCTGTTTGTCATCTTTGGAGAGGATCAGAAGAATGTGGCCATCCACCGGAGTGGCAGACAGTTCTCTCGGGAAAGAAACCTCGAATACGAGAGGCTTTGATGTAGCGGCGAGCGCAGCCAGCGAAACTGCCATGATCACAGCCAACGGCCGAAGGTTATGTGGCATCCGAATTCTCCGTGGAGCGTCTTCGCAGGTGAGTTGCGGCTAGCGATTATACCTTCTGTTTACCTGCTCTTAGGCGCGATGATGAGCGGAGTCGAGTTGGGTGCAGGATACCCGGCCTGTGGACCTATTGGATCTGCGGTTCCGCACGTATCACGGGTAAACCCGGAAGTTACGAGGCTCAAGCACGACGCTGTCCGGAAGTCTTTGTGGGAAGCGTGATTCCACTGTCTGGACGGAGCTAAAATGTCCTCGGTAGTCCGTTTCGCGGGAGCCGAAGGCGATCNNCAGTTTACAATCTGCTTCGTATGAGCCAGTTTCAGCTTTTTGCGCAACCTTGGTGGGTCAATCTGCTGATCCTGATTCCATTGGCAGCCGTCATCAGCTTTCAGCGGGCGGGACAGCTGCTTCGCGTGCGGCAGTTGGTATTGATCACTCTCTTCGCCACCGCATTTGGTTTCGTGGAAGCTTCTGTCGTGGTGTACCTGCGGGCTGCGGCCGGTTTGCTGCCCGCCTACACCGGAAGCTTGGCAGATGTTCAACGAGCCCCTGAGATCTATCAGCAGGCCCGATCCGTTTCCCAACTGCCCCAGAGCCTGGTGACGATTGAGGTCTACCGCGAGGCCGCCACACTGATCATGCTGACAACTGTCGCGCTGCTAGCTGCGGGCACGACACGAGAGCGATGGGCAGCCTTCCTGTGGGCGTTCGCATTTTGGGACATTTTCTACTACGTTGGGCTGTGGACAACAATCCGATGGCCGAAATCTCTCAAAGATCTCGATGTGCTTTTTCTCATTCCTGTTCCCTGGATCGCACAAGTCTGGTTCCCCGTGCTGGTAAGTCTTCTGACTCTGTCGGTTATTGCACTGTGTCGCTGGGAACGAGTTCACTGACTGGCGACATTTCCGGATTGGTTTCAGATTTCCAGTTCTCGACCGGGATTCGACTGCTGGTACTGCGGTCACACATTGACTTGACTTTGCGATCTCTGAAAAACTAGGTGTACGCCTTTGTGTCGGGGGCGTTTTATTTGAGCCCTTCGAGTGGAGGTTTCCGCTGAAACCGGAAATCCAGAGATTGAAATGGAACAGCTGCTCAATCTTGCGTGGCTGCTGCTGGCGCTGCCGGCGTATTGGCTGTGGCGGCGTGGCACGCGCAGGTTTAGTTCGCTCCAGTGTCTGGCGTCCCTTGGATGCCTGCTGGTTCTGTTGTTCCCGGTGATCTCCGCTTCCGACGATTTGCACGCGATGCAGACCGAGATGGAGGATTCCTCCGTCAGCAAACGCACCGTGTGCCAGGCGGCGAGCGACAAGAATTCGGGCTGGCTCAACCGCATGCACGGCCCTCCGGTCGCGTTAGCGAGTGTGGTTGGGCCGGTTGCTCCGAAAGTTGGGTTGCTTGAGGTTTCTACTGCCTCTGTATCGCCGCTGGCTAGATCCTGCATTTTCCGTTGGGGCCGTGCGCCTCCTTTTTCCCACCTCGGGTAGTTCGCCGATCATTCCGGTCGATTCGTTGTTGGCGCTGATGGGGAGCAGCGATAAATCCGCAGCGATTAGCCCTAGTCTTTTAGAGAGTTCCTACGCGCGAACACAGATACGGAAGGATACGCTCATTCACACCGGCGATTGTGGCCACAGGACGTACGGGCTGCATCCTACAGCAGTTCAGAAGTCAGCGCAGAAAGAGCTCGGAGGGAAGTTCGGAAGTCCCGGCATTTGGATGGAGTACCTGATGCAAAGACGATTTTGGTTGCCGTTGCTACTGGCAGTGCTGGGCACAGGTCCAGGTTCGGCGCAGATGCCCCAGACGGCGCAGGCGCCGACTCGGCTCCCGCTGCAGGCCTGGACTTGGGAGCAGGTGAAGGACCGGCTGGAGCTGAATAATCCCACGCTGCTGGCGGGGGAACTGAATATTAGCGAATTACAGGCGCAGGAAATTACGGCGCATCTGCGGCCGAATCCGGATCTGGCGCTGCTGTCGGATCAGATCGCTCCTTTTAGCGTTGGGCAGCCGCACGGGGCATTTGCCTACTTATTACCTTCGGCGACGGTCAGCTACCTGCACGAGCGGGCGCACAAGCGGGAATTGCGTACTGAAAGCGCGCAGAAGGGAACGGCGATTGGGATTTCTCAGCAGAAGGATCTTGAACGTGGGCTCCTTTTCAGCCTGCGGAGTGCGTTTGTGCAGACCCTGCAGGCAAAGGCAGTGCTGCAGCTTTCAAGAGACAATCTCGACTATTACGACCATGTGCTGAAGATCAGCCGTGACCGCTTTGAGGCAGGAGACATCGCGCAGATCGATCTGGACCGGTTGGAGTTGCAGAGGGTGCAATACGAGTCCGACGTGCAGACGGCGGAAGTGAATTTGAGGACGGCNNGCGCAGACGGATTACAAGCTGGCCGTAGCCAATGGATCGACCGATCCGACGTTCAGTTTCGACGTGGGCAGGAATCCGCCCATTGATTTTTATTTCGGCTTGGATGTGAGTTTTCCGCTGCGCATTTTCGACCGGAACCAAGGTGAAAAGCTGCGCACCAAGCTGGACATCACGCGCAACGAGAGGCTGAAGGATGCAGCCCAGGCGCAAGTGTTCAACGATGTGGATTCGGCATATGCCACATTGAACAGCAATCTGATTCTGCTACGGCCTTACAAACAGAAGTATCTGGCGCAAGCGGTGCGGGTGCGCGAGACGATTTTGTTTTCTTATCAGCACGGCGGAGCCTCATTGCTCGATTATCTAAATGCGGAGTCCGACTACCGCGCCGTGCAACTGAACTACGTGAACCTGATCGGTTCGTACTTGACCGCGGCGGCGCAATTGAATCAGGCCGTCGGGCGCGAGGTGATCCAATGAAAAACCCATGTTTTGAACACTTGGCCGGAGCTGCACTCTGCCTGGCTCTCGCTTCTTTCCTCGCCGGCTGCAATGAAGGCAAGGCAGACCCGAAGGCTGAGGCGCCTCCTCCGGCCACCGTCGAGCCTGATCTCGACGCCAACAATTTCAAAGTGGATCACCCTGATCAGTTTCCACTGGTGACGGCAATCGAGCACAAGACCGCGCCTGCCCTGAATGTCACCGGAGTGGTACAACCCGATATCAACCGCGCCGTGCCAGTGATCTCCCTCGCAGCGGGGCGAGTGGTTGAAATTAAGGCCAGGCTGGGTGATAGGGTGACCAAGGGACAGATATTGCTGAGAGTTCGCAGCAATGACGTTTCCGGGGCTTACCAGACGTATTTGAAGGCGGAGAACGATGAGCGACTGGCGCGTATACAGCTCCAACGGGCGCAGATTCTTTACGAGAAGGGNNCTCGAACAGTTGCGGACACTCGGTATCGACAAGGACCATCCTTCGGGCATCGTTGATATCCCCGCTCCAATATCCGGAGTCATCACCGACCAGCAAGTTACCAACGCGTCGGGAGTTCAAGGATTAGGCTCGCCCAATCCCTTCACAATCTCCGATCTTTCTTATGTCTGGATCATCTGCGACGTTTACGAGAATGATCTCGACGCGGTACACGTTGGTGAGTTTGCCGATATCCACGTGAGCGCTTATCCCAATCAGACGCTCAAAGGGCGTATCGATAACATTCTGCCGATTCTCGATCCCAGCATCCGCACCGCAAAGGTCCGGCTCGAAGTCGCCAACCCCGGTCAGATGCGCGTGGGCATGTTCGTGACCGCAACCTTCTACGGAAAGCAGGCGGAAACGCGAGCCGCAGTTCCAGCAGCGGCAATTCTGCACTTGCATGATCGCGAGTGGGTTTACCTACCGATAAGAGGCGGACATTTCAAACGGCTGGAGGTGGTGACGGGTAACATGCTTCCCGGCAGCATGCAGGAGGTTGTNNTAAAGGTGGAGCAATAATTGATTCGCCACGTCGTCGATTTCGCGTTGAACAACCGCCTGCTCGTGCTGGCTCTGGCGCTGATCCTTTTTGCCGGGGGCATCGTTTCGTTCAAGCGGCTGCCCATTGAGGCCTATCCCGACGTAGCCGACAACTACGTCGAGATCATTACGCAATGGCCAGGGATTTCGGCGGAGCAGATCGAACAGCAGGTTACGATTCCGCTTGAGGTCGTGATGAACGGCATCCCGAACGTGGTACATCTGCGTTCGTTCTCGCTGTTCGGACTCTCTGACCTGAAGCTGATCTTCGACGACGAATCGAATAACGACTGGAACCGGGAGCGAGTGTTGGAGCGATTGACCCAGGTTACGCTGCCGCCGAATGTTACGCCGCAAATGGGCACGGACTGGAGTCCAGTCGGCCAAATTTATTTCTTCACATTGCACAGCACCAACCCGAAGTATGACCCGATGGAGTTGAAATCCATCGAAGACTGGGTCATCGAGAAGAGTTTCAAAGCCGTGCCCGACATCGTCGACGTGGCCAGCTTCGGCGGCCCCACGCGTGAATACCAGGTTCGCGTCGATCCGAACAAGCTGGTGGCCTATGGTCTCAGCCTGGCCCAGGTCGAGCAGCAACTCACCAACAACAACGCCAACGCAGGCGGAAGCTTCATTCAGGAAGGTCTGCAGCAGATCAACGTGCGCTCTGTCGGCTTGGTCGACCATGTCCACGACATTGAACAGACGGTCATCACCGCCAAGAATGGCACGCCGCTCCGGGTCAAGGACATTGCTGTGGTTGCGCAAGGTCCAAAAATCCGGCTCGGGCAGTTCGCCCGAGCCATTCACCACGAGGACGGAAAGATCATCGATAACGACGATGTCGTGTCCGGCATCGTGCTGTTGCGCAAAGGCGCCGCGGCGGATACCGCCCTGCAAGGCATTCACAAGAAAGTGGAGGAACTGAACAACCAAATTCTGCCTCCGGGAGTAAAGGTCGTTCCCTTCATCGATCGCAGCGATCTGGTGCACTTCACCAGCCACACCGTGCTGCACAACCTTACGGAAGGAATGATCCTGGTATCGATCATTCTGTTCTTATTCCTCGGCAATATCCGGGGAGCGCTCATCGTCGCGGCGACCATTCCGTTCTCATTGTTGTTTGCCTCGATCTGTCTGGATTTGAGGAGCATCCCCGCAAACCTTCTGTCTTTGGGTGCCTTGGATTTCGGCATGGTGGTCGACGGCGCGGTGGTGATGATCGAAAACATCGTGCGCCACTTGGGTCTGAAGAANNACCGCGTACCTGCCCATCTTCACGCTGCAACGTGTCGAAGGCCGGCTCTTTCATCCCATGGCCTGGACCGTGGCCTTCGCCCTGCTCGGGGCTTTGCTGTTCTCGATTGTGATTGCCCCGGTGCTGGCGAGTTTCGCCTTCGCGAAAGGAGCGAAGGAATGGCACAACCCCCTCATGTCCTTCCTGATTGAGCGCTACCGGGTCGCGGTTCGTTGGGCCATTCGCCATCGTGCCATCACCATAGGGGTGTGCGCTCTTCTGGCGGCTTTCGGCAGCTATCTCGTCTTCAGCGGCACCATCGGCTCGGAATTCCTGCCCCACCTCGACGAAGGCGCCCTCTGGGTGCGAGGCACGCTTGCGGCCAGCACCGGCCCTGACGAGGGCATTCGAGTTGCGAATCAGGCCCGGCTCGTGCTGTGCTCCTTCCCTGAGGTACCACAATGCACCAGTCAGGTGGGGCGCCCGGATGACGGGACGGATACGACCGGGTTTTTTAATACTGAATTCTTCGTTGACCTCAAACAAAAAGAAGACTGGCGACCTGTCTTTCACGAGAACAAAGACGAATTGATCGCCGCTATGGGTCGCGAGTTGGACAAAATCCCTGGCGTGGTCTGGGGTTTTTCGCAGCCCATCGAAGACAATATGGAAGAGGCTGTGAGTGGAGTGAAAGGCGCGCTGGCCACGAAGATTTACGGCGACGATTTGAAGGTTCTCGAGGAAAAAAGCGATGAGGTCGTCAAGATCATGTCCGGGATCAAGGGTGTTGAAGACCTTGGAGTGTTTCGCGTGCTGGGCCAGCCCAATCTGAACGTAACCGTGGACCGGGATGCGACTGCCCGTTACCAAATCAACGTCGCCGACGTGCAGGA
Source organism: Acidobacteriaceae bacterium (assembly GCA_003156615.1). The sequence continues at coordinate 1,606 of PMHI01000657.1, read as the reverse complement.
TGCCATTCAAACCGCGGTGGGAGGCAACGCTCTCACCCAGGTCCTGAAGGGCGAGGAGCGCTACGACCTGACGCTGCGCTACCTGCCGCAATACCGCAGTACGCAGGAAGCGATCGAGAAGATTCGCCTGCTGTCGCCCTCCGGAGAGCGCGTATCGCTGGCACAACTGTGCAAGATCCGC
>PMHI01000657.1:0-1344 GCA_003156615.1 Acidobacteriaceae bacterium | reverse complement strand
TTCATCATCCTCTACACGATGTTCAAATCGTTCAAATGGGCGTCGCTGATTATGGCGAACATCGCCATCGCGCCCATTGGCGGTTTACTTGCCCTTTGGTTTACCGGCACCAATTTCAGCGTTTCCTCCGGAGTCGGATTCCTGGCGCTCTTCGGCGTATCCGTACAGACCGGNNCTGAGACTGCGCCCCATCATGATGACGATGCTGGTTGCGACTCTGGGACTGCTCCCCGCTGCTCTCTCGCACGCCATTGGCTCCGACTCGCAACGCCCCTTCGCGATCGTTATCGTTGGAGGCCTCATCGCCGCCCTCCTCATGAGCATCTTCCTGCTGCCGACGATTTATGTCTGGGTGGCCGGCGAACGCGATGTGCTCCCCGTCGCGGAAGGAAATTTTGAAGAAGGCGAGCACGTCGATTAGGTTCGCCGGAACGCGGGGTTATGTATTCTGAAATCGGTTGTGCCGCCAGGTTCCTTTTTGCATGAAGATGGAAGGCAAAGTCGTCGTCATCACTGGCGCCACGTCCGGCATTGGGCAGGTGACGGCTGAAGGTCTTGCCGCTGAGGGTGCACGCATCGTCCAAGTGGCGCGCGACCGCCTGCGCGGCGAAGCGGCCTTAGAGCGACTCCCCAGGCCGCTACCGGGCGCCGTCCATTCCATCTACTACGCCGATCTTTCGAAGCTCAACGAAATGAAACGTGTCGGCTCGGAAATCGCGCGAGCTGAACCACATATCGATGTACTTATCAATAATGCGGGGGCCATGTTCAGCGCACTGCAACTCAGCGAGGATGGCCTCGAGCGTACTTTCGCCCTGAATCACGTGGCATACTTCGTTCTGACCCATTGTCTTCGTGAACGGCTCGTGAACTCGGCACCGGCTCGTATTGTGAACACAGCGTCGCACGCGCACGAATCAGCCACGCTCGATTTTGATGATTTGCAATCCGTAAAGGCCTATAGCAACGGCACTCTGGCGGAGTGGTTGCGTTACGGAGGACCTGGTTACAAGGTCTATGGTCGATCGAAGTTGTGCAACCTCCTATTCACGCGCGAACTTGTCCGGCGTCTCGCTGGGACCGGTGTGACTGTCAATGTTTTCATCCTGGGTTCGTTGCCACCCGGTTCGGTGACCAGGCGGGAGGTCTGATTTCGTTTAGCATTCGAATAGGCAAGCGCTTCGCCTTGTCGCCACAACGAGGCGCGGAGACGTTGATCTATCTGGCTTCGTCGAGCGAGGTCGTGAATATTACTGGACGATATTTCGGTAAATGCCATCCTGTACGACCATCCAAAGAGGCACAAGACGACACTATGTCGCGAGAACTGTGGCGACGAACCGC
>PMHI01000624.1:3719-4141 GCA_003156615.1 Acidobacteriaceae bacterium | reverse complement strand
GGTTAACTAGCTGGGGGGCTGGCTTGGCCGTGGAATGGGCCGAGTTCGGGCAGCGAATTGCGCATGACGAGCCTCAGACAAGTATCATCTACGTTAAGACGCAGGTCGCAAAAAGGAAGCTCGCCAAATCCTCACTTCTACGTCGCGCACCCGAGCGTGTTCGGGCGGTTGACAGTTCGGGTGGATGAGACTAGGGTCGTAGATGAGGTGGTTACCACCTTCTCCTCATTTCAGGTTCCCTGAACTAAGTCAGCCCATCCTGAAGTTCTCTTTCTTAGCTACCCCCAACCCTAAGGAGGTTGCCTCTATGTTTGCACGCAATGTCTCTTTCCATCTGAAGTCGAATATGCTGTCCGATTACACGCGAGCTTTTGAGAAAGACGTCCTGCCTTTGCTCGGTAAGCAGAATGGCTTTAAGGACG
>PMHI01000624.1:852-3687 GCA_003156615.1 Acidobacteriaceae bacterium | reverse complement strand
CTTTGACGTGGTCACCTCGACCATCCAGAAGCACGAACTCGTAACTGCATAACAGACACTCTGGAGTTTGTTGGGCACCAGGAGGCTGAGCTTCTGCCTCCTTGGCCCAGCAAACCACATGCGCCTGGTCGCGCAAAGGGATCAGGCCAGCCTTTAGCCGGCAGGATTGTTCGCTCTACGCGAGCGGGATCAAGAGCGTCCTCTCCCGGGGCTTGGCGCCTGGTTCGCAATGGCTGGGGTTTGGAACGGGGCGGGCGTAGTCTGCGTCCGTCGCTACCGTGCGGGACTGTCTTCCGAGCGCTCGAAGCGCTGCGCCATCCAAAACCTTGCGCGGCGCAGAAGTGCCGCTGTTCCACGGTGCTTCGATCATCTACGGCGTCCCCAGACAAACAGCAGCCCCCCTTCGGCTTCGCTCACAGCGCAGGGTCTCCACTTCGCTTCTCGGAATGACCGAATGTGGCTTGGGGTTTGCTCAGGGCTCAAAAGCAAAGGGTCGCTCTGAGCGACCCTTGAAAGCTTCGGTTACGGCTGCGGTTATAGAGTGGATTCGATCTCGAATCCCCAGGCTTCTAGAAGAGGCTCGGGGATGTACTTCGAGTTCTTGTTGCGGCGTGCCCACTCGCGCAGACGGGTCGACCGGAGATACTGGTCGGGGGTCAGCTTGTATTCGCGCACGACCTGCTCGAATTCGGTGATGGTAGGGACTATGGGCCCTATTGGCTCGGGCTTGCCCCAGTTTGGATTTCCGCGTCGCTTGGCCATGAAACATGCCTTTCCTACAAATAGGGGGAAATGAACTCAAATTAGGCTGTTCTATGTATATGATTCTCCAAATACTTTCGGGATTCACAGAAAAACCCGACGTTTGATCCTCTCCGGAGTCGAACTCTGGGATTCCTGACTCGGGCATTACCCCAATTTCGAGGGCGAATCCCGCTCCAGCACCGAAACAGAAAAAGCGTCGGCGTGCTCCAGGATTCGCTCCTCAACTACCGTTCATATTGGGCGACAAATCTGCTCCAGTATCCCACTGCATCCTGAAACCTAATCGGAGAGACAGTATCTTAAGGGTAATGTCCCTGGAAAGTCAATCACCATCTGCGCTCCGTCACTTGAGTTAGTCACCCTAAGTAATTGTATTCATTGCCCTTACTGCCATCTCGGGCTGCCTTGCGGATGGCACGATTCCGATTTTGGTCGGAGCACGCCGAGCTGCAGACGCTTGAACCCAGACCCCCGCGGCGTAGATTTCCGTCAGCCGATGGCCTGCGGCTCCGGCAGCCGGGCGGGTCAGATAGGTTACACCCGTAACCCTCGGCGCAAGTGTTTCGTTGATGGGCTTTTGGGGCGAGCTTACAGTGGATAGGGCCGGGTTCCGTTCCGAGAGCTGGAGCCGCCGGAGATGCTGTCCGGTACCGCTCGAGTTGAGTGAATGTGACGGGAACTGGAAGGATTTAAGGCGGTACCAATGGACCTGAAGTCACTGCTGCTCTGCTCCGACGATAAGATTGTGCGGGTGCTGCGCCGGACGCTGGGCGAACTTGACATTAGCGTCGAACACTGCCCTAGTCCGGAGATCGCTCTCAGCCATTTAACGCGAGGCCGGTTTGAAGCGATCATCGTGGACTGCGCCGGCCCCGGTGCCGCTGACGTGCTCGGTAGTGTGCGGACATCTCCGTGCAACCAGCGGGCGGTGGCGGTGGCCATTCTAGATCCCAATACCGGTTTGCGTTCAGCATTCGAGATCGGGGCGAACTTCGTCCTGTATAAGCCGGTTACGGCCGAGCGGGCCAAGTCAAGTTTCCGGGCGGCGAGAGCCTTGATGAAGAAGGAACGGCGGCGCAACACCCGGGTTCCTGTGCAAATGCCGGTGGAAATGTCGAGCCGCGACTCGGGCGCACGGATTAAGGTCAACACTACAGATTTAGGCGAAGGTGGTCTGGCGGTAAGCTTGGCCCGGCGCAACCAGACCGGCGGCCGGTGGGATCTGTCGTTCACGCTGCCGGGTTCCACCAAGGCTCTGGAGGTGCAGGCGGAGTTTGCCTGGGAAGGCACCGGGACACAGGTGGGGCTGCGCTTTAAGGATCAGTCGCCGGTAGTTGTGCGGGACTTGCGCGAATGGCTGGGGCGGAATTCTCCGGAGGTTGAAAAGGACGACCCCCCGGTCCGGTGCCAGCTTGTGGATTTAAGTTTGGGCGGTTGCTACCTCGAGGTCGCTTCGCCCTTCCCGGTTTCCACGCGGGTAACGCTCTCGATGCGAGCCGCCGAAGTTGAACTGAGGGCAGAAGGTGTGGTTCGCGTCATGCACCCGGATAAGGGAATGGGAGTGGAATTCACGCGCAGCACTTCCGAACATCGCGCGCTGTTGGAGAAGTTCCTGAGCGTGCTCAGGAAGAATCCCGACCTNNTTGCCGCGGCCTCAGGTGAGGAGGACGTACTGCTTGCATTTTTCCGAAAGCAGGCCACGCTTCCAGTCGATTTGTTCTTGTCGAAGTTGCGCAAACAACGAGGACTAGCAGCGGCTTCCGCCTGATCGCAAACCGCTTGGATCTGCCTTGCCAATCGCGATTCGTCGACCCGATCCCGGATCCTGCCGAGTCACCCTCACCGGGAAGCTATCCCCTAAAACGTCTTACGGAATAGCCAGAATAAGGATCCTGAGAGCAGCATGGCAACGGGCAGAGTAAGCACCCAGGCCAGCGCCAGGTTGCGCACCGTGGACCATTGAATTCCGGAATGGTTGGCGGCCATGGTGCCAGCTATGCCGGAAGAAAGTACGTGCGTGGTGCTGACCGGGAGGCCGAATCCGTCGGCCGCGCCGATCGTGGCCATGGC
>PMHI01000624.1:0-744 GCA_003156615.1 Acidobacteriaceae bacterium | reverse complement strand
TTCTTCATCTCCTTGTAGAGAGCGGTCTCGTTGCCGATGTCGCCGACCAGAGTGCGCAGGGCGAGCATGGTGTTGGGCGTGAAGTCCTTGGTGCGGATGTAGTCGGTAACGTCGTCATGAGCATCGCCGACGACGGCGTTGGGGCTGACGTATTTGGTGAGGGTGTCGGCGGCCTCNNGGAACCGTCCCGATGAGAATGAGCATGATGAGACCCATGCCTTTTTGTCCGTCGTTGGAGCCGTGGAAGAAGCTGACGCCGGTGCAGGTGAGGAAGAGCAGCAGGCGGATGTAGAAGGGGGGCGGTTCGTCGCCTGCGGGAGCCTGATAGAGTTTTGGATCTTTGATGAGAGCTTTGGCGAGGAGCAAGAGCAGCGCGGCGCAGGCGAAGCCCACGATGGGCGAGAGCAGCAGGGACTTGCCGATGTTGGCGGCTTGTCCCCAGTCGACGCCGCTGGTGCCGCTTCTGGCCGACATGAGCTGGTTGGCGATACCGACGCCGATTACCGAGCCAATGAGGGTATGCGAACTGGAGGCGGGCAGGCCAAACCACCAGGTGCCAAGGTTCCAGATAATCGCGGCCACGAGCAAGGCGAAGACCATGGCAAATCCGGCTTTGCTGCCCACTTGCAGAATCAGTTCGACGGGGAGCAAGGAGACGATGGCGAAGGCTACCAGGCCGCTCGAAGCGAGCACGCCGAGGAAATTACAGAAGCCAGACCAAACCACTGCGATGTGAGGCTCGAG
>PMHI01000087.1 GCA_003156615.1 Acidobacteriaceae bacterium | reverse complement strand
GATCGAGGACGCTGTTCTTGAGCGAGACGTAGACATAGGCTTTCATGGGGATAAAGGCATTATACGGCAGGGAGATTGCGCGCGCAGGCACCCAAGTCCGCGAACCCAGGTAACCAGACCTCAGCCTAATCGGACGATCTGCTCGTCGAGAACTGCCAGAGCTTGCTCCAGAATCTTTCGATAGCGCGGGTTTTCTGCCGAGTGGAGCTGCTCCAAAGTCCGGCTGCGGGACAGCTTCAGTCCTTCCTTGCGAGACTCGATGGCTCTTTGTTCGGGCGTCAGGAGACGTTTGGGTTCTTGAGTGGACGAGCCGGCATCATCTTGCTGAAGTTCAACCGACTTACTCTCCCACCCGCGTGCCACAGGAAGGATTATACGCCCGGCACCGGAACTCTCCGGAAGCAGAGATAAAGCGAGAAACTCATAGCCCGAACAGTTCGCGCAGCCGTTTTGTTTGCGCCCGGCTGACTGGAATCTCGCTTTGCCTCTTGTCGTCCATGCGCAACTGATACGAACTCTTGAACCAGGGCACGACTTCCCGGATGCGATTGATGTTCACCAGGTAGGAGCGGTGAGCGCGCCAGAATAAGCCAGGATCGAGGCTCGCGAGCAGTTCTTCCAAAGTGCGGCAGTTCGAATGCCCCTCCATGCCCGAGGGGCCAGCCGTGACCACCGTAATCACGCCGTCCTCGATGGAGGCATAGCAGATTTCCCTTTGGTCCACGAGAAACATTCGCCCCAAGGCCTTGAGCAGGATTTTAGAAGTTTGAGGTTTTGGCGCCTGCAGCATCCGCACCAGGGTCTCGATTTTCTCCGCCGGCAAACCCTCGGTCCCCTGCTGCGCGCGGGCCTTCTGCACCGACAGCGCGACGCGTTTCTTGTCGAACGGCTTCAGGAGATAATCGACCGCGTTGACCTCGAACGCCTTGACCGCATACTGGTCAAAAGCCGTGGCGAAGACGATCTTGGGCAGGGGAACCTTCTTGTCGAGAAGCTTCTTGATGACGCCGAATCCGTCGAGTCCGGGCATCTGAACGTCGAGGAAGACAAGATCAGGGCTGTGCTCTTTGATGAGGCTGATGGCCTCGAGACCGTTTTTCCCCTGCGCTACCACGTTGACGTCGCCAACGCTCTTGAGCAGGTAGGCGAGTTCATCGCGGGCGAGTTGCTCATCGTCCACGATTACCGCAGAAAGAGGCATTCCGTCTCCAGAGCCAAAAGGTCTAGACAAAAGTATAGCGACCGCGTTTTCACAGCGTCAACGTAGAGCTGGAGCATCCATCGTCGAAGGTCGGGTTGATTGCTCGAGCCTTCTCAAACCACATTCTCCAGCGCCAACGCCATCCCCAATCCGCCGCTCACGCACAGTGTGGCCACGCCGCGCCTGGTGTTGCGCTTCAGCATTTCGTGCAACAACGTCACCGTAATTCGCGTGCCCGTGCAACCAATGGGATGCCCGATCGCGATCGCTCCGCCGTTTACATTCAGCCGGTCGCGGTTGAAATTCAATTCGCGGTCGCAGGCGAGCACCTGGGCGGCGAAGGCTTCATTCAGTTCGATCAATCCGAAATCGTGCAGCTTGAGGTTGTGGTTCTCTTCCAGCTTGCGCAAAGCCGGTACGGGACCAATCCCCATCGTGCGCGGGTCGACTCCCGCCGAGGTCACGGCCGAGATTCGCGCCAACGGCTTCAAGTTGTTCTGCTTCACGAAATGTTCGTTCGCCACCACCACGGCAGCAGCGCCATCGGTGATTCCCGAAGAATTGCCCGCCGTAACGGTCCCGGTTTTCGCAAACACCGGAGCCAGCTTGCCCAGCTTTTCCATGCTCGCATCCGGAAACGGATGTTCATCGCGGCTGAAGGTAGTCGTGCCTTTCTTGTTTTCAACGGTGACCGGGACAAGTTCGGCGTCAAACCGTCCAGCGGCAATCGCTCGTCCGGCGCGGGTTTGCGACATCAGCGCATACTCATCCTGCTCCTCGCGCGAAATCTTGTAATGCTCGGCCAGCACTTCGGCAGTTTCTCCCATCACCATCTTCGCCATCGGGCAAAAAAATCCGTCGCGATACATTCCGTCGACCATTTCCTGATTGCCCAGGCGGAATCCCCAGCGCGCTTCGAGATAGTAGGGAACCCGCGACATGGATTCCGCCCCCCCTGCCAGAATGCAGTTCGCATCGCCCAGCAGAATCGCTTGGTAAGCCAGCGCGATCGACTTCAGTCCCGAAGCGCACGCTTTGTTCACCGTGAACGCGGGCGTTTCATGCGGCACGCCGCTGCGAATGGAAATCTGCCGCGCCGGATTCGGTCCGCCGCCCGCCTGCCGCGCATTGCCGAAGATGGTTTCTTCCACTTGCTCGGGTTGGATTCCGGCACGCTCGATTGCTGCCTTGGCAGCCACCACGCCCAGGTCAGCCGCGGTCAGAGAAGCCAGCGATCCGCCAAACCTGCCAATCGGCGTACGCACCGCGGAGAGAATGTAGACGGCCTGCAAACTATTACCTCCAAACGTTTGAGTCTAGCAGGATGGGAAAAGATGCTGGACGGCAGGCCTCAAAGTAACGTCGACTTCACGCTTGCGGTTGTCGATCGTTCTTCTTTTAGCTGGACGGGTTACGCTCGAGGCGAATTAGCCTGGGGTTTGTTCTTACCGTACCTCATTTCACCTCGTG
>PMHI01000205.1 GCA_003156615.1 Acidobacteriaceae bacterium | reverse complement strand
TCACTTCTGGTGCATACAGAGCGACCGCTCCCGACGCGGCTTTTCCTCAAGAAAAGACGCACTTCGCTGAAACTGACTCTACAGAGTACAAGTGAAAATGCTCTAGAGGGTGTAGAAGAGCACTTTGCCGTAGGGGGCCAACTGCAGCAGCAGGTCGAAGTCGGATAGGTTTCGCGTCAGAACGGTGAGCCCGGCCTTTGCCGCCGACAGAAAGATCAATGCGTCATTTAGGCTCTTCCGTTGATCCGATTTGCCATATTGCTGAACCCTCGCCAGGAGCCCAGCCAGGATCCCGGCGTCCCGCCAGACCTCGCGATCAGGATTCACAATGCGGTGGCTTGGCCGCTGTGCGATCGAATTGAGCACCTGATCGATGGCGTGCGGTGTCTCAGGGTGATCGGGGCTGAGAAGGCCGGCAAGTGCCGATAGTTCACTTTCAGTCACTGTAGAGTGCCAAAGACGAGCGGATCGTATCGCTAGTTCGACGTCTCGAGGAAGCTTGCCCTGGAATTCGTCGATGTAGACCGTCGTATCGAGAAGGAGGTTGGAAACCGAACTGACTTTCGCAATGAAGGGAAGCTCGGATCGGTGCCGATAGTGAAGACTCGCCCGGCGCTCGGACGGTTTGAGCCTTCGCAGAGTGCGCCGAAAGCTGGAACTAGAACTCAAGGTCGAGCTCAGGGTTGATCGTTCCACGCTGCGCCAGGAGCCACTGCGCGTAGTCGTCGGCCACCGCAAGATTCGCCAGAGCCGCTTCGAGAAGCTTTGAGTCAGACGATATTCCGGACTTTAACTTCGCCTGTTGGACCAGCCCGACGGGCATCCTGCCGCGCAGCACATGCGTCCTTGAGCCCGAGAGGAGACCGCGTTCCTCCGCGATAGCCAGGACCTCACGAAGAGGACCATGCGGCGAACCTTTGGAGAGATCGCGACGAGCGGTCTTCTCCACCCCGCGCGTCCTTTTGGAGGTCGGCTTTTGTGTTGGAACGGCAGCTGTCTTTGCCATGATCGCCTCGGCTCCAACTGTAGCACGAAGTGGTTCTATTTGTGCCACAGACCTGGGCAGCGGAATTCTCACTCCAGTCCAGGAATGGCAGTCCGGCTAGCGGTTTGGCGGAGTACAAAATTCGTTTGCCTGGAGCGAAACGCATCCAGGCCTCCGTTCGAAAAACCGAATGTGGACACGCTAGTTGCCGGTCCCCTCGAGCAGCGCCCGCAGACCTCGCTCGAAGCGATCTTTGTTCGCATCGATGCGACCGCCACCGAATACCTCCGCAAGCCGAGGGAGGCCGCCAGCAGCGAGTTGGGCGGCAGCGAACTCGACGTCGATCGTCGCATCGGTGGCTGCTTCGCGAAGCGCGTGGCCGAACACAAAGTCGTCGACTATTGCAAGCAGCGTGATCTTCTGTTTCTCCGTCATCGACGTTTCGGCGAGCGCTTCGAGACATTGCTCCATATGGCGCATTGCATTGATCCCGGGGGGAGCCGACAACATCGAGACCAACGCCCAGGGGTGACGTATGAATACCGCGCGGGTTCGCTTGGCAATCGCCATCATCGCTCGCCGCCAGTCTTTTGGAAGCGACGGCAGCAGAGCTTCACCCATGAGCGCGTCGTCCATGACGGCGATCAGGTCGTCCTTGGTCTTGACATAGTAATAGAGGCTCATCGTTCCGACTTTGAGTTCTTGCGCCACGCGGCGCATCGAAACCGCCTGGAAGCCCTCCTTGTCGGCGATGTTAAGTGCGGCGGCGGCGATCTTTTCCCGGGTTAACCCTGATTTTCGTTTTGACATTCGTACACGGTACCATTATATTTATTCGTACAATGTACGACACAACCGTATTGATTGTCGGAGCCGGACCAACGGGGTTGACGCTCGCCCTTGATCTCGCGCGCCGCGGGATCTTGTTTCGTTTGATCGAGGCCGCAACAACCCCCTTCGAAGGGTCGCGTGGCAAGGGCATCCAACCACGCACACTCGAGATCTTCGAAGATCTCGGAGTAATCGACGCGATTCTCAGCGCCGGAGCGATTTACCCGAAGTTCCGGATCCATTTTGGCCCTTTCTCGCTGCAGGCCGGTTCCCTCTCTCCATACAAGCAGCCGACAGAGCGCGTGCCTTATCCGAACGTATGGATGGTGCCGCAAGCGCGCACCGAAGCAATCTTGCGGGAGCGCCTTCGCGCCCTCGGAGGCGAGGTCGAATTCGGCAAGGCGCTCGATTCCTTCGCGCAGAATCAAGAAGGAGTGGAGGCCACCCTCTCGACCGGTGAAATAGTGCGAGCTCACTTCTTGGTCGGCTGCGATGGCGGCCACAGCAAGGTGCGAAAAGCGCTCGGCCTGCGGTTCGAGGGCGAGGCGATCGAGGGGAAGACGACGCTTGTGGCGGACGTCGAGATCGATGGCCTCGATCGCCGCGACTGGCATCTCTGGCCCTTCGCCGCGGGCGGTGTGATCGGGCTCTGCCCGTTGCCGAACACGTCATTGTTCCAATTCACCTCGAACGCAAAGACCACAGCCGCGGGGATTGAAGGGGTGGTGCACAAAGTCACGGGCCATCGCGTAAAGCGCGTCGCGTGGAGCTCGATGTACCAGCCGGCAGTCCGTATGGTCGATCGCTACAGCGTCCGGCGTGCATTCCTGGCAGGGGATGCGGCGCACGTGCATCCGCCGGCAGGAGGCCAAGGACTCAACACGGGCGTACAAGACGCCTACAACCTGGGCTGGAAGCTCGCACATGTCAGCCGCGGCGGACCCGATTCGCTGCTCGACACATACGAAGCCGAACGTCTCCCGATTGCCGCGGCGGTGCTCGGCTTAACCAAACGTCTGCACCAAACGCGATCGATCAAACGCGGCGATGCCACGAACCAGCTCGTCTTGCATTACCGAACGAGCCCCCTGTCCTCGGGCGTCACGCTCGGGAGTCTGCATCCTGGCGATCGCATGCCCGACGCTCGGCTCGAAGATGGCAGCAGGCTCTTAGATCATATGCGCGGTCATCACGCGACGGAGCTCGTCCTGCCCGAGGGTCCTCGGATTCTGATTCGTCCGGACGGCTACATTGCGCATATCGGCTCGACGCACTTCGCCGAATACGCGGGCGAGCCGACCCGCCGCGCCGCGGGACCCCGAACCGCGTCGTCGCAGTGTAAGTGCTACCCCAGAGCCTAGCCCAGAAACGGATTGACCACGCGCACCCCGCCCAGCAGGGCTCCCGGTTGCAGATCCTCGGTGTACAGGACCACCGCTCCCGCTAACCGCGCCGCGTGAACGATCAAGGCGTCCCAAAACGAGATCTGCGTAAGCCGATGCAGTTCGATCGCGGCGATTACATCGCCCGCGTCAAAACGAACCACTCTGCCGCGAGCCAGGATCTCGACCTTCCGCTGCGCCATCTCAGGTGCCAACCCGAGCTTGCGCGTCGCGGCTGCGAAGTACTCCTGTAGAACTTGCAGCGACACCACAGCCGTTCCGCGGCGAAGATGCTCCGCAAAAAGCCCAATGGCCCGCTCCCGCTTCTCCGGCGATGAAGTATCGTCCGCGTACACCAACACGTTAGTATCGAAGAAGGCGAGCCCGTTCATCTCCGCTCGTGCAGCTCTTCGCGGTTGAACTTCCATCCGCGTGAGTCCCCCTCAGCGGTGTGCGACAGACGTTCGAACTCTGCGGCATCGGCATTCGGATCGGTCTTCCCCACCAGTTGGTCCAGGTACTCGCGCACAAGCTGGTTGACGCTTGTGCCCATCGCCTCGGCGCGGCGACGTGCTTCCTGGACTACTTCGTCATTGATGGATAATGTGACGTTCATAGACCTATTTTACGTGCGCACGTAATCTGTGTCAAGCCCCATTCATTAGATCANNACCGCCGGGAAAAGGCGTGGACACTATGAAAATAAATGGTTTAACGTCATTGGCTTTGCTCGGCAGAAAACTTCTGAGCGAACTGCTCGACCGCCATCCGCCCCGTTTAATTCCCACGGTGGCCCGCGCCACCGCCCCCGGACATGCACAGAATCGTCGAACTGGACCAGTCAATGGCCGGCTGCGCTGGCCATCCATCGAGATGAAATGTGCGCGCCTCCCGTCTTGTGTGAGAATTCATGTAGGGTAGGCCCTCGGCCTGCCGCTTTCTAATATGTGTGGTATCGCAGGATTCGTAACTCGCGCCCCCGCCGCCTCGCCCGACTCGCTGCTCGCTCGCATGACGGACATCCTCCGTCATCGCGGCCCCGACGGCTCCGGCTACTACCGCGATCCCTTCGCCTCCCTGGGCCACCGCCGCCTCAGCATCATCGATGTCGTCGGGGGCCACCAGCCCATGACCAACGAAGACGGCGCACTGCGGATCACCTATAACGGCGAAATCTTCAATCACG
>PMHI01000191.1 GCA_003156615.1 Acidobacteriaceae bacterium | reverse complement strand
GCGCGCGGATGTAGGCCACGATTTTCCAGCGATCCTGGGGCGGAATCTGCGAAGCGTAGTCGGGCATGATGCCGAAGCCGTTGGTGATTACGTCGTAGAAGTAACCGAGGGGAGACTTCTGCAGCCGCGCGATATGGAATGACGGCGGCTTACGCGCGAAACCGCGCGAGGGGATGAAGCCGTTGCCGTCGCCGACCTCAGAGTGACAGGGAGCGCAGTAGATGTTGTAGCGCTCGCGGCCACGTTCGAGAACTTCTTTGGTAACCGCAAACGGCATGTAGTCGCCGGGATTGTTGCCGGCTTTGCCGGTGTAAAAATAAGTGTCTTCATGCAACTCTCCACGGGCTACGGTGCCTTCGACGGGCGGACGCTCGGAGCGTTGATCGGTGAAAAAGTCGCTGCNNTGAGGCCAGCGCGGCGGCAGCGAAAATTTGGCGGAGGCGCGGCATTCTAGCTGGGCACCTCCGAAATCGAGCGCGGCTCGAGGCTTTGCAGAAAATCCCGCGTGCCGGCCGGATCGTATTTCTTGTCGGAGGAAAATACGATCAGGAAGAAGCGATCTTTGGAAGCCAACGCAAAGCGGGGCACGTTGAATACGGGATGATAGGGCATGGGCAAGCCGTTGAGCGCCAACATGCCGAATACGGCGGAGATTCCGGCAAACAGAATCGTCATCTCGAACGTGATCACAATGAACGCGGGCCAGGAATGCAGGGGCTTGCCGCCGACATTGATCGGATAATCAACGGCGGACATCCAGTACTGCATCAGGTAGCCGGTGAGGCCGCCGACAATGCCGCCAATCAGCACGACCAGCGGAACCTCATCGTGTTGAAAACCAATTTCCTCGGCCAGGCCCTCGATGGGAAACGGGCTGTAGGCGTCGATCCTTTTGTAACCCGCCTGGTGCGTCTTTCGCGCGGCCTCAACCAGAGCGGTGGCCGAATCGAACTCCGCCATGATTCCGTAGGTGCGTTCGCGCTTCATTCCTTGACCTCCGCTTCCGGCAGGAGGGTGCGCATCTCAAAGATCGAGATCATGGGCANNACGACGATGATGAAGCGCTCCAGCCACATGCCCACCAGGATCACCATGGAAACAAAGAATAGGGCCACAGGACTGGTGCGCAGCTTGCGAATCCAGAGCACCTGAGGAATGAAAATGTTGCAGATGAGCAGTGACCAGTAAGGGATGGCATAGGGCCCATGCAGGCGGTTCCAGAGAGTAAAAGCGTCGTAGCGATCGCCGCTGTACCAGCCCATGAAGGCCTCGATGCCATAGCCGTAGGCGACGATCAGTCCGGTTGCCAGCATGACTTTCGCGGAATTCTGCAGATGGCGCTCGGTAATGAAATCTTCGAGGCCGTAGATTTTGCGGATCGGAATGGCCAGCATCAGCACCATGGCGAAACCGGAGTAGATAGCGCCGGCGACGAAGTACGGTGGGAAGATTGTCGTGTGCCAGCCAGGGACGATGCCGATCGCGAAGTCAAAGCTCACGACGGTGTGGACCGAGAGCACGAGGGGCGTGGCCAATCCGGCCAAGAGTAGATAGGCAGTTTCGTAGCGGTGCCAGTGCCGCGCCGATCCGCGCCAGCCCATCGAGAGCATGCCGTAGACGATTCGGGCCACGGGGTGGGTGGCGCGATCGCGCAGTGTGGCCATGTCCGGAATCAGGCCGATGAACCAGAACAATGCCGAAATGGTGGCGTAGGTGGAGACGGCGAAAACGTCCCAGATGAGCGGGCTGCGGAATTGCGGCCACACACCCATGGTGCTGGGATAGGGGAAGAGCCAGTAAGCCAGCCACGGGCGCCCGACGTGGATGGCGGGAAAGATTCCGGCGCAGGCCACGGCAAACAGCGTCATGGCTTCGGCAAAGCGGTTGATGGAATTGCGCCAGCCCTGCTTGAANNCGATACCGATCCACCAGACGAAATTGATGATGGCGAAGCCCCAGCCGATGGGAATCGTCACGCCCCAAATCCCAACCCCTTTCAGGAACAGGTAGCCGATGGCGTAGAGCAGCATCATGGTCAGCAGAAAAGCGATGCCGAAACCGACAAACCATCCGTTCGAGGCGGGACGGGTCAGCACAATCGCGCTGATTTTTTCTGTGACCGTGCCGAAGGTGTAGCCCGGCTCCATTACCGGGGCCTCTTGAGCGTCCACCGTCATTTTGGATTGCTCGTCCATGTTGTATTGCTCGTCCAACTATTCTTCGCCCATGCTTGGGCTCTCTATGCTTCTGCTATGCCTTCAGTTCTGGATTGGGGTTGCTAACCTCCGCCAGATACGTGGTGCGCGGGCGGGTGTTCAGTTCGCCGAGCAGGCTGTAGTTGCGCGCCTGCGCCTTGAGCTTTGAAACCTTGCTGTTGGGGTCATTGATGTTGCCGAATATGATTGCGCCTGCCGGGCAGGACTGCTGGCACGCGGTCCGCAATTCTCCGTCTTTGATTTTGATTTCCTCGCCGGCCCGAACCGAGGCGGTCTCGGCGTCGATGCGGTGCTCGGTAATGCGCTGCACACAGTAGGTGCACTTCTCCATCACGCCACGGCTGCGCACGGTGACGTCGGGATTACGCATCATTTTGTATTGCGGCGTCTCCCAGTCCTGAAAAAGCAAGAAGTTGAAGCGCCGCACCTTATAAGGACAGTTGTTCGAGCAATAGCGCGTGCCCACGCAGCGGT
>PMHI01000746.1:170-3306 GCA_003156615.1 Acidobacteriaceae bacterium | reverse complement strand
GTCTCGGTGAGGGACAAGATGAGAGCTCGCGGCAACGATCTACCAAAGAGTTCGGCGGCGATTGTTCGCTCTTTTAAGCTTGCGAAATAGCGCGATGTAATCAATCTTAGCGTTGTGACGCTTGTCAACAGGGACATGATCCAGGAGGACCACTTCGTCGAGTTGAGCCCAGGCCAGAGATCGTAGAATGTCGTCGGGTGATAGGGATTCTGTGGATTCGATCGCTAACACGCGACGGCCGTCGACGGCAGCCAATGCGGCCCGTCGAATCCCGGGAGTTTGCATCGCAGCGCACTCGACCGCAAACGGATAGAGTGAGCCTCGGGAATCCTGGATTTTCCCGTTGCATCGACCCAGCAACCAAAGCCGGCCGGTAGGATCGATGTATCCGAGGTCGCCGGTGCGATGCCAGCGCGCGCCATCGACTTCGAGCTTCGTTTCGTCATCGCCTTCTCGGTTGAGATAGCCTGGTAATACGTGGCTTCCTGAGACCACGATCTCGCCAGGAACTCCGCGGGCCATAAGAAGTTGCTCGAACGTTCTGGCATCGAGCGATGAAATCGGGACGCCCCACTGCTCGCGAATAACGCGCAACGAGATCGATGACACCGGCCGCCCTGTGAGCAACCCCTTGCCCTGCTCCATGGCGTTGAAGTCTTCGCTCGAAATATCGGAGAGAGCAATCTCGGCCATGGGCTCGGCTTCCGTCGATCCGTAGACGGCGGTTATCTCGGCATGCGGACAAAACTGTTTTGCTTTGCGGAGAAGTCCTGGGAAAACTGGCGCGCCGCCCATGTAGACGCTCGACAAAGATGGCATGGCGATGCCACTCCGTTCGCATTCGTCGATTAGTCGCGAGACAAATGCGGGCGAGGCTGCGGTGGTCTCGATTTTGTGTCGTTCGATTTGGGCGAGCACGGGCCCCGCAGCGATCTTGCCGGGCGATCTCAGATCGGCATCGGGGAGGATGCTGCTGACGCCCGAAGCCAGATTCGCAAGCAAGAATATCGGTAAGGTGGTCAAGTCACGCTTTCCCGGTTGTAGCGCAAGGCTTGCCTCCAGTGCTCGATGCTGGGCCAGCAAGAAAGCGTGAGTGCGCAGCGCTGCTTTGGGTTGGCCGGTACTCCCGCTGGTAAAGGTGACGAGCGCGGGGGCTTCGGGGACGACGGAAAAAACTTGAGGTGATATCGTCGCGGCGGTATGCGTGCGCAGTTCCAGACGCTGCGAACCGGGAAACCAACCAAAGCAGAATGCTTTGGGAACACGGCGAAGGGCTGGGACTGTGCAACGCAGCAGGAGGGCGCGGAGACTGCCGAAAACGGCCTTCGGCGGAAAGATCGCGCAGCAGCGCTCGACGTGCGCCCGCCCGGCGGATGGATCGAGGAAGATGGCTACGCAACCGAGCCGGAAGAGCGCGATGAGGACCGCGTACAATTCCGCAGACACCGAGTGCAGCAGCAAAACACCGTCGCCCGGCTGGAGGCTGGCTCGTCTCATCTGATCGGCCACGCTGGCTGTGGCGGCATCTAGCTCTCGAAAGCTTAGGCATCGATCACGATTGCGATGAATATCGTTTCGATGAACATCGACGATGGCCGCGTTTTCGCCGAGTTCGGCTGCGCGCTGCAAGAGGACCTCGGCGATATTCATTTTGCGAGATCCTTTGAATGTAGCGTGTACTTGCGCATCACCGTGGCGTGGTGGCGGCTGATGTTCAGCGAGACGTTGTTCTCGAACATGAGTGCGTGAATGCAGCGGCGGAAGCCCATCTCGCGGCCAAGTTGCTGAGCCCGCGCCACGAGCAATGTGCCCAAGCCGCGCAGTTCCGGCTGCGGGAGAANNGGAGAATCGAAACTGTCTTGACGATAAACGTGTCTACATCGGCCCCGCGGGCTTTCTGCGCGAAGTCGGGAACGGCGAAAAGATACCCCACGCACTGGCCGTATCGTTCGGCGATAAGCACGAGTTCAGGACGCGCCATGGGCAACACTGGCTCGTACATGGCTACAAACTCTGCCTCGGGAACTTCGGTGTACAAGAAGTTTTGCTGGAATGAGACCTCGCTCACGGCATAAATGTTCTTCAGTTCGCACCGGAGATCGGGATTTGCTGAGCGAAGCACAACGTTTGCTTCGGCAACCTTTTTTTCGAGGGCATCGAGGCGCGGATCGGGACGGGACAAATCGCTGTTGAGCGCTGAGAAGTAAGACGCCAGCGACGAAAACCCTGCCCTTTCGAACTGCGCAGGCCATTCTGTCGGGTTCGAGGGTTCGAGGAAAAACGGTGGTTCGTCACCGCGCTCTGTTACGAAGCGGTAACTTCGCCAAGTGTTTCCATTCATCGGGCCGATGGCGAGCGTACATCCTGCCGCACGCAATCGGTCCTGTGCGGCGGCCAAGAGATCGGCGGCCGCTTCATCGCTGGTTGCGGCGTAGTGCCCAATCACGCCGACGCAGTGTGGCTGGTAGGTGGGGACGTGACTCCACCACAGCGAGCAACGCGCTTGCACTACGGCGGTCTCTGACAATGCGGAGATATGAATGTCAGCGTGCTGGCTTTCGAAGTCCGATGGNNGGAATGAAGGATTCGCATTTTCAAAGTATCTTTTCAAAGAATTTGGGCTGCCCAAGCTGAGAGAACAGAGCTGACAGGAAAGTGAACACCAAGACGATGGCAGCCTGGCGCAACCAACGGGCGCCGGTCGTGGGATAGATGCCGTCCTGGCGCGGTTCCAACCAATAGAATGCGGCGAAGGCCACTCCGCAGATCACTAACGCAGCACTGGTTTGCAACAGCGCCAACCTGGTGCCGCTCTCGATCAGCAGGTAGGGCGCAAACATCAACGACCATGACACCAGGACNNGATCAGAAGGTAAGGCGCAAACAATAGCGACCACGACACCAGGACGCACGCCACCATCACCAGCCGCGCCGAGGGGTGTCGCGGGTAGAGCAAGTTCCAGGCAATGATGGCCAGGTGGATGGCAAATGCTAGCGTGTAGGGGAACAAGAACTCAGGATGCTGCCAGATGCGCGAGAGGAAAAGCCACACAAGGCCGACGGAAGCAATGCTCAGAACCGCGTAGACATTATGGGTGCGGTCGGCGTCGGTAATCTTTCCCGGAAAAAAGAAAGT
>PMHI01000746.1:0-136 GCA_003156615.1 Acidobacteriaceae bacterium | reverse complement strand
ATTCCGACGCGGAAGCGGTCCCACAGTTGCCCGAGAGGCATGGCCAGATAAAGGCGCAGCGTGATGAATACGCCCAGAGGAACGAAAATGTTGTCCAGCCCGCGCCAGGCAATCGCCTCCAGCAACATGACGATGA
>PMHI01000733.1:9019-9862 GCA_003156615.1 Acidobacteriaceae bacterium | reverse complement strand
ACCAGTGTCCTTGATAGTTGCCGCGGGTTCGACGATTGCGCCTTCGGCATCGGCAGATTATCTAGGCGACGGACGCCCCCTCGGGCCAAGGAGAGCGCCATCCGTATCAGGGATGCTGGTCGAACAGCCGAAGTGAACCAGTTTCATTCGCGGCACCAAAGTTGGCGCTCCCAAGGCCCATCACGACCACGGCACACAAACCAGCCCCGCATTTATTGATCACATGGTAACGACTGGGCATGCCTAGGATGAAACCATCTGCGCCCACAACGAGTGTAAAACCGCCAACGGCTGGAAGCTAGACTCCGGAAAATAGGCCTGCGAGCTCGCATTACCGGTTGCTGCCGTATATCTAAAGAAGTTTCTCAGACTCGCCCGAATCGAGCAACGCCCGGCCGCGCTTGCGGCGATCTTCCAGCAGGCCAACCCTTTCTATGGCTTTTCTATGGCTTGGCTGTTCTTNNAGATGGCCTACGACATGCAACGCAATCTCTCCATTGTAAATAAAGGAGTTATTTAGTCCGTCGAGTGTCGAATAAGTGTCGATTCGTCATTCATCCCTCGACATAAGACGCACATGAGGAGCTTACGTGGAGATAACGCTGCAAGCAGAAAAGGTAGCGGAATGGCTCTGCGCCTAAATACCTCAAGGACTCAAAAGAGGCATAGTGAGCACGCCGAGAATCATCCGAGAGTCCAAGGTTCTCCTTCGCCAAGGGGCATCGTCGCGCGTTCAGCCTCCCGTAACCTAAAAGATAACTACGTTGTAGGGTCACCTCACGAAGGGCGGCTTCTCGCGCCGTTGAAACAAGGGTAAAGAGTTTGGAGAAGGTAGGCTTCGCT
>PMHI01000733.1:0-9002 GCA_003156615.1 Acidobacteriaceae bacterium | reverse complement strand
CCGTGGTCGAAATGGGAATGGGATGCGCCGCTGCTCCACCTAAGGAAGGGTTACGCAATGAGGAACAGAGACCATTTTTTTCGATTCCTCGCCCGAGCCCAAAGAGGCAGAGAAGTCTGATCCACTTGGCCATCGGCCGAGGATCCCTTCCCAATGGCGGAAGACGTGCTAATGAAAATCCGTTCCACTGTTAGGTCCCCCAAAGGAGGAACAAATCATGATCCATCTCGATGAAGTCAAAGTCACACCCCGCGAACAGCAGGTCTTGAACCTGCTCGTGCAGGGCTTCAGCAATAAGGAAATTGGAGGCCAGCTCAATATCAGTCAGAGAACTGTCAAAGAGCACCTCCGCACGCTGTTTTTGCGCTCCGGAATCCACAAGGGTGACAAACGAGTGAAGTTGGCTCGCTATGCTCACGAAGACGAAAGTGCCGTNNTGGGAAGGCCTTACCAACCGCGAAATTGGCAAAGTCGTCGGCACCAGCGAAAACGTAGTCAAGAATCATTTGCGCGGCGCATTTGACAAACTTGGAGTCTGGAGTCGCCTGGAACTGGCAATGTACGTAGCCAACCGTGGCGGAGAGCGCTGCCTTCACGAGACCAACTGTTAGCACCCATTCAAACAGTGAGCCAACCTCGCCGGTTTTGAGGGAGCCAGTGTGCTTGCCGATTCTCCCGGGCACAGACTCGCGCGGCCGAATTTCGAAATCGGCGCAGTCGTAATTTGCGAGTTCTGTGCCCGGCGCCAAATCAGTTCACCGAGGATCCTCCGCGCCGTCCACTCTTGCGGGACTCGCGTTGGGTCGAATTCTGTCTTGACCGATTGAGCGAACAGATAGCAATTCCTCGGCGCTGCGGTCTGTCGATCCCGAGCGCGCGGGGAGCGTGATTCTTGGGAGTAGTCGAAGAAGCTCCACCGCGCCCGTACAACTTGATGAGTTGCGCGAAATCCACCTCCGCTCCGAACACGTCCTCGACGTGGCGGTGGTAGAAGTTGAATGCGTCCGTGGTTCGCTGAATCCTGGTCGAGATGCGCACCGCCAATTCGTGGATGAAGTACCCGGTCGTTCCCTGAGTACGCTGTTTATCTTATCCAATGTGCGAAATGGTAACCCGATCCCAAGCACATCTGCACGTCGCATGTGAGTTGGCAGAACCTCACCATGCGAATGAGACAAGGCACCCACTTAGATTCCTCGTCCATTGCGACCAATACCGATTGGCTGCCACCTCAGGCGAATCCCCCTTCAAATTAGCCACCACCTTCGAATTTTCGAATATCTTCGAATAGGTCCGATTTACTAAGGTCCGCTTTACAAGGGATCGGTCTGGTGGTAATGTGCTTGCAAGAATTCGACATAGTTGTGGGGTGACCTTGAGGGGGTATCGTCCTACAGCTCTTGTTGGGAAGGCAAGTCAGTGAGTTTGCCGCCACCACAAAACGAAAGCTCCCGCCTCGAAGCTCTTCGAAGCTTTCACATTCTCGAGACCCCACCCGAACAAGCGTTTGACGACGTGGTTCGTCTGGCCACGCTGATCTGTGATACTCCCATCGCAAAGATCGCCTTCGTCGACGAGCAACGCGTGTGGCTCAAAGCGAAAATCGGCTTTGAGTTGGATGAGATTCCGCGAGAGCGGTCGTTTTCCGCCCAGGCAATCTTGCGATCCGGCATCCTCCTCGTGCCTGATCCAATTGCCGACGCGAGGTTCAGGAACAGTCTCCTCACCGCGGAAATCGGGGTCAGATTTTTTGCGGGGATACCACTGATCACTTCGGGCCATCAGGCGATAGGTGCCCTCAGCGTGATGGACCGAGTGCCTCACATCCTGACTGCCGAGCAAATAGATTCCTTGCAGATTCTCGCTCGGCGGATCATGCATGAACTGGAACACCGACAGACAAGAGAAACTCGATCTCCGCACCAGAAACTTCACCTAGTACCGACCCGTCAAATCACCATCCTGTTGGTCGAAGACGAGGAGAACCTTCGAACCCTGTTGCAACGGACACTTGAAGGGGTTGGGTTTACCGTTCTGTCTGCCCCCGATGGCGGTGAGGCAGTTGGTTTGTGCCAGCAACACGATGGCACGATCGATCTTGTGGTGAGTGATATTGTCATGCCGCGGCTCAACGGAATTGAGCTGGCNNGGCATCGCGGAAAAGCCTTTCCTTCCTTCCGAGCTCCTGCGTAGAGTGGAAGAGACGCTCAACCAGGGGAACGCAGCCACAGGTACCCAAGGGCCATAGTGCTGTCGGAGCAAAGACCAACTCGAAAAACCGAATGGTCGGCTTGCTCATCCGCCAGGGCCCACATACCGTATGCTCACCAGCCCACCCGCGCTAAAGCGCCAAAGGGAGCTCGGTCTTTCCCGGAGACGTTATCGAAGCCGACTCTTCAATAACTGGCTTTCGACGCCAAAGTCGATAGCGCCCGCATCGGGAGATTATGGCAGATCGGAGCGCTCATTCTCACGGCACTGGGGGCTTGTGCTGGCTTGCGTGGACGCAGACGGAACGAGCTTACAAACTGTGATTTCTGAGTAGATAGGTCTGGCAACTCAGCGCAAGCTTTCCCTCTCCGAAAGGTGCCGATACTTTCTCGCCAGATGCTCACGACTCGTCTTGATCGCCCAAGCAAACCTAGTGGCAGTCGGCTTTCTCCCTTCTTCCCGAAATCACTCGATGGTTTCGGAGCACCCTCTCAGAACTCGCCGGCACCATTACATGCGTGCCTGATGACTCCCCTCTGCTGATCCTCTTCGTTGGCGATGAAAGGTTTGGATACTTTATTCGCGCGCAGCCCGCCCGTCTCATGGGCTCGTGTGTCTAGTTGGATGCCTTTCAAATGTTCGGTACCGCACCGAGGATTGTGTGATATCGTACCCAGATGGTTAACTTTGTGGCGCAAAGCATTGTGAACGCGCTGTGGCAAAGGTGATAAATATAAGGAGACACTGGAGAAGTGTCGTGGTTTTAGTCCCTGTCCTAACCCGTAAGCCCGCTAACCGTCGTCGGAAGCCGAGGGTCCTGCCGAATGCCGGAGCATAGACTTGCGGTCGACTCTCTCGATTTTTCTGACCTGGAAGTAGGCCAGTATCGCAATCTGTTAGATCTGGCACAGCTATCGGTCGGCCAACCGACAACCGATACTGTCTTCCCCATCTTAGCCCTCCACTTGCGACCATCCCTGAATTTTGAATTTGTCACATTGGGTCTTTACGACTTAAGCACGGAGAGCATCCTTCTGGACACTTGGAAGGCGGGCCTCGCGCAGAAAAGACGTGAATCCAGTGCTGTGGACAGCTGTGCGAACGGGTGGGCGTGGAGGAGTCAACGATCCGTACTCATCCAAGACTTAGACACGGAAACCAATTTGCCCGTTTCCCTGGAGTCGCTTCGCCAACTCGGGGTTCGTACTTATTATGTTCTTCCTTTGACCACAAGTCGTCACAAGCTGGGAGCAATAGGCTTTGGCAGCTTGCATGTCATTCCGAAGACGAATGCGACACTTGAGTTGTTGCGCCGTACTGCTGCAATGATGGCTCAATTCCTGGAGACCACTCTTTCATCGGATGGGACTGCAGCGCAGGTAGAATCTGTCCCAGCCACGTCCGTGGTAGCGCCAGGGCCCAAACAGGCTCTTCAGGATTTCGATCCTAGCGACGAAGCAGATCGGGACAAGGCGTTCCGCGAAATCGTGGGGAATAGCGCTGCTCTGCAGGAACTGCTAACACGGGTGAAAACTGTGGCTGCCACGGGCGCGACGGTGCTGCTGCAGGGAGAGACAGGTACGGGCAAGGAATTAGTCGCGCGAGCGATTCATCAACTCAGCCCACGCGCCGACCGCAAGTTTGTCACCGTCAACTGCACTGCGATTCCGACAGAGTTATTGGAGAGTGAGCTATTCGGACACGAAAAGGGGTCTTTCACCGGGGCGATCAATAGGCGCATCGGCCGATTGGAACTGGCTGACCGAGGGACTTTGCTATTGGATGAGGTGGGGGATCTCCCCAGTATGATTCAGCCGAAACTACTGCGGGTACTGCAGGAACAGGAATTCGAAAGGCTCGGCAGTAACCGGACTGTAAAAGTCGATGTGCGGCTGATCGCTGCCACCAATCAGGACTTGCATCGGAGTATCGCGGAAGGTCGCTTCCGCGAGGACCTGTTTTATAGACTCAATGTCTTTCCGATTNNTCCAAATATGCAGCGGAAGCGAATAAGTCGATTGCGACCGTTCCTGCCGAAGCAATGGATGCTCTTGAAAATTGGAGCTGGCCGGGGAACATCCGAGAATTGCAAAATCTGGTTCAGCGATGCGTGATTTTGACGAACTCACCAGTCCTGAGGGTTCCCCTTGGCGAACTAAAAAGAGACGCAAACCCATCTTCTGGCAAGATGTCCAAAGAAGTCGAGCGCGAACTCATCCTTCAAACTCTGAAAGAGACGGGCGGGGTGATCGCTGGCACATCAGGCGCAGCGCATAGACTGGGAATGAAACGCACGACCCTCTACTCGAAAATGAAAAAGCTGAACATCAGTCCCGTTGACTTCCAGAACTAGTTACCACTTTCCGAACCAACACCAGACATCTTCGGCGATTCCTAGACTTGTAGCGGCACGTCGAAGAAGGCACTGACGTGTCGAAGTGTCGAGTCCAGGGAACGGGCTCGACAGTCATCCGACGCCGCTCAGCCCCTCACCCATTCAGGTTAGATTGCTAGATCCGTAGTTTCTACAACTTACAAGTCAGCATCGAGCTGTGGACTATTGGCCGAGCCCCCGAGGCAGGGGAGCCGAGATCAGCGACGGCGGCAGGATCTCATTCGTCGAAGCGACACTTTTGATACCGACAGATGGGCTCGACGTCATTCTCCCTAGGCTCCATTTCGTTCATCGGTCAGAGTGAACTCCCCGCGCCGGCGTGGTTTGTCCTGCGCCTCTTTGTGCTCTGCCTCAAGGGATCCGAAGTCGATAGGCCTGCAGCAGGTGACTGTGTTTTTCCGGGAGGACATGCTCGCGACGCGTAGTTAATCCAGCCTGCGGCGTATCTTTCCGCTCTCTTTGCAATGGAAAGATCTTCACCCTTGAGGCAAACGATGTGGACCCTGGATCAGGAACCGATCCCTGAAAACGCAGAAATCGAGTACTTTCGGTTGCGCGGGGAATGTGCCCCGGGCCATGCCCATGATGCGAACGACAGACCGTGCAGCCCCTATCGGCTAACTTTCCACGACCTTCTGAGCCGCTTGCGGCTCCAAGCATCGCCCCTGCCCTTGAAGTAACGAGCCCTGGCGTTAAAGCTTAAAGCACCGAAGCTATGGTGGGATCTCAACATAGCTGGGAGCCGGATGTGTCGACTCGTCTGTCTCTCGACACTGCGGACACTCGCCATTGAGATCCCCAGGTCGTGTTTTCTATGACTTAACAAAGCTCGGGGATGTGGACCAGTACATGCATGACTGGCAGCAACAACCGCGAAGTGCAACAACGGTGGACTGGCGGCTTCTTTAGCGCGAAACTCGTAGCAGGCGTCAGTGGATCCAAGCGCCCGTCTCGCGTTCAAGAAGAACGTCGCACACGCTTGCCACCCCCAGGGAGCGCTTCGAAGGTCTGGTGGTCTGCTGAAATTTCTTTGGGATGCAGATCACCAGACGTTGGAATCGATGTTTCGACCAAGCAGTACGGAGAGTTATGGCATATATGTAAAAACGATTTGAACTGGTCTCATAAATATCTGGACGGGATTTGCTTGCAACCGAGACAAGCCATGCCGAAGAAAGTTTCGATGTGGCACTCCCGGTCGATCACCAGCCGACGAAAATGATGCAGCCAGGCAGACAGTCGTTCCATTCACCAACGTCGGTAACGACGCAGGGAACGACCATCCTGCGTCGGGGTGCGACGCTCGCCGCGATGGGGTGCGATTGTCTCGATGCCGTAGCGCTCCGGCGGATCTCGATCCAGGCGGTCGCTGTCATCGGCTTGGTCGCTGATCAATCACAGCGGGAGGCAGTCGAGGAAGCATTGTCTGAGGACGACTTCGACAAGTTGGCTTTCGTGCGGCGAAGCGCTCTCGATAGTAACGGCGAAAGCAGGACTGTGATCCCCGGCGAGAGCGATGATTTTCACCCCTTCGCCATGCTGGGTGGGCGCCACCGCGAGGCCCGCTCGCTTGCCTCCGGGAAGGGGGCGCCGATGAAAGCCTCCTCTTGTGGCAATCTTCCACGGGCCGGCAACGCTTCCGCCAGGACACGCCAGAGGCGCTCCAGCTTGCCCGCTGGCACCCACGGCTGGAAACGGCGATGGCAAGCCGGGTGCGGCAGATATCTCTCGGGCAGTCCGCGCGCTCGCGCCCCGGTGCCCAAGACCCACCAGATGCCATGGAGCACCGCTCCTGTGTCCTGCCACGGACAACCTCGGCCCTCGGCGCGTCATTTGGATCGCAAGGTTGGTTCGATGAGTTGCCATTGGGCATCGCTCGGTTCCCATCGTCCTCGCATGCCCCCCTCTGCCTGCTTTCCTCACGGCAGAAAACAGCTAAATAGGTTCAACCACGATTGATGAGACCAGTTCTGGGAAGAAGAGGCACTTCATATGTTTCCTCGCGTTGTGGAATGCCGATCGATAGTTGGCCAAAGTAAGCAAGCCGGCAGCAAGCCAGAGCATGAAGTACTCCCGGTTCTCCAAAAGCAGCCGGGCTTTTTGGACTTTCTTACGCTTTCCGACAAAGCGAACCCCGAAAGGGCTGGGCGTCAGTTTTTGGACTTCGCTGGAAGATGCTGAGGAATATCACTGCCAGCACTAGGACCCGATCATCGAAGTTTTGCAGCAAGTCTTGGGAGTCTACTCCCACGTTGGAGATTCTTAAGTAAATGCGTCAACAGCACATCGCGTTGCGATCGGCGGAACAGCTTGAGCGGGCAGCTGCGATCGCGCCGGCACGGATCAGTAGAGACGAGACCATGCTCGAAAACGTATCCGCGCGGCGTTCGATGGCCGGCGACATAGAAGACGGCATAAGCGAGGGGCTGCGTTTCCTTCAATTTGGCACCTCGAAACTCACCTTAAAAGAGGTGCCAGAAATAGAAATAAAGAATCGCTTGAACGTCAACTCAGAGCGAAGGCCGAAGAACGCACCTGCAAGAGGGGCGATATGCAGGGATAGGTCCAACAAAGTCATACGACTGCTCTCGATCTGTCGGGATTACTGCATTTACGTTTATGCCGCCTTAGGAGATCCGAAATCCGGGAAACTTGGTTCGCTGACAGGTCTCAACCGAAGGGACCTATTTGAAGCTGGTTTCATATTCGTGGCGGAAGACTGGAATGGAAGTCAACGCAAGCGTTCAGACATGCGGGTGCAGGCTTTCCATATCCATCCTCCCATGGCTCAATCGAGGTCCCGTCGGGTGGCGCGACCGAACGCGATTGATCCTAGATCAGTATCACCTGTCCGAACTTCAAAGAGAGGTCATCATGCCACAAGTTTCCGCGAAGGCTGAAACAATTGAAAGCTTGAGTGACGGCGTGCCTTGTTCCGTGCCGGACCTGGGTCGGGAGCTGGAGAACGTCGACCCAGTGCTGGGGCAGGACGGGACACTGGCCACGATCGCAGACACGCCGGTCTCACCGCAGAAGTTCGTCGAGCTGACGCGCGTCCAGGCCCTACAGGCGCTGAGGGATTCCGAAACTCGCTACCGGCGGCTGTTTGAAGCCGCCAAAGATGGAATATTGATTCTCGATTTCAAGAGTGGGCAGATCGTCGATGTGAACCCATTCTTGATTGAGATGTTGGGCTATACGCACAGTGAGTTCGTGGGCAAGAAACTGTGGGAAATCGGCCCGTTTAAGGATATTCCTGCGTCCCGGTCCGCTTTTAGGGAGCTCCAAACAAAAAAGATTATCCGCTACGACGATCTGCCGCTTGAAACCAAAGACGGGCGGAAAATTAACGTAGAGTTTGTCAGCAATGTCTACCCGGTGGATGGATCCCAGGTGGTTCAGTGTAATATCCGTGACATCACCGAACGCGCACGGGCCGCAGCGGCGCTGAAGATCTCCGAAGCTCACCACCGGTCGGTCTTCGAAGGAGCGGTCCACGGCATATACCGAGGCACTCTGGACGGTCGCTTCTTGGATGTGAATCCAGCCCTGGTGGCCATGCTGGGTTACAGCTCGGCGGAAGAGGTTCTGAAACTGAGTGTGTCACAGGATGTTTTCGCCAAACCGGAAGAAGGGCTGCGTCTGTTGCACAAGTGGGAGCTGACAGGGGAAATTACAGAAGAAGTGCAGTGGAAGCGGCGGGATCAGCGGCTGATTACCGTGCGGCTGAGAGGCCGGGTCTTGGGCACCGAGCACCAGAGGGCGAAAGGGCTCGAGTTGATCGCCGAAGACGTTACCGAACGGCGGGTGCTCGAAGAGCAGTTACGTCAGGCGCTGAAGATCGAAGCCATGGGGCAGTTGGCTGGGGGGATGGCCCACGAGTTCAACAACTATCTTGGCATCGTCCTGGGATACAGTGAATTGTTGCTGGAAGAAGCTGGCGCGGCGGAAGGCCTGCGTCGGAAGGTGGCTGAGATCAAGGGGGCTACGCAGACAGCCGCCTCACTGACGCGCCAATTGCTGGCCCTCAGCCGGCGGCAGGTGCTCGAGCCAAAAGTTCTGGACATCAATAGCGTGGTGTGGGAGACCCACAAGCTCCTACGCCACCTCATCCCCGAGACCATCGAGCTGGTTCCGATGCTGGAGCCGAATTTGCCGCCGGTCGAAGTCGACCCCGCACAGATCCAACAAATCCTCATCAACCTGGTGGTGAACGCTCGCGACGCCATGCCGCGGGGCGGCAAAGTGGTGATTGAAACCGCCATGGCGGAACTGGATAAGGACTACGCCAGTCGCCATATCGAGGTGCAGCCCGGACACTACGTAATGTTGACGGTGAGTGACAACGGTGCAGGCATCGATGAACAAACCCAAGCCCGAATCTTTGAGCCTTTCT
>PMHI01000282.1:11899-21837 GCA_003156615.1 Acidobacteriaceae bacterium | reverse complement strand
CTAGTAAGTTCGTCTCTCCCTGGGTTCGGGAAATTCACGGCGTCGGAGGTGGCACTCATGTTCTGGGGCTCCCGCACGATTCTCGTTCCAGCTTATCTTGTCGCGGTTGCATTCGCGGTCTTCTCCGCGCCTGCGGCAGCGCAAGGTCCACCAGCCTCACCATCGGACAACGATAAAACTGCGCTTCATAAGCCCTTCGCTCGTTTCCGGGAGGTGACGGCGTTTGAGCAATATATCGTCTATTGGACAACTGAGCCGGGCTGGCGCACCGAATTGCAGCTCCGCAACAATCTTGAGTTGAGCGAGCTAACCGTTACACCGGCGCTGCGCACGGCGGACGGCACGGAGACCGCGCTGCCCGCCGTGACTATAAAGCCGGGCGACGTTGTCTCTGTGGATCTTTATCACGCTCTGATGAGGGCCGCTCCCAGGCTCGTTGGTTCCTGGGGCTCGCTTGTGCTTCGGTATCACGCGGTCGTGCATCGTGCTTTGTACGCCGCGGTGATGGTGAGCGCCGTTGGGCGTCCGATCGCCTTCCACTTGGACCCGTTCGGACGAGGGTCCGCTTACCAGACGGGCAGCCGGGAGGGCATCTGGTGGCTGCCCCGGGAATCGGTAACCGGCTACCTTATTTTGACCAACGCGGGCGACCAGAGAGTCGACCCTAGTTTGGTGCTAGACGATTCCAGCGGCAAAGGCTGGCAGCAAACACTAAGCCTGAGCCCCCGCGAAACCAAACGCCTTTCCATCCGCGCTTTGCTGCAGCAGGCGGGCTTGACTGGCTCCTATGGCGGCATCAAGATAGAGATATCCAGGGGCGCAGGCTATGTCGATACCGCCCATTTGCTCTTCGACGAAACGGTCGGTTTTTCCGCTGTCATGAAGATGTTCACGCACGATCCGGCCAGCACACTTTCCTCGCGCAGCTTTGGCGGCGTGAAAGAGTGGACCACGCGTGCTCCGATGCTGGCCTTGAGTGATCCCGACCCTGCCCTTGGCTTCCCCGCCGGAACCACGGTGCAACCCAAGGTGTTTATACGCAACGCCTCCGGCAAGGCCTTCACCGCGCATATTCGTTTCAATTGGCGCTCGGCGACGGCCAGCGGAAAGACCGTGCCGCTCGACCTGGCATTCAAACCCGATGAAACCCAGGTGATCGATGTGGCCGCCCTGCAGGCGCAAAAACTGTTGCCCGCCGACGCCCAGTGGGCCGCAGCGATTCTTAACGCACCCGTTCTACCGGATGACTTGCTGGCGGTCGCCGCCAGCTACGACCAGACCGGACGCTATGGCACACAGACCCCCTTCAGCGACCAGCTAGCCTCACACTGGGAAGCGGGGAAATGGGAAGTGGACAGCACACATAATTCTCTGGTCACGGTCGGCAACGGGGGCAACAAACCGGCACGGGCACAATTGACCATCCTCTACAATCAGGGCAGCGGCCAATACCAGATCGAGAAAATGCTGGCGCCCGATGAACAGATGTGGCTGGATTTTGGCAAGCTGATCCATGATCAAGTTCCAGATAAGGATGGCCACACCTTGCCGCCCGACCTGGCCTCGGGCACCTATCGCATTCGCGATCTCTCCGATAGAGCCGCAGGCGGTTTGTATGAGGGCAAGGTGATACTGGACAAAACCTACGGCCACGCCGCCTACGGTTGCGCCATCTGCTGTGGGTTCGAGGATGTGTTTATGGAGTTTGACCCGCTGTCGGTCCCCGTCAGCGGCTATGGGGATCAGGAAGTAGAGGCTGGCGACTCCTGTGGCGGAGGGACGCAGAATATAACGGGGGACTTCCCTACGTGGTGGACGGGTAACACTGCCATCGCCACTGCCAGCGGGCATCAGATCAAGGGAATTGCTGCTGGCACAACACCTCATTACGCGCAAAGCGCGGAGATGTATTTTGGGCCCAAGGAGTATTATCCAAGCTGCCCGCTATCTCAGCAGGAACCCACCGCCCCTACCAACGTGGCGCCGACGATCACTAGCATTAGCCCGGCTCAGGGGCTGGTTGGCGCGCCAATAGGCGTAACGATTACAGGAACGGGATTCGCCTCCGGGGCCAGCGTTAGCGCCGGGTCAAACATTTCGGTGTCGAGCGTGAGCGTCAGTTCGTCCACAAAGATAACCGCCACTTTCACCTCGACAAATTCCTCATCGGCTGGCGGGAGCCAGGCCGTCACGGTGAGTGTGGCGGGGCAGCCAAGCAATAAGCAGAACTTCTTAGTGCAGATTCCCACACACTTCCAGCGTTACAACCAGCCGCCCGAGGCACCCGGAGGCCTAGGTCCCGTCACGACTGTAACCAACGGCAACGTCGTCGATCTGTCTGGAAACGTCCTTGCGACGCACTATTGTGGCGTCTACGAGAATTTTCTATTCGACATTGCAGACCAGCAAAGCAACCAGATTGTGAACGGGACCGTGACAGTCACAGAGGTGTTCTCGAATATCACGAACCCGCCGGGCCCGACCCCTTCCACTGTTTCTGTTCCACTGGCCACCAACGGAGTTACAGACAACCAGGCCTACGGATTTACCTACCCGACGTGCCTCACCAACAACCAAAACCAGGCGCTGAATATGACCTGGACAGTGCAGGTCGGTTCGACCGCCTACCCTATAACCACGCTCCTTTACATCACCAAGGGAAACTTCAATGGGACTTTGAACGTGACCTCAACGATTACGACCCCATGAGGCGAAGCAACTAAGGAGTTCATATGAGCAGATGTATTTTAGCCGCAGTGTTCTGCCTCCTGGTAAGGGTGGCTGGGGCGCAGACGAATGCTGAAGCCAACCCATCCGACAATCCAAGCGGCGTGCGACGCTTTAACATAACCCTCCCGGAGTTGGAGTTACGAGGAACGACGCCAACGATGTTTGCCGCGTTGGTCAGGGAGGCTGGTCTGTCGGGAGGTGTTGCTATCTCGAATCAAGAGTGTTCCCAAGGTCCAGAGTTTTCCATTTCTGTCGCGGCTGGAACCACCCTCGACAAGGCACTCGGGCAGGTTGCAAAGAGCGGAACCACGTCGAAGTGGCAGGTCCGAGATGGCATTGCGAACCTGCTCCCCGTAGGATTCGTTCCGGCCCTGCTCCAGGTTCAGATACGCCGGTTTGAGTGGGACCGGACGGCTCCGATGAGGGAAGCCATCGACCGTCTGCGTCACCTGCCCGAGGTGTCAGCAGAGGCCCTGAAACTGGGTCTTAAGGAGGCACCCTTCGAGGGCGGGATGAGCCAGCTTTGCATCCGAGGCGACTGCAGCCAGAAACCGAAGCCAGAGCAGGCGCTAGAAATGGAAGAGGATGTCACGCTACTCACAGTACTAAATCATATCGCCCGGGCCCATGCTGGGTCGATCTGGAACTATTCGGAATACCGCTGCGACCAGAACACCCGGTTTTCACTGGGCGTGCTGGCTGAATGAAGCTCGCAAGATACTTCGGTGATCAGAGTATGTCCTCAGCTCCACACTGGAACACGGACGATCATGCCATCGAGAGTCAGCTGGATCATCCCTGTGAAAGTCCGACCAGTTTCGCCAGCGCCTTCCAGTGCCCTCGGCTGCGGTCGGCGTCGTGCGCGCAGGGATCGCCACGGAGTTTAGGTGATCGTGGTTGGTGGTTCTCACCGGAGGCGTTTGCCAGGTCTTCTGTCGCGCCGCCCTTAATTCTGAGAATCACGATGGCATTTAAATGTGAGAATCTGTTGGGCAGGGAATCGGTGCGGGAGCATGGGAGTTTCCAATCGTCGGTGCCGAAACCTTCGCTGCTGTCAACCCTGCAAATAATAAAAAGCTCAAGACGGATCTGCTAGGGCTAACTACCGGGATGTCGTTTCTCCGTAATTAGGTTCTTCCTCAATAAGGAAAAGTGACAGTGGCGCAGGGAAACTGATTTTTGCGGATAACGAAGCCGCTGCCGTCAACTATTCGATTGCAGAGTTTCAGAATTTTGTGGCGGACGGAATGGGCGGACAACTGCCAACAACTCGGGACCATCGAGGGCGCCTATCGCCCGCGGAAGGGCATCCCGGCTGGCAACCGATCACGTCTCTTATCCGGACCTCTTACTTGTGCTGAGCGACGTGCGCAAGTGTAGCGCAAGCTGCTGATCGGCGTGCCGCGTCCGTTCTGGCGGACTGCGGCGTACTTGCGCAGGGTGCCCGGCAAAATGGCACGCTCGACGTGGAGCGTTCGGAGACATCAGAGAATTCGGAGCGGCGATCTGGGGTAACGCACACAAGGGGAGATCTAGCCCTCCAAAACATTCTACACTCGGACCACTTCGATAATCAGGCGCCGATATACGACGGAAGCAACAACCACCGCAGAATCAATGTGTTTACGAGACTATCGGCTGATGATGATATTTGTTTACGAATGTAAACGCGAGAATTCACGAAAATCTAAATCATTGATACGGAAGAGGTTGACGTAGGTAAGCGAGCGGGTTCGTTCGGTTATCCTCACAGCTCCCGTTTGGGGGTCACGTGTCATCCTTCAGCCGCTGCGAAGCAGCGTTTGTCAAAACCCAAATCAAGCCTGACCTTGCCTCTCCGTTACTTGCGTTTTCCACCCTTCCACGATCACGAGTAATGACAGCACTTGCTCGAAATCGACTTCGGCGCGAAAACGTCCGTAGCTTCCCTCTTCTCGTGGCGCCCATACGTAGGATTTTCTCTGTCCGATCAGGAGATTTCCACAGAAAAATCTTTGGAGCTGGCGAAAAAGCAGCCCAGCTCAATCGCACTTGCACCAAGAGAAGGCACGATGAACCTTCCCAAGAACGCACGATGCCCCTCCACATGCATTATTCTGCTGCGGTCGGGAACAGTTTCGGGTACACCCAGAATTCGCCTCGCCGGTGAGGGAAAGGAATAAATCAAATTCGTTCCTGTCGCTTCTGGCGAGGTATTCGGGAGCCTACTTCTCAGAAACCCGCGTACGCTCTCCCGATTCGACTCCGGCTAGACCTGCCGAAGTCCCGCACGGGACTGAGCGGCGGGACGGCAGTAGTGGGCTCCGTGGTACCCACGCTGTCGAGAAAGTTCAGATGCAGTGCGCCCTCGAACCAAGGGTGCGCAGTCCACGGAGAAAAGCTTTAGAGACGTTATGCCAGCCCATTCGGTTCTTGTCTCACCTCTACTGACTGTCCCCCAACCCGAGCCGTTCGTTGACGCCGACACTGCTGCAGCTTTTGTCGGCATCACGCGCCGCACTTTGCTTCAAAAGGTTAGGACAGGCAAGATTCCTGGATTTCCCCTGGATCGTAGTGCGAAAAAAAAAGAATGGCGATTCAAACTCTCAGAGCTAGACCGCTATCTTTGCTCTGCGATAGACTCCGTTCTGCAGCCACCTGAGCCAGCAAACAGGAGGATTTGATGGCCAGGTATCAGAACGGCTCTGTTCGTATCGAGCAGAGATCAGATGGTCCAACGTGGCTCTATCGCTTCCAGGTAACGCGATCCGATGGAAGGAGAGTCGAACACAAGACAATACTTGGTCTCGTTCGGGTTGTTGGGCCGAGCGAGAAGGATGCGTGGCAGGAAGTCGATCGGCAGCGTCTCAGGGAAAACGCCAACCGATATCAGCCCTTCCGTGGGAACCCAACGACGTATGGGCAGCTCTGTCAACATTACATTCAAAACGAGCTGCAGGAAGATCAGTCAGAGGCGACCATCGAGAAGGCTTACACAACCGCAGAAACTTACAGGCGGATTCTGAACAAGAGAGTGATTCCCCGTTTTGGCAGGAAGTCACCGTTAGCAATCGAACCGCTGGAAGTCGAGAAGTGGTTGAGAGAAGTGAAGAAGGCCGAGAGTCTGGAGAATCCTACTCTGGACAAAATCCGACGGGTGATGAATCTGGTCTACAAACACGGCCAACGATATGGGCTTATCCCTCGCGATGAGTCGGCTAATCCCATGAACTGGGTTCGTCAGAAGACAACAAGCAACTACACGGCAGTGATCATGAATCCGCAGCAGGCGTTCGAGATTCTGCTCAACATCCCAGAGCCACGGCGCACTTTGGTTCTTACAGATGCGGCGACAGCTCTGCGAGTATCGGAGATTCTCGGCCTGATGTGGATGGATCTGGATTTTTCGGATCAGGTGATCGAAGTGAAACGCGCTTACGTCTGGGCCCAGTTCAAAGTGCCCAAGTCCAAGGCGTCGAAAGCACCCGTACCCATGCACCCCGTGCTGGCCGGTTTCTTGATGGCGTGGAGGGAGAAAACTCCTTATGCGAAGGATGACGATTACGTCTTCCCGAGTTTCCGGCTTAAGGGCAAGAAGCCGTTATCGGCTTCAATCATGGTGCAGAAGTATCTGCGCCCTGCTGCCGTTAAGGCCGGCGTCATCAAAGAAGACCAGCAAGTTCGGTTCGGCTTTCACAACTTTCGGCATTCTTTGGCTTCCTCGCTAGTGAAGCTGAAGTGCGATCCGAAGACGGTACAGGGTATTCTGCGTCACGAAGACGTCAGGACGACAATGCAACTCTACGCGCAGTCCGACCAAGAATCGAGGCTCGAAGCTCAGGGCAAGTTCTTGGCACTGCTACTCGGAGACAAGGCCCACCTGCTCACGGAGACGATCCAGTGACGTATCTTGGGCTGAATCTTGGGCTGGAGAAAGTGGGCGAAAACGCCCAAGTCCTTTGGAATGATGGTGGCCAGGGACGGAGTTGAACCGCCGACGCCAGCCTTTTCAGGGCTGCGCTCTACCACCTGAGCTACCTGGCCACGCTTCGAAACCCGCTGGTCCACCGCGGGCCACGAGAATCGTTCGCTTCACGCCGATTGTTGCGGGATTCCGAACCGAATGAAACAGCTCTCTGCCGAACGCGTGCGGAACGTCCTTGATTATAGCAATGGCCACGACTTCCCTCAACGTTCACCAGTCGGGTAGAAGTCAGAGGTTATCGCTGGAAATATACCAGTCACTGCGCTGCATGCAGGTCCAGCGAAGCTGACCCAGACGCGTCACGCATGAATATGAAGATTCGTGTGGTTTATTGTCCGCCGGCCGAAGAGCCGTGCTGTCCCAGCCACGCCGCAAGCCGGGGTTCTTGTTGTGACTTTAGATCGACACAGTTGTTGATGCGCTCGATCGATTGACGGTAGGTACGTTCCGCCGCCTCGATTTTGTGCGCGGCGAAAAAATCCACGACCTGATCACGCATGTGCGCGTCGCAGAAAGAACTGGTCGCGCCCACGACGTCCGCGCTGGCAAATGGGCCGCCGGCTTTCTGCACCGCGTCCCAGTGGGCGAGAATAAAGTCCCAAGCTAGTTTCTGCCCGGCCGGATTTTGCATCACGTTCGAGACGACCCCGAGCGCGTCCTGCGACCGAACGTCGTGCGAGATGGCGTATTCGAGGGTTCGTTGCAGAAGTTTCGGATCACCGAACCGCGGCAGGGAGAACAAGTACATGTAGTACTCTTCGGGAGACTTGGGATTTTTTAGCGCGGTCATAACACGGTCGTAAAAGGCCTCGTTGCCATTCAATGCCGCGAGCGAGAATGCACCGAATGCCATTTCCCGGTCTACGGAACTGGGATTGTCCAGAGCCTGGTCGGCAATTTTGCGCGCCTGCGCCAGCACCTCTGGATCACGCGCATCGTAGCCTAACGAGTTGAACACGTGCGCGCGCAGCGCTTTCAGCTCGTCGCTGTCTCCCGGCTTCGGTTCCGAGCCCACATCTTTGAGGATTGGGGTGAGATATTGGCGCAACCAAGCCTGGTAGGATTCGCGATCGCTGTCCGTCACGAGGTATTGGCTGATCACATGCAGTCGGCTCAACACATCTTCCTGGACCGCGCGGTTGCGGTCATTTTCGAGGCCCTGGGCAAACGCAAGATAGTCGCCCACTGGCTCGCGCCCCACTTGCACTGACGCCCAGATGTCGCTCTGCAGCGCGATTCGCTCGGCAGGCGTGAGCTTGATCTCAGCTGCACTTGCGAGGGCCTTTACCTCTTCCGGTTGGTAACCAGTGCGGTAGTAGCCAGTCGCACCTGCGTTTGCCATCACCCATGTCGAGCAGCCCGGCAGCGTGAAGGTCGCTTGTCTTTTCGTAAGCAATTCGCAGCTCTGCGCCCCAGTCGATGACTTCATGCACAAGGGTACTTGCCAGATCTGGTCATTCGGCGCCTGAAACTTTTCCCGGTCATAGTAGTAGCGGCGCTGATCCAGGGTGACTGTAGTCGAGTTGCCCGTGCACTGCGACTTCACGTCGACGATAGGAACTCCCGCCTGCTTCACAAAAGTCGGCATAATCTGGTCGACGGGCTTCTTTGAAGTTTTGGCCTGCGCATCCCAGAAGTCGTCTGCGGTCGCGTTCGCATACTGATGTTGCCGAAGATAGGCGTTAACGCCTGCACGAAAAGTCTGCTCCCCCAGATAGGCCTCGAGCATGCGCAGCACCGATGCAGCCTTGCCGTAGGCGATTCCGTCGAACAGTTCCTGAATCTGCGCCGGAGTGTCGGCGGCCTGATGGATCGGTCGAGTGTTCGCCAGCGAATCGGTGCTCAACGTGCCGCCCGTCGCACTCACGTCGTCCAAATTGAAATTCCATTCCGGCCTCCAAGCCTCGATCGGTTTGCTCGACATCCAGGTAGCGAAACCCTCGTTCAACCAAATGTCGTCCCACCATTTCATCGTCACCAGGTCGCCAAACCACTGATGAGCCATTTCATGGGCAATCACGGAAGCGATGGTCTTCTTCAGATCAATCGAACCCTGCTTCTCGTCAATCAACAGAATTACTTCGCGGAAGGTGATGCAGCCGGTATTCTCCATCGCACCTGCGGAGAAATCCGGCAGGCCGATCAGATCGAGTTTGCCGTAGGGATACTTGATGCTGAAATATTTGTCGTAATAGCCGAGCACGTGCTCGGCCGTCTCCAAAGCAAACTTCCCCATCTCCTTTTTTCCTGGAGTGCTGTAAACCCGGATCGGAATGCCGTCGGCCTCGCCTTCGATGTACTCGAAGTTGCCGACCACCAGCGCGGCCAGGTACGAAGACATCTTGGGCGTGGTGGCAAAGCGGACAGTATGCTTCTCGCCGGGGCCGGGTGTATCGGAACTTATCTTGGAATTGGAGATCGCCACCTGCCCCTTGTCGGCAACAGTCGTGATGTCGAACGTGGCCTTGTATCCGGGCTCGTCAAACGATGGGAACGCGCGGCGCGCATCCGTAGCCTCGAACTGCGAGGCGGCGTACTTGCGTCCCTGATCGTCCTTGCCCAGGTAGAGGCCACGCATTTCGTCGTTGAGGATGCCGGCGTAGGTGATATGAACGGTGGCCATCCCTGCGGATATCGGCTTTTCGACCGCCAGCACGACCATTTCTTTATCTTTCTCGGGGGTGACCTTGGCCTTCTGAGCGCTTCCACCGCTGGTGATCGTGACGTCGTGGAAGTCGATATCGACGGCGTTCAGCGTGATTTCTGAAGTCGGCTGCAGCACGCGAATGGAAATCGTCTCATCGCCCTCGAATGTGGCCTTGTCGAGATCGGGGGCGAAACTGAGTTTGTAATTTTCTGGAGCGGCCCCCTCGGGAAGCCGTTGCGCCGCTGCCAAGGAAACTGTCGCCAACGCAAAAGAGATTACNNAAAAGAACAGTCCCATGGCTGATTTTTTGAAAAGAGTAGCTACAGCCATCCCACCAGAAAGACGCAAGTAATCGCTCCCATTCTATTACGGAAGGTGGGCCGCGAAGTTTCACTGCGGGTATGCAATCGCACCGTGCGTCACGGTCATCGAGCACCGGTTGGCCCCAAACCAGTAAGGGATTTCGCGGTAATCTTCCACCGCAAATACTGCCAAATCAGCATCTTTCCCCGGTTCGATCGTGGCCTTCCGGTGGGCTACTCGCAACGCCCACGCACCGTTAATGGTGGCCGCGGCAATGGCCTCGGCGGGCGACAT
>PMHI01000282.1:4516-11845 GCA_003156615.1 Acidobacteriaceae bacterium | reverse complement strand
CGTGTCATGCCTAGCCAATTGCGCGATATCGTCTTCGTTCACGTGGTCCATGTGATCAAAGGACGCCGGATTGAAGCGCAAAAACGGCCGCAAGACCGTCTCCCTAAGCTGGCACATATGGGCCCGCACACTCAAGCCGTGCTGCCTAGCGGCTTCAAAGATCTGTTCAGTCTCGGCTGCCGTAAACGCTCCCCGGTCGCAGAAAACATCCACGAACTGGGCGAGCTTCCGCTTGGCGGCCTGCGGAATCATCTCCTTACAGACGGACTCCACGTAGTTTTGTGAGCAACCCTGAAATTCTCTTGGGACCACATGCGCCCCGAGAAGAGTAGAAATGACTGTCCCCGGCCAGCGGGAGGCGGCTTCGCGAATCGCTTCCAGGGATTTAATCTCCGACTCGATCGTCAGCCCGTAGCCTGACTTGGCTTCAACCGTCGTCGTACCGAACGCGGCCATGTCGCGCAGCACGTCTAGAACTTTATCCGCCAGAACGCGCTTCCCTGCCTTGCGAACGCCCTCCAGGCTCGACCGGATGCCTCCGCCGGCTGCGGCGATCTCTTCATAGGAAGCGCCTTCGATCCGCTTCTCAAAATCCACCAGCCGNNGGATCGCACAGGGCATCTTTGCTAGTGCCAACGGAGACTATCTTCCCGCCGAGGCAGAGCACGGCGCCATCTTCGATGATGCCGAGTGCTTTGAGGCCGGGCCCGCGTCGCGGTCCGGGTCTGCGGGAACGAGATTGCAGCGTGAGCAGTTGGCCGATATTGGCCAGAAATACCGAAGGCTGGATTTTATGATCTAGTTTTCGGGATGAGGCCACACCCAAGCAGTCTAGCAGGCATCGAGACTCAACAGTGTATTCCTGGGTATGTCCGGTTGCCTGGATATCAGGCATGTTATACAATTAGACATTCAGTCATCTGTATTGAAGCTATGCAATCGGCAAGGGTGGGAAAGCGCGGCGCGATCGTTGTACCCGCAAAGTTGCGCAAGCGATTCGGCATTGAAGAAGGCAGCATCGTAATCGCCGAGGAGAAGGACGACGGCATCCTTATTCGCCCCGCCATGGTCGTCCCGGTAGAAAGATATAGTCCTGAGCGCAAAGCGGAGTTCCTGCTATCCAACGCTATCGACGCCGCCGACTACCGCAAGGCACGAAGAGCAATCCGGAAGCTCGGCCTTGATCCGGATTTGATTCCCCACCGGCGCCCTGTCTAGATGGACCGGCTATTTCTCGACACAAATGTCCTGTTTTCTGCGGCGTACCAGACCGATGCGGGACTGCTCCAACTCTGGAAGCTCAAAATCGTCGTATTGTGCAGCTCCCGGTATGCGTTGGAGGAAGCGAGAATCAACCTTGCCGGTGAAGATCAGCAGACGCGGCTCACCAAGTTGTCAGGAGTCGTTCATCTGTTTGAGGCTGCCCAAAGGGCGCTTCCACGCGGGATTTCTCTGCCAGAGAAGGATGTGCCGATCCTGCTCGCCGCCATCGAAGCTCGCGCCACTCACTTGCTGACGGGCGATGTTCGACACTTCGGCCCGTATTTGGATAAAAAGATTGAGGGGATTGCGATTGCGCTTCCGGGAGAATACCTCAGAGGGCGCGCCAGTGAGAATTAGAACTGGTTCTTCGCGGGAGGCTCGTGTCGCCGCGGTGGGTGTTCATTTTTCGGCCGTCGGCACTCTGATGCCCTTGCTCTTCGCAAACTCCTTCGCCTCGTCATATCCCGCGTCCACGTGCCGGATCACGCCCATGCCCGGATCAGTCGTGAGCACGCGTTCGATGCGCTTGGCCATCCCGTCCGTCCCATCGGCCACGGTGACCTGTCCGGCGTGCAACGAATATCCAATGCCCACACCGCCGCCGTTGTGAATCGAAACCCACGACGCGCCGGCCGCCGTGTTCAGCAAAGCATTCAGCAGGGGCCAGTCAGCGACCGCGTCTGAGCCGTCTTTCATGCTCTCAGTTTCTCGAAACGGCGACGCCACTGAGCCGCAGTCCAGGTGATCACGTCCGATCACGATCGGCGCTTTGATTTTCCCCTTCTTCACCAAGTCATTCATCGCCAGTCCGAATTGCGCCCGCTCACCATATCCCAGCCAGCAAATGCGCGCCGGCAGTCCCTGGAACTTGATGCGTTTGCGCGCCAGATCAATCCAGCGGCGCAGGATCCGGTCCTCGGGAAACAACTCCAGAACCAGATCGTCGGTCACGTGAATGTCCGACGGCTCACCCGACAGCGCGACCCAGCGAAACGGCCCCCGCCCCTCGCAAAACAGCGGACGAATATAGGCGGGCACAAACCCCGGGAAGTCGTATGCATTCTTCACGCCGCGCTGAAATGCAAAGGTGCGGATGTTATTGCCGTAGTCGAAGGTCACCGATCCCATCTTCTGCAGCCGCAGCATACCTTCGACATGCCGCGCGAGGGCGTCGAGCGATCTTTCCTGATACGCCTTGGGATCACGCTGCCGCAGTTCGAGCGCCTCGGCGAACGTCATGCCGTTCGGAACATATCCGTTCAGCGGATCGTGCGCCGAAGTCTGATCGGTGAGAATGTCAGGCACCACGCCGCGCGCGGCCAACTCCGGAATAACGTCCGCGCAATTCCCTACCAGCCCCACCGAAACGTTTTCTTTCTTGCGCACCGCATTCTTCAAAATGCGCAGCGCTTCATCGACCGAGTTCACCATGAAGTCGCAATAGCCCGTCTTCAGCCGCTTCTTGATGCGTTCCGGATCAACGTCAATCCCCAGAAACGCGGCGCCCGTCATGGTCGCGGCCAGCGGCTGCGCGCCACCCATGCCGCCCATGCCTCCGGAGACGATTAGCTTCCCCGCCAAATCTCCGCTGAAATGTTTTTCTCCCGCCGCCGAAAACGTTTCAAACGTCCCCTGCACAATCCCCTGCGAGCCAATGTAGATCCAGGAGCCCGCCGTCATCTGGCCATACATCATCAGTCCGGCGCGCTCCAGTTCGTTGAACTTCTCCCAGTTCGACCAATGGCCGACGAGATTTGAATTGGCGATGAGCACGCGCGGCGCATAATCGTGCGTCTTGAACACACCGACAGGCTTGCCCGACTGCACCAGCAGAGTCTCGTCGTTCTCGAGCTTCTTCAGAGTCTCGACGATGGCGTGGTATGCCTCCCAACTCCGCGCCGCTCGTCCCGT
Source organism: Acidobacteriaceae bacterium (assembly GCA_003156615.1). The sequence continues at coordinate 8,671 of PMHI01000282.1, read as the reverse complement.
TCCGCCATACACAACAAGGTCCTGGGGACGCTCGGCGACTTCCTCGTCGAGGTTGTTCATGAGCATGCGCATGGCAGCTTCCTGCTGCCAGCCTTTGCAGGTAATGGAGTTGCCCCGCGGCGCGCGAATCGAGGTAGGGACCTGGGTTCCAGTTTCGACGGGCATGAATAGATGTTACTTGCTGAGCGTGGAAGTGTTCAATGCTCGACGGTGGGCGGAGGCGTCCTCACCACGTCGAATACGCCGTGCCGTCGCTTGACATCGCATTCGACGCCGAATGCACATCGTCGATACCAGGATCCTGCTGGTCCACGGACAGCAGAACATCTTCCTGCTTCGGCTCCCAGTTCGCTTCATGCGTCATCGGGTCCTTGGGAATCTCTTTGAGGTAGCCCCCCTGTACCAGGTCTTCCAGCGACTGCGGCGCTTTTTGCTTGTCGAGTGTGTACTGGGAGATCAGTTTGCGCAGCTCGAACAGGTCATTACGCAGGACGGCCTCGCGCGCTCTCACTATCGCCTGGCTATAAATGGGGAGGGCGATCGACAGCAGGATCCCCATAATGATCATCACGATCATCATTTCGAGCATGGTGAATCCCGAGTTCCGCCCCGTACGTAGCCTTGTTACCATTTACCAGTCCTTATACTTGGTGCCGTCCAGCGCCGTCCCGTCCGACTTGGTATGGACGTCGAATACGCTCTGCCCGCCCCAGGAGTCGGAATCGGGATCATCTTGCATCGAACGCAGGCCCCATTCTGTGGTGCCCGTCATGGGATCAACAGGAATCTGGCGCAGGAAGCGAACTTTCTTGGTATTCACATCTACGCCCTTCACCAGCGTTTCGAGATCGGGGGGATAGTTCTGGCTGTCCGCCTTCGTCTGGAACCCACCCCGGTCGGCTGCGTCTTTGTAGCGATCGATGGCGTCGCGCATCTCCCATAAATCGAATCGCAGTTGGCGCTCCTTCTCCCGCTGTATGGTCAGCCGCGCCAACGGCACCGCCATGGTTGAGAGAACGACCAGGATGGATGTGGCGATCATCAACTCAAGGAGCGTAAAGCCCCGGTCGGGCCTCGCCCTCCGCCCGCACTGCAGTGCTTTTAGCTGCATCTCAAACATCCCGCTGTTAGACCGTCGGAAGGAGCGGCTCGCGCCGGCCCTATTGCACGGTCACCGAAGCCTGTGCTCCGTTTACCTTAATGGCCTGTTGACCGGGATCGAGCGCTCCACCCCGGGTAATGGTCAGGGGCGTCTGCCCGCTGGCCTTCGCCTGAAATGTCATCGTGACCACGGTCCCTTGCCCGGAAACTCCACCCGACCCCGGTGGCCGTGAAGCCGTGACCGAGAGGGTTCCGCTGGTCTCATCTTCGCGGTGCACCAGGGCCACGGCCTGCCCATCCTGGGAGAGGAACCCGCCGTTGGAAACGTTCACCAACTGCAGCTTGGCCGGGTCGTAATTCATCTGCACCGGTACGGAATAAACGTTCTGTGCGCCGGAAATCAGCAAGTTCACGACAAAGGTGTTGCCCTTCACCGCCGTGATTTGCCACGGATCAAACAAGAAGTTCGGACCGCCGGTCGCAGGATTCCCCGACTGGTTCGGGGTTTGATTCGCCGGTGGCGGAGTGGCGGGCGCCGGACTGGCGGGAGGCTGGCCCGCTGGAGTTGCCGGGGCCTGACCCGCTGGAGCAACCGGCGCTGCCACCCGGCTGAGGTGCCGCAATTCAATGGTGCTCGCGGTCCCGATGTCGATCGGCCGCTGGTTCAACTCATTGACGCTGGCTCCGCGGATAATGTGCGGGGTGATGGCAAAGACCGTCTCGTCCTGCGAATGGTCTTGCGTGACCTGCCCAAAAAGGTATCTCAGGATCGGGATCTGTGCCAACCCCGGGATCCCAGCCAGCGACTTGGTCTGGGAATCGTCCAGGATCCCGCCAATAAAGCTCGTCTCACCGTCCCTCAGGCGGATTTCGGGCTCGATTTTCTTCTGCCCGATGATGGGCTGGCTGATGCCGCCGATACTCGACTGACCCACTACCGAGGAGATTTCCATCACCATCTTCAAAGTGACTTCCCGGTCGGCGTGGATGTGCGGGGTGATGTCAATGTTGACACCCACATCCAGATATTGAAACTGCGTGTTGACCAGTGGGTTGATGCCCACACCACCGATTCCGGGCTGGAACGATCCCGTGGCTACCGGCACCCGTTCGCCAATCTTGAGCGTCGCCTTCTGGTTATCGAGCGTGCGGATCTGCGGATTCTGCAGCATCTTCGTGTCGCTGTCGCCCATCACTGCCGACAAGTTCGCGGAGCCAATCGACACCTGAAAATCGGTCGCGTTCAAATTGCCCAGAGTGTTCAACTCGAGGCCCGTACCGCTGGACCCTGTGGTGGTTGTAGGTGTGGTCCCGGTCGTGGAAGTTGTGGTGGTGTTGGTGTTGATGTTGCTCTGCAATGTAACCGTAGCGCTGCTGGGCGGGAGCAAACCCAGGGTGCGCGATTTATCTTTGCTGATCTGCAAGACCGCGATGTCGACGACCACTTCCGGACGTGCCTTATCCAGATCGTCCACCAGTTTCTCGGCCAGCGCAATCTGGTCGGGCGTGCCCCGTACCACCAGCGCATTTTGCGAGAGCAACTGCTGCACCCTTTGTACGTCCAGCACGGCGCGAATCGCATTCACCACATCCTGTAACTCGGTGGGCGCGGATATATTCGAAAGATAAAAAGTCTTGAGAACGCTCTGTTCCAGTTCCTTGCGCTTGGCCGGACTATCCTGCGCCACAAAGATGGTGTTGCTCGTCACCGGCCGCCAGAAGGTCTTCGATTCCAGCGCCGTAATCTCCAGCGCTTCTTCGAGTGTCACTCCATTCAGTTCGACCTTGATGCGCCGCGAAGTGTAGTCGTAATCGAACAGAACGTTGACTCCGGCTATCTGCCCGATCGTCTGATAGACCACCTTCGAATCTTCCGTCATCTTGATGGTGATGGGGACGCTCGAAATGGCCGCGAGTTCTACTGGCCCTGGGGCTTCCTTGATCTTCCGCTCCAGGCTGCTGGGCGGACCTGCCGCCTGGGGCGGAGGATTGGTGGCATCGTTAATCATTTGCAACGTACGCTTCAACTCCTGCTGCGCGATAAAAAGCGACGGGTCGATCTGCGCCGCCTTTTGAAATTCGGCCAGCGCCTCCTGCAGCTTGCCCTGTTCGCGAAGTAACTGTCCATGATGTACGACCGACGCGGCGGCTTTGAAGCGCATCCGCTCGAACGACGTGCGATAGCGCAAATCCTTTGGTTTGAGGTCGTATGCCTGCTTGAAGAACTCGTAGGCGCCCTCGTAGTTCTGGCGCGCCTCGGCGTCCTCGCCTTTTTCGTAGGCCGTCTTGGCCTTATCGGCGATGGCAGGCAGAATAGCAACCACGATGAGCAGCACCACTGCCGCGGGCATCAGACGTCTCATTCGTCAGTCCTCGTCTACAAAGTCTTCGCCGGACACGCGGTCCCTACCCCTAAGGCCAGCGAACCTGGGATTTACATGACGCTATATTCGAAACAACAAGAGCGTTTGGATGCGATTATAGCATCGCGATTCCCGCCTTCCCATGTCATTGCACCCACGGTAGTTACACTCTTTGGTCTTAGTCCCAGTAGGGGAAAACAGGGCTTCCGGCTACAGCGATCAGGCTTCGGCGAACCCCCGTCAGTCTCATGCGACCAATCACCCCAACGGGTTTCCCGAAGCCCGTCAGCTGAAGCCCGAAGCCCAGCTTTTTGCTGCTAAGATGAAGCCGAGCCGAACCCAACCCATGCCCCGCCAGTCCACCCACGAAACCAAGCCCAGCCCGGAGAAATCCCCACGCCGCGAGCCCACCGCTTCNNTGCGGCGTAGTCCTCACCGGAACCGAGGCCAAATCGGTCCGTGGCGGCCTCGCCAACCTCAAAGATTCCTATGGCCTGGTCAAGGACGGCGAACTCTGGCTGCTCAACGCCCACATCGGCCCCTACGAACACGGCAACATCCACAACCACGCCCCCCTCCGCACCCGCAAGCTGCTAATGCACAAAGAAGAAATCCGCAAGCTGATCGGCAAAACCCAGCAAAAGGGGCTGACCCTAATCCCCACCCGTATGTACTTCCAGCACGGCAAAGT
>PMHI01000282.1:0-4501 GCA_003156615.1 Acidobacteriaceae bacterium | reverse complement strand
CAGCTGGGCCTCTCCGGCGAACGGAAGGCCGATCTAGAGAGCGAAGCCCGACGCGAGGGCATGTCTGTGTCCAAGCTTCTGGAGCAAATCGCCGCCGACTGGCTCGCCCAACGCCGCAACGGCCATTCTGACGACGAGGCCGAGCAGGCTGCACTCCGCAAGCGGGTGATGGCGACCGTGGGTACAATTCGCAGCGACTCGACCCGCTCGCAGCGGACCGGCGAACTTGTCAGGGAAATCATGTCCAAGAAGCACAGGAAGGAATCCGATGCGCTCAAGCGCCGCTCGGCGGCCGGACTGATTGACGCCGGCGCTATTCTGGCCATACTCGAGACAGGCGATGAGTGGCACTCCGCATGCTTGGAAGCGTTACTGTCAGTTCGAATGCCGCCGCTCACAACGGGTGCGGTCCCGAGGTTGGCGCCATCGAAACCGTAAACCTCAAAGCCGACATGCCACAGGTTCACGAAGCTCTGCAGCGCCTGGAACGCGAACTGACTCTTGCGCGTCAGGAGAAAGCAAAGCTGCTGAAGCTGATCCACGGTTACGGATCGACCGGCGCGGGCGGCGACATTCGCATCGCCGTGCAAAAGCGTTTGCTGGAGATGGCGCAGAACGGTCAGATTCGCGGCTGCATCTTCGGCGAGAACTGGTCGAAGTCAGAGGACGCGGCCTGGAAACTCCTTCAATCGCACCCCGAACTCAAAAGCGACTCCGACCTCGGCCGCCGCAATCGGGGCATCACGATCGTCTTGCTCTAGCCGGTTGCTCGAACGGCATCTTCCCGGCCATCCTAAGACGCCTGTGTCTCCGGCGGAACGCCCGGAGCCACCGGCGCCACCACGGCGACGGAGGTGAAAGACTCCACCACTGCAATCGGTTCGACCATATTCTGCAAGTAGTACGTCACAGCCACGCCCCGCTGCCAGAAGCGTGGAATCAACAGCAACAGCAGGGTCAACTGACTGACGAAGAACGCCCCCATCACGCTCGCCGGCGGCACAAACTTCATCCACACCCATAGCCCTGCGACCAGCACGATCGCCGCCACAATCGTAGTCACTACGTAACTGGCCAGCAACCGTCCTAAGTCACGCCGCATGTGCCGGAAGCCCGCGCCAATCGACTTTCGCACCGCCCGCTGATCGCTCAGAACCACGTCCGTCTGCGCCAGGTCAAACCAGATGCGAATCCCGCTCATCACCAGGAAGATCACCAGCAAACTCGCCATCGAAACATAGAACGGCAGCAATTCATTCGTGCTTTCTCCCGCCGCCTTCAATAGCGCGGAGCGAATACCGAAGAGCGCCCCGGCCACGATTCCCATCACGATGCCCGCCACGATCATGAGCCGGATAAACCGCCACAGGTTCCGCCCGCAGGCGCGGAAAAAATCCTCCCGCGGCAGCCGGTAGGTCGAGGCATAGCCTTGGAGCACTCCGGGCAAGAACAGCGCAGTCGCAACGAAAAAGAGTACGGCAAAATAAATCGCCGGCATCGTGGAAGCCATGGTCGGCCCAAACTCGGGCCGCGCAAGCATATCCATGAGCACCCCAATGTCAAAACCATGCAGGAGGCGATCCGCCTGCAAGCTGTGATCCAGAATGNNCTGCCATGCTTCATTCCCTCGATCCTTGTCGCTTGCCTAACGTCAAACGTTGCCGAAGCCGGGGCCCGAAGGCGCCCTACACTGCCCACCACGCCAGCGCCTGGCCCAACCACTGGGTCATAAATTGCCAATAATTCGTCACTTTGACCGCCGGTTTGCCATTCACTTCGGCCGTATAGCTATTATTGAAATCGTTGCGGTCAATCAGGATTCTGTGGTCCGGATCAATCTCCGTCGACGTAATCTTCGTTTTCTTCTCGTACGGACCCAGCCTGGTCCAGCGGCTTACTCCATCCCAGTGCTCGCGAATCGTCTCACCGTTTTCGAACTTGATCTCCACATCCACCGGCATGACGAAATCTTCCTTGCGTTGCAACCAGACGTAGGAGCGATAAACAGTGTTCTTGTCATCCTTGCCAGCGCTTTTCTTCTCCGCGTACCAGTTCACNNTGCCCGAAACCTCCTCAATCGTCTTAAGGAAGTCTTCCTGGGTAGGATGGGTAAAGCGATACTTCATGAAATACACCTGCATCGCCTTTGCCATTGTGTCTTCGCCAATGATGCTTTCCAGCGTCAGCAGCACGCTCGCTGTTTTGCCGTAGGTAATGCCCGCGTAGGAGCTGGAATTGTAATAGTCATAAGCGTTCCGCGCGATGGGATCTAGGTCGGCTACTCCTATGTAACCACTCCGTTGCAGTTCCCGCTCGCTGAGCGTCGCACCCGCCTGATTCATAACGGAGGTCTGCTGACCGAGAATCGAATCGAGCACCTTCACCTCGGTGTAACTGTTAATGCCCTCGTCCATCCAGGCGTCTTCGAATTCATTGGTCGCAACCATGCCGTACCAGTATTGGTGGCCGAACTCGTGCTCGATCACGAGCTCGGGCACGTGCATTCCTTCCGGCATGAACCAGCTTGTGAAGCCGGTAATGAAGGTGGGGTATTCCATTCCTCCCGCGGCCGAATCCGGCTCGGGATCGACCAGCGTGATCGCCTTGTAGGGATAAGGCCCATACCAGCGCTCAAAGTGGTCCAAGCTCTCGCGCAGAATCTTTTCATGCTGCTCCACCTGGCTCCAGTGCGCGGGCTGCATGAGAATTTGCATCTTCACCGGCCCCATCTGTCCCTGGAATACGCCGTCGTCTTTCACCTTGTAGCGCGGGCTCGCCGTCCAGGCGAAGTCGTGAATGTCATCTCCGTGATAGGTCAGCGTCTTCGTGCTGTCAGGATTGCTCACCTCGTTGACTTTCACCCCACTGGCGCCGACCACCTCGTACTGCGGCAGCGTCAGCCTGACGTCATATACGCCAAAGTCGGCGAAGAATTCGGTCGTGTTGTGATACTGATGGCAGTTCCAGGCTCCGTGCCACCACACGCCAACCTTCGGAAACCACTGCCCGCCCAGCACAAAATCGCGCCTATATCCCGAACGCGCCTGCGTCTCGGGAAACTTCGTCTGAAACGCGATCTTGAATTGCACATACTCGCCCGGTGCGATTGGCTTGGGCACGTGCAACTCGATCACGGTCTTGTCGTCCTTGTTGCCATCATCGGGCGCGATGTAGTGCAACTGCGCAGTCAAATCACCCTGTCCCACCACTTCCAGATTGCTAATCTCTTCGGAGCCGTAGTCCTTGTCTTCCCACTTCGCGTAGTCCGTTTCCCGGCTCCCCATGACCTTGGCTTCGTTCACCCACGTGGCCTTTTGCTGAAACGCATTCTGATAGAGGTGGAATGGAAAATGGTCGAGCGCCTGCCCGGTCAGGTTGTGATAGGTAAGCACCTCGGTGGCGTCGACGATATGCTTCACCGCGTCATACTTCGCGTCGATCTCGTAATGCACCACGCGCTCGGACATCGGCTTCGCCGAATTAATGGCCAGCGTAGTGTCCGGGATCGCCATCGCCCCGGCGCTCCCTACCACGAGCGCGGTGACAGCCTCAGCCGTTGAAGCGCTCGGCGCCTGCGGCGGAGCGGCATCGGCCGGATGTTGCACCACGGCCAGGGAAAGCCCAATCACCAAAATCAGTGGAAACAACAAAATGATCAATCGCATCTTCATGGAACGAACCTCTATTCGCGCTGTGGGATGGAATCATATCCCAGGCAGTCGGACGCCGTCATCTGACAGGCCCCGACAAGAATCTATAGGGAGCCGCCCAGTCAGGAGTTCCCGCCATCATGTCGCAGGTCCTGGTGTTCTTTGCGGATCATGAGAGCGCTGAGTTGGACGTAGTTTTGCAAAACTCGACAAGTCTCTGCATCCACAGCAGTTTCCGCGGATATACCACGGTCAGTTAGCCTGCGCCCGGACTGGCGACTCGGGACCGTCCGCCCGAGAAGCGGCGAACCGGTCCACTCCAGCAACGCAGTCCCAGCGGGAGGGATGCCATGAAAGTCGCTCTCGTTGTTATCCTTTTGCGCGACATTCGCTTTCGCCAAACCCCCGCGCAAAGTCAAATCCCCACCGCCGCCGCCGAGGCCGCGTGCGGCCCCAACGTCAAATTCGAAGTTGAAATGGGCACCACTGACCCGCTCCACCTCGAGTTCGGCAAAGCTCTGGCTCTATGTGATCGAAGATCTGGGACAATGCCCAAACTGCACGGGCGGCAGCACAGGACGTTTCACTAACACAGACCACCCCCCACAGCAGTGGGCATGGATGGCGCGTGGGTCGGAACCAACCAGGGCAGCTCCTACTTTTTCTTCGCAGCCGCTCCCGGCGAGCACCATCTCTGCATCCACTGGCAATCGCGGCTCCACGTCGGCTGCCGGACTATTGCTCGCGAGCGAGCCGAAGCTTGAAAAGTCTGGACCCCCTCGAAATACTATCTCTTGGCCGCTGCAACGGAAGTCAGGTTGGTTGATTGATTGACATCCTCCCCGCCGCAA
>PMHI01000636.1 GCA_003156615.1 Acidobacteriaceae bacterium | reverse complement strand
CTACGCGAAACCACTTTTGCTGGGAACATGTTTGGGCGGATTGTCAATGCATCTGTTTCCTATTGGTAGACTTCATTGGGGAGGGATGATCTGTATGTCTCTGGGCTTAACCGCAGTTTATGCCTTCATGCTTTTATGGCTACGCTACTTTGATGAGCTGGATCTGCGGGTTCTAGAGCGGTTTATGCCGATTCCCGAAGTTGTGCGCGAAAGTTCCCTTTTCTCCTGACGCGTCGCGCAACAGTTCTGTNNCCCAATCGTATTGTTGAGTGATTTGGATGATCATTGAGCTCGAGTACTGGAAAACGATTCTCGCTGGCCTACTAAAAGCCAGGGTGCCGATTACCGCATTTGTTCCTAACCATCTTCAATTGCCGCCAAGAGTGTTGCAGGTCGACTCCGCATGGAAGGGCATCGAGAGCATACTTTCGGACCTGATAAAGCGATTCCACATTAGAACCAATTGCTGTCTAGAGTTCGGCGTTGAGTATGGCTATTCGACAGTTGCGCTGTCTTCATTTTTCGATTCTGTAATTGGAGTCGATACATTCGCTGGAGACAAACATACCGTTAATAAGACGGATGTCTACGACGAGACGGTCAGCCGGTTATCAGCTTTCGAGAATATTCGGCTGATCCGAAGCGACTACAGAGACTGGATCAAACAAGACAACAATTCATATGATTTGATTCATGTGGACATCGTTCATACTTACGCTGACACTTTCGAGTGCGGGTTATGGAGCGCTGCNNAGTCAAGCGAGCAGTGAGGGAAATATCCCGTCTGACTGGGAAGCGTTTTCATAATTTCAAGCAGAGCAACGGTCTCGGCATTTTGGTTTAGAGCTTTGCACTTTCCCTTTGGTTGACGCAGCTCACATTTCGGACAGCGGTCAAGCTTTCACCTCAGTTTCATTTGGTTATACTCCCATATATCCGGACCTGCNNGATCGGGAGCGGTCGGAGGTCACTGAAAGTTTGATGGCCGATTGTGCCACGCATCGGTGATCCCACACCGATGTGCCATTGTGTGCACAACAATCAGGGTGATGAAGATCAAATATGGAACAGACGATCGAGCAATCAGGAGTGGGCTCACGCAGACGTTTGCGGATAGGTATGCTGGGTTCACGTGGCTACCCTCATACCTATAGCGGCTATGAAGTATTTATCCGCGAATTAGCTCCGCGGCTAGTTAGCCGCGGACACGAGGTAATTGTCTATTGCCGACGANNGCAGCTGGTCTACGTGCCAAACATAGAGACCAAGGAACTTGGCACGTTGTCACACACGTTACTCTGCATGTTTGACATGTTGTTCCGTAGGTTGGACTTGAGTCTAGTTGTTAATGTTGGCAATGCTTTTCACTGCATCATCCCACGTCTCTTTGGGATCCCGTTTGCTATCAATGTAGACGGATTGGACTGGAACCGCGACAAGTGGGGTTCTCTCGCAAAGAAATATTTCTATTGGAACGCTAAGTATGTGGGGCGGATTTGCCCAACCGGCGTAGTAACCGATGCACAGGAGATGCGTCGGATTTACCTCGAAGAGCTTGATACCCCTAGTACCTGTATCGCATACGGTGCAGACCTAGAGACCACAACCGATTCCGCAGCGCTGAGAAAATACGGCCTGGAACCGTTTCAGTATTATTTGATTCTAAGTCGAATGGTTCCGGAAAATAATGCTGATCTTATCGCGCGTGCGTTCGAGAAGGTGCGGAGTTCGAGAATCCTGGCGATTGCGGGCGACGCGAACTATCGTAGCGCGTTTGTCGATCGCCTAAGACAGACTCGCGATCAGCGTGTACGCTTTATCGGCCACGTCGGTAGTGCAGATCAAGTGAAAGAGCTTCATTGCAACGCTTATGCTTACGTCCATGGACACAGCTTGGGTGGGACGAATCCCTCGCTGCTGACGGCGCTGGGGTGCGGAAATTGTATCCTTGCTCTGAATACACCCTTCAATCAGGAAGTGTTGCAGGACTTCGGTATCCTGTTCGACCGAGACCCCGATGACCTGGCGCGAAAACTGCAACACATCGAGGACTATCCTGAGCAGGCAGCGGGATATCGGCTTCGGGCCCCCGACCGCATCCGTCAGGCCTACACTTGGGAAAGAATCGTCGATCAATACGAGGAACTTTTCCTTCAGTTGGCGTCGGGTGAAGATCCCACGCGGGTCCATTCTAGCTGCAGACGCGCGCCCGCAGTCCTAGGTCAGGGGGCTAGAGATATGGTGAGTGCGTCTAAATCTCAATCTTCTCCTTGAGTGTAAATCAAAGTAGTACAGCAGAGCGCAGTTCCAATTGAAGGGCGGAAACAAACACGTACCTTCGATAATCTTTTCAGAGAGGTCGGGGAGAACGACTGCCGAACACGTNNTCACCCTTCGCCTTCCAGACCGTCGCTTTGCGATCTTTCGATGGCTGAGGCCTACCTGCGCTCCTGCGCTCCCCCGGTTTACGCAAAGAAGTTACACTTACGTCACATGGGTCGTGCCCGCATGGTTGATGGGTCCGACGGCCTATTGATCGGCCTGGCAGCGTGTGTCCTGGGTATTGCGCAGGCTGTGCAATTCCTTGCCAGTCTCACTCACATTCCCCCACAGACAGTCAGACCCCTCGAGAGAGTTCCTGAACGAACCTGTTACGACGTTTTCTTGAAATATGTTATTGACGTTCTGTGCGTTTTTTTCGTAAAAGCCAAGAACGGTGGACCTGCCGGTTGGCCGATCCGCGATGATTTTGTTCCGCAAAACACGGGCACGCTTGACGTTGCCTTGGAAAAGCAACCCGTAGATCGTCTTTGGAGCCACCGTCACGGTATTGTCAAGGATGGAAAAATCAGAGAAATCTCCGTTTCCGCCGCCGATCACCAAACCGTACGACAGGGGACGAGTGATCTGATTATGGGCGATTACAATCCCGCTATTTTGCCAGCTATCGATGTTGAAGCCGTAGGTGGTCTCGATGGCCTGATTGTCGTGAAACTTCACATTTGTCATACTCCACCCACCATAACCAATATGATAGCCGATCACCGTGTTGTGCCGAATCTCTCCCCCGCCGCCGGCGATTATGATCGCAGTACAAAGACCCCCGGCCCAATGGTCCATGGTGACGTATTCGATGAGATTTCCCTGATTCTCGGGATTCGGGGTCTGTGAAGTGATGCCGACGGGGAAATCTTCAGGTCCTTCTCCGGAGGCATTCGTGACGTGAATGTTGTGGATCCACTGGTGACCGCGATTGGACCGCAACATGACCGCCAAAAGCTCGAGATTGGACTGGTAGCGCGGTTTAAGAGCGGGATAATTATCATCCAGAGTCAAGCCCGAGATCTCAACTCCGGACGAGTCAAAGTTGTA
>PMHI01000050.1:3201-4441 GCA_003156615.1 Acidobacteriaceae bacterium | reverse complement strand
TCGAGCGAGTGCACGAATTGACGCAACGCACCAATCAGATGAACTTTTCAGGCAACCGCTATGATCGCGACGTTTTGAAAAGGATTTTGGCAACCTCGCATCTTGATACCTATGTCCTAAGTTGTGAAGACCGGTTTGGCTCCTACGGCGTTGTCGGGTTCAGCATCGTGGACAGCCGCGAGCCGCGAATGACTGATCTCATGTTCAGTTGCCGAGTTCAAGCTAAGCGTGTTGAGCACGCGTTTCTCGCGAATATCATGCGGACTTACATCGGGGAATTGGGCAAAGACTTTTGGGCGAACTATCGGAAGACTACTAAGAATGCGCCCTCCGGCAAAGTATTTGCGGATCTTGGCATGGAAGAGATGGACACCACCAATGGTGTCACGTCCTTGGTATTTCGAAAGGACCGGAAAGTGCCAGAAGACGGGTTGATTCGGATTGCGGCTCAGCAAGAGCCAGTGTCCATGGTCTGAATAAGTGAGACTCCGTTCCCAGCTTGGGTCGTTGCGTCGGCAGATGATCTCACTCGTCTACTCGCGCCGTGTGCCATTGGGCGGTTGTGGCCCGATTGTATCTTTCTGTTTCGACGATTTTCCACGGACCGCTCTTACGGTTGGCGGACCCATACTCAAGGGCTTCGGAGTCGTGGGGACTTATTACGCTGCCGTGGGTCTGATGAATACGACGAACCACTTGGGGGAACAGTTTCATCGTGAAGATCTCGACGCTGTTTTAGCCGACGGCCATGAATTGGCGAGTCATACCTTCAGCCACATATCCTGCCGGTCGACGTCGCCCACGGCGTTTTTGGCCGACATACAAAAGGGAAGACATGCGATCGAGCAATTGACGGGGAAGGCTGATTCAGGCAACTTCGCGTTTCCGTTTGGCGAGTTCACGCTGAGGGCCAAGAAAGTAGTGGGAGCGGAATCGGTAAGTTCCAGAAGCACCTGGAACGGCCTCAATGGACCTTACGTCGATCTGAACTTGCTTCGGGCCTGCAGTCTTTACGGTGGCCGCGATGAACACGCCCTGGTGCGGAAGCTGATTCTGGACAACGAACAAAAGAAGAGTTGGCTGATTTTTTATTCGCATGATGTGCAAGACTCCCCGTCTCGATTTGGTTGTACTCCCGCACTCCTGGAGTTCGCAGTGTCATCTGTTTTCGAAACCAGCGCGCGCATTCTAACCGTTGCGGAAGCGGTGGCTCAGCTTGCATCTTTAACTGATACCGCCC
>PMHI01000050.1:0-3171 GCA_003156615.1 Acidobacteriaceae bacterium | reverse complement strand
GAAACTGAAAAGTCCTCTTTTGCCACGAGAACGCATTCTGCCGCGAAAGAGATCTGTGAGATCAATCCGATCCAGGATCCAAGGTGGGAAGTTTTGGTTGACAGCCATCCCCAAGCTTCGGTCTTTCATAGTACAAAATGGCTGAAGGCCTTGCAGTGTGTATATGGCTACGAACCTGTAGTGATCAGTTCTTGTCCTGTGGGAGATCGGCTTACGAATGGACTGGTCTTCTGCCGTGCCAAGAGCTGGTTGACCGGTCGGCGCTTGGTATCGTTGCCATTTTCTGATCATTGCGAACCCTTGATCAATCGGTCAGATGAGCTTGATGACATGTTGCTCCGAATGGAGCGATACGTCGACGAGGATAAATGGAAATACGTCGAAATCAGACCTATCTCCTGGGAACCGAGTAGCCATACGAGATTCGGCCGAGTTGTTAAACATTATCTTCACCGACTGAATCTGAGCCTCAGCTCAGAGCAGTTATTTCATAACTTCCACAAAGATTGCGTTCAACGAAAGATCCGTCGCGCCGAACGCGAGAATCTGAAGTACGAGGACGGAGCGTCGGAAGAGTTGCTGCGGAAATTCTATCGCCTTCTGGTGATGACTCGTCGACGGCAGGGCCTGCCGCCGCAGCCGCTGAACTGGTTTCGAGGCCTGATTGCTGCTTTTGGAAACGATCTCAAGATCCGCGTGGCGTCCAAGAATGGAGCGGCTGTTGCCAGCATTCTCACGCTCTCGCACAAGAAATCGATTGTGTACAAGTACGGCTCCAGCGATGCCGCATTCAACAGCCTCGGTGGGACGGCACTCTTGTTGTGGAAAACCATACAAGACGGCATAGACCGTGGGTTTGAGGAGCTTGAGATGGGTCGCTCAGAAGTCGGCAATCTCGGCCTGGTTGCTTTCAAGGAGCGCTGGGGTGCATCTCGAAGCATAATAAGTTACTGGACTTATCCTCCGAGGGAGGCAGGACCGCCAAGCATCTGGAAACAGCGGTTAGCACGGCACGTGGTTTCGACCGTTCCGGATCTGGCCTTGAAGACGGTTGGCAAACTCTTGTACAAACATGTCGGATAGAGCTACTTTCCGGCCTATAACACCTGGAGAAGGCTTTCTCCAGCTTTAAAAAAACGCACTTCTTGAACCAACGGCTCTCACCATGCTTATAAACAAAGTTTATTATCTTCTTAAACCGATCATACCCTGGCACGTGCGCCTGGCGTTGCGGCAATGGCGAGCCCGTCGCCGGCGTAAAGCCTTTTCAGATGTGTGGCCGATCGACCCTAAAGCCGGGCGTACTCCCGCGGGATGGCCGGGATGGCCCAACGGCAAACGGTTCGCAGTGATTCTCACTCACGACGTGGAGGGCAGTAAAGGAGTGTCGCGAGTCGAGCGTTTAATGAACCTCGAACGAAAACACGGTTTCCATTCGTCCTTTAATTTTGTGCCCGAAGGCGAATACCACACTCCCGACGCGATTCGAGAGACTCTGGATCAAGCTGGCTTCGAAGTTGGCGTACATGGTTTGGAGCACGACGGTAAGCTTTACAGCTCTAAGGCGGAATTCGCATCTAAGGCCTCCCGGATCAGGCAGTACCTTCAAGAGTGGAATGCTTCTGGATTTCGTTCCCCTCTGATGCAGCACAGGTTGGGATGGCTGCATGCGCTGGGAGCCGAGTACGACGCATCTACTTTTGATACCGATCCTTTCGAACCAGAATCGGATGGCGTCGCGACCATCTTTCCCTTTTGGGTTCCGGGCCCGAACGGCACCGGCTTCGTGGACCTTCCCTACACACTGGTTCAGGATTTCAACCTTTTTGGGGTTCTACGCGAACCGAACATAGACATATGGAAGCGTAAGGTGGATTGGGTGGCAGAGCATGGCGGTATGGTGCTGCTCAACACTCATCCCGACTATATGTGTTTTGACGGCCGGCAGGAGCGGGATGAGTATCCGGTCGCGCGATATGAGGACCTCTTGCGTTATATGCGGGAGAAATATGAGGGATCGTTTTGGGGTGCTTTGCCGCGGGAAGTAGCTCGTTATTACCGTGGAATCCTGCCTGTTTCAGCGCGGAATACTCGGAAGAAGGTATGTATGGTGGTCTATGCCCCCTACGAGTCCGATAATCGCGTCCGACGGTATGCTTCGACGCTGGCGAAACGTGGCGATCAAGTGGATGTAATCGCTTTATCCAGAGAGCCCTCCTCGCAGCGCGTAGAGGAGATCGACGGGGTCACGATTTATCGAGTTCAACACCGCGAGCACAACGAACGCAGCAAGTGGACGTATGCGTGGCGCCTAATGCGCTTCCTGGTGAGATCCTCAGCTGAGCTCAAAAGACTGCATGTGCGGAATCGATACGATGTGATTCATATCCACAACATGCCCGACTTCCTGGTTTTCGCGGCGTGGTATCCGAAGATGACTGGAGCCAAGCTGATCCTTGACATTCATGATATTGTGCCGGAGTTGTTTGCCAATAAATTTCGCTCCGGATTCAATTCGGTCTATGTGAAGTTGTTGAAGATAGTTGAACGACTATCGGCCAGTTTTGCCAATCATGTGATTGTGTCGAATGACCTTTGGCTTAAGACGTTGGTGGCGCGCTCGGTCCCGGAAGCAAAGTGCTCTGTTCTTATCAATCACGTCGACACAGAAATGTTTACCCTGCATGAAAAAACCAGGAACGACGATAAATTTGTTATTTTGTTCCCGGGCAGTCTGCAGTGGCACCAGGGGGTTGACATTGCGATTGAAGCTTTTGCGCGCGTCAAGCAGAAGGTCCCAAACGCTGAATTCCACATCTACTGCGGGTCCGGCGGCGTCATGCGAGGCGAGTTACAACAGCTCACGAAAGAGTTGGGGCTCGAGGAAAGCGTCAAATTTATCAAGGCTGTACCTCTCGACCAAATAGCACAAGTAATGGCCAACGCCGATCTCGGCGTGGTTCCGAAAAGGGCTGACTCATTTGGCAATGAAGCTTACAGCACAAAAATTATGGAATTTATGTCCCAAGGTGTGCCAGTAGTTGCCTCCCGGACCAAGATTGATGCCTTCTATTTCAAGGAAGGAATTGTTCACTTTTTCCAATCGGGAGACAGCGGATCGATGGCGGAGGCGATCCTCGACGTGGTCAACAGCAGCGAGTTACGTCAGTC
>PMHI01000024.1:2759-4798 GCA_003156615.1 Acidobacteriaceae bacterium | reverse complement strand
CGTTGCCCTTGACCAGCTCGAACACTACACGCAAGCCCGCATCGGCGGCAATCATCCGCCCGAGACTACGGGCAAGTTTATCGCCGCAAAGTTCGAACACGATACCGCCCGCCCTGTCGATGGCTATGTCGCGCCGCAACTACACACGCACGCTGTCGTTTTCAACGTCACCGAGCGGGACAGCGGCCAGCCTCGTGCGGTTCAACCGCAGAGCCTCTTCGCCTCGCAGCAGTTCGCCACTGCCATCTATCAATCCGAGTTGACCTACAAACTGCGCGAACTTGGATATGAAATTACGACAGGGAGGAGCGGCGCTCCCGAGATCAAGGGTTACACGCAGGAATACCTAGACGCATCCAGCCCCCGGAGCCAACAGATTCGTGAGTACCTCGAACGCACGGGTCGCTCGGGCAAAGAAGCCGCCGAGATCGCCGCGCACTCGACGCGGGACCGCAAGGGGATGCATTCGCCGGGTGAGGTCATGGCGGCGCACCGGAAGCTGGCGGCAGACTTCGGACATCAGGCGGAGGCTGTTGTACGGGCAGCGTGTGAACGTTCGCAACATCAAGAGAAGCCGGTCAACTCGTTTGAGCGTGTTCGGGAATCTCTAACCTTTTCCCGCGACAAGAACTTCGAGCGCGAGGCGGTTGTGGATGAACGTGCGCTGATCCGGGACGGGCTCCGCCGCGGCATGGGCGAGATCACTCATGCCCAGGTCCGCGCCAATCTTGACGCCCGCGTGACTTCCGGGGAATTTCAAATAGTCGAGCGGTCTCAGGGCATTCCGGGCCGCCAGTTCACCACTGCGAAAACCATCGAAGCAGAGCATGAGATTCTGCGGCGGTTGCGTGAGGGGCAAAACCACGTCGAGCCGGTTCTTCCGCGTTCGCAGGCCATCGCCCTTGCCGATCATCACCAACATCTCAACCGGACACAAAGAAGCGTGGTCGAGGATGTCCTCAGTTCGTCGGACCACATCCAAGGAATCCAAGGGTTCGCGGGCTCGGGCAAAACAACGACGCTCGCGGCCATCCGTGGCGCTGCTGAAGGGCAGGGTTATCAGGTCGAGGGTTTTGCGCCGACCTCCCGCGCCGCGCGCCAACTTAATGAGGCAGGCATCGAGGCCGGAACCCTACAAGGCTTCCTCGTCCGCACCGCGAATCCCGACCTACGAGACCACAAGCACTTCTACCTTGTCGATGAATCGAGCCTCGCCAGCACCAATCAGATGCGCGAGTTTCTTTCGCGGCTTGGTCCCCATGACCGCGTGCTTCTGATCGGCGATATCCGCCAGCATCAGGGCGTCGAAGCGGGCCGTCCTTTCGAGCAACTGCAGGAGGCAGGAATGCGTACAGCGACGTTGGACGACATCGTTCGGCAAAAGGAGCCAGCTCTGAAATCTGCCGTCGAACTGCTGGCCACGGGCGAAGTTTCCGCGGCGCTCCGTGCACTCCAAGAGCAGGGCCGTGTGAAGGAAATTCCTAGCGCAGAAGAGCGTGTCCGCGCTATCGCCAAGAGCTACATCGAATCGCCCGAGAACACTCTCATCGTCTCACCGGACAATGCTTCCCGCCGCGAGCTGAACGTCGCTGTTCGCCAGGAGTTGAAGGCCAATGGAAGTCTTGCGCCGGAAGACCATTCTTTTCGCGTCCTCGTTCAGCGTCAGGACATGACCGGAGCCGAACGATCATGGGCAAGCCGGTACGAGATCAACGACGTGGTTCGCTACACTCGGGGCAGCAAAACCATCGGAATCGAGGCTGCCGCCTACGCATCGGTCGTCGCGATCAACCCAGCCGCAAACCTGCTCACGGTCGAGAAAGCGAACCACGAACTTGCGACCTACGATCCCCGCCGCCTCACCGGCGTCAGCGTCTACCAAGAGATCGAACGCGAGCTTTCCGTAGGTGACCGCATCCAGTTTACTGCCCCCGACAAATCACTCGGCGTTGCAAATCGCGACATGGCTGCGATCGAGGCGATCCACCCCGATGGACGCCTGTCCGTCCGCCTCGACAACAACCGCCAGATCGAATTCA
>PMHI01000024.1:0-2680 GCA_003156615.1 Acidobacteriaceae bacterium | reverse complement strand
GCCACGAGGCCACGCTCTTCACCGACGACTTGGCAAAGCTCGGGCCCCAATTAGGAGCGGAGGTCTCGAAAACATCCGCCCTGGAAATCAATCAAGCCTCATCCATCGCCCACGGAATTGGACTAGCGTAAAGCTCGTTCCGCGCATCGCCTCGCTCCGAGAACAGCTTTTCGGCTCTGGCATAGAGCGGCGCCGCGGCGGGTCCGTTATTTAACCAGTAGAAGTGATCGGCGAAGCCAAGCAGCGTCCGGGGATCGGTAGACTGTTGTAGGGCCGCGGAGTCAACGGGAGAACGGGCCGCATTGCCAGAAACGGTTCGGTAGTGGCGAGTGTAGGCGTAGTAAGAGCAGATTGTCAGGAACACCACGACCGGAGCGGCTACAAAGCCCGCCCATCCTGGGATACGTCTGCCCACTGAGAAACCACGAAAACAAGGAATCTAAAAAGTCGTAGCGACGAGGCGGCACAAAGTAGTGGCGATGCGGAGTAGAACCCGAAACCTTGCCGATAGTTTCTCATCAGACAATGAAAAACAAAAGGCAATTTTGGCCGAAACTGCGTCTCGGGCAAGCATTTTGGCGAAAGCGACCTCTCGGAGTCAATTCACCAATTGGCAGTGGCAGTCAAACCACAGACGGTTCAGACAGTTGGCCGGAATTTCGGACAAGTGGCGCATTATGGCCGTGTACACCTAAGAAGGCTATGAAAGCCTTACAATATGGTGGCAGGCTGAGGGGGTAGTGAGCCGCCCGTCGTAGCGCAGCACAGCTCCGGGCGGCTCTCGCTTTTTTCCTCCGAACGATCGAAGCGTGCCGCAGGTCGTTCCCGAAGTCGCGGCTTCGGTCCGGTTCTAGCGTTGAAAGAGCCAAGACGCTAGCGTCCCGGCGGTTCTGCGTGAAGGAAGACGTATGTTACTTCCTGTTATGCCGACGATCCACCCCAGAACCTCGTTTGTGGGTTAGAAGTAACTAACCCGCATCGCGCGGGTCAAAACAGGTAAGGAACTGAGGTTCCTGCATGGAGCGATAAAATAAGCGGTCCATGCGCGTCGGCAAGTAGGCCGAGATTACCAATGGTGCATCCTTCGGGAGCCCGTTTAGAAGTATGGTCCCAGACTCTGTGCTCAATTCAGTGATGACGGCGGCCCTTCACAGGGTGCGTTGATCTCGTTCAGGAGAGTACTCCATTGGCACGTCTGGGCCGGCTCGCAGGGACAAATCCAATCCTGAGAGAGCCCATGTCGAGAAGACGAAAGAGCAAGAAGAAGACGGGAGTGCCCATGTTGTCGTACCTGAACCTGAATGCCGCCGGGGTAGATATCGGAGCGACGGAGATCTATATCGCGGTACCCGGGGATCGAGATCCGCAGCCGGTGCGGTGCTTCTCGACCTTCACGGAAGATCTGCATGCGGCGGCGGACTGGCTGAAAGCGTGCCACATCGAAACCGTAGCCATGGAATCGACCAGCGTGTACTGGATTCCGTTGTTTCAGATCTTGGAGGCACGAGGATTCCAGGTCTTTCTGGTCAACGCCCATCACGTAAAGAATGTTCCGGGGCGCAAGTCCGATGTTTCCGACTGCCAGTGGCTGCAGTATCTACATTCGGTGGGCTTACTGCGCGCCTCGTTTAGGCCGGAACAGGCCGTGTGCACGGTGCGATCGATCCTGCGTCACCGCGAAGGCCTGGTGCAGATGGCGTCGAGTCACGTGCAACACATGCAAAAAGCGCTGGATCAGATGAACCTGCAACTCCACCACGTGATCAGTAACATCACCGGCCTGACCGGCATCAGGATTCTGGATGCCATCCTGGCGGGGGAGCGCAACCCGCACCAGTTGGCAAAACTACGCGACCGGCGAGTCAAAGCCGCGGAGGAGACCATCGCCAAGTCGCTGGTGGGAGACTACCGGCGCGAGCATTTATTCACCCTGCGACAGTCGCTGGCCGCGTTTCGTCAATACCAAGACTGGATCGCGGACTGCGATCGCGAAATTGCGCAATATTTGGAGCAGTTCGAGTCGAAGCTGGATCCACCCCCAGGTCCCACGTCCCCCTCAGAAGACGGGTCCAAACCGAAGACGAGCGAGCCACGCTTCGACCTGCAGACTCATCTCCACCGCATCTTCGGAGTTGATCTGACCCAAGTGCCCGGGATCCAGGTCCTCACTACGCAGACTCTTTTGGCGGAGATCGGTCCTGATCTTTCGCGCTTCGAGGATGGGTCCGCCTTAGCATCCTGGCTTGGACTTTGTCCGGACAACCGGATCAGCGGTGGGAAGGTGTTGTCGGTCAAAACCCGCAAGGTCAAGAATCGAGCCGCCACGGCGCTCCGCGTGGCCGCGCAAGCGCTTCATCACAGCCAATCTTTTCTCGGGCACTTCTATCGTCGGATGCGCGCCAAACTGGGTGCCCCAAAGGCCATCACGGCAACGGCACACAAACTAGCCCGCATCATCTATCACATGGTGACAACTGGCCAAGCCTATGATGAAACCATTTGCGCACAGAATGAATTGCAAAACCGCCAACGGCTGGAAGCTAGACTCCGGAAACAAGCCCGCGAGCTCGGATTACAGGTCGTTGCCGCATAACTAAAGAAGTTCCTCAGGAGGAAAGACTTCCCGAGAAAAACCGTGAGTGGGCGGATGGCGATCATACATCCGGAACAAAGAGAGCGC
>PMHI01000157.1 GCA_003156615.1 Acidobacteriaceae bacterium | reverse complement strand
GTCATGGTGGGGGTGGAACCGGTGGCGGCGGAACCGGCGGTGGTGGAAGCGGTGGAGGTGGAACCGGCGGCGGCGGTAAGGGCGGCGGTGGAACTGGTGGCGGCGGCAAAACCGGCGGTGGTGGAACCAGCGGCGGGACGAATAGTGCCCTGTACAATGCCTACAATCAGCCCCGGCAGATCGTTCCGCCATTTCCTTCCAGCGCTTCTGACAATCAGCAAGTTCTCTATCAGCTCGCCGATGGCACCGGCGGCCTTGTCATCGTCAATACCAATGATTTGCTCGGCGGTCTGGAGAAGATCGCCAAAGATCAAAACCAGTATTACCTTTTGGGCTACAAGCCGGCATCCTCGACCGAAGGAAGTTGCCATACCTTGAAGGTTAAAGTGGAGCGCGGAGGAACCGATGTACGCGCACGCAGCGGCTATTGCAATGTCAGGCCGACGGATCTTCTGGCTGGCAATCCGGTAGAGAAAGACCTGGAGACACGCGCGGGCGGGGAGATGAAGGGCAACGTCACGGCTTTAATGCAAGCGCCTTTCTTCTACACCTCGCCGAACACGGCCCAGGTTCATCTTGCCATGGAAATTCCTTCCGCCGCGCTCAAGTTTGAAAAGGTGAAAGGAAAACAACATGCCGCGGTCAACATATTAGGTATCGCCTACAAGCCGGACGCATCGATTGCCGCGCGTTTCAGCGATACCATGAACGTCGACCTCGATGACAAGAAAGAAGTAGAAGAATTTCAGAAACGGCCGTATCGCTACGAAAACCAGTTTGGCATCGCCTCCGGCGAGTACCATCTAAAAGTTGTATTCAGTTCCGGCAACGAGAGCTTTGGCAAACTCGAAATCCCACTGTCGATCGACCCCTACCACGGTCAGGAATTCAGCATTAGCGGGGTAGCACTCAGCAACAATATTCACCCCGCCGGCGCCTCCACGGATATGGATAGCCAATTGCTCGAAGACAGGACTCCTTTGGTGGTACAGGGCATGCAGATCTCACCCTCCGCGTCCAACCATTTCAAGACGACGGACGTCGCCGGACTCTATGCGGAAGTCTACGAACCGCTTCTGAAAAATCCGAATCCTCCGGACATTGCGTTTGAGCTAAAAGTCGTGGACCGCAAGAGCGGAGAGCAGAAAGTCAGCGTCCGTAACAAGATCCCCAAGGGAACAGCTGGAGACCCGGTCATTACGCTGGGACTCAAATTGCCAGTTGCTTCGCTTGTGCCTGGATCCTATCGCGTGGAATTAAAGGCGGTCGATTCGACGGGCAACGTCAGCAAAACCCGCACCGCTGATTTTGAGGTGGAATGACATGCCGCGCTGGTCGGGGAAGGGCGGAGCCATGCCAGCCTGAAGCTGCACTCGACCTCGAAGAGCCGCTTCGCATATGATTTGAGGATGATGCCTGCGAATGCGAATGACTCCGGATACGAGTCCGCTCGATGATCATCACCCGGAGTCCGCTGAGAATTTGTCTCGGCGGTGGCGGCACCGACCTCCCCTCCTATTACCGGCAGCATACTGGTTTTGTCCTCTCCGCGGCGATTAACCGCTACGTTTACATCACCATCAACGAAGCGTTTCGTCCCCGGATTATAGTCAAGTACTCCAGGTTCGAAGATGTGGAGCGCGTTGAAGAGATCCAGCATCCCATCATCCGCGAGGCGCTGAAGTTGACTGGAGTCACCGGACCGTACCTTGAAATCGTCAGCCTTTCCGACATCCCAGCCGGTACCGGGATGGGATCCTCCGGCAGCTTTACGACTGCGCTGCTATGCGCCTTACATACCCTGAAGCGGGACTTCGTATTGCCGCACGACCTCGCGGAGCAGGCGTGCCACATCGAAATAGAATTGCTCAACGAGCCCGTCGGCAAGCAGGATCAATACATCGCCGCTTTTGGCGGCATCACCTGCTTCCAGTTTCAGCCCGATGATCGCGTCCTCGTCGAACCGCTGAAAATTCCCGGCGAAACTCTGGCCAACCTCGAAGATAGCCTGCTCTTGTTCTTTACCGGAAACTCGCGCAATGCATCCGACATTCTTCGCGACCAGGACTCAAGAACCAAACAGAACAACTCTGAGATGATCGAGAATCTTCATTTCACCAAGCATCTGGGCCTGGAGAGTCGTGACGCTCTTCTGGCCGGTGACTTGGGGAAGTTCGGCGATTTGATGAATGTGCACTGGGAGCACAAAAAGAAACGGTCTCCGGGTATGAGCACCGGTGAAATCGATCGGTTGTATCAGCTCGCGAGAGCCCACGGAGCGCTCGGCGGAAAACTGGTTGGCGCCGGCGGCGGCGGATTCCTGATGTTTTACACGGAAGAGAAAACTCGCCTCCGGGCAGTCATGAGAGGTGCAGGACTCCGCGAGGTTCGCATGCAGTTCGACTTTGCTGGAACCACGGTGGTGGCACATTCGTAGGAGAGTCCATTGTCGAATCCGGCGTTGACGGTTGCGGTTCTCGCTGGCGGACTTGCTACGCGCCTGCGGCCGGTGACAGAGCGAGTGCCGAAGTCGCTGCTGGAAGTCAACGGCGAGCCCTTCGCCCTGCACCAACTGCGCTTGCTGCACGCCAAGGGCATCCGGCGCGTTGTGCTCTGCGTGGGGCATCTGGGTGCGCTGGTCGAGCGCGCAATCGGCGACGGNNGGCACCGCTGGGGCTATCAGAAACGCTTTGCCCAAGTTAGGCGACGCCTTTTTTGTGATGTACGGCGATTCCTATCTCCCTTGCGACTACGCTGCCATCGCGCGAAGCTTTGAGTCTCGAAGAGCGTTGGCAATGATGACGATCTTCCGCAATGAGGGGAAGTGGGATGCCAGCAATGTCGAGTACGAAGCGGGAACGATTCTGGCATACAGCAAGAAAAACCGGACTCCGCGCATGCGCCACATCGATTACGGGCTCGGAGTGTTTCGCGCCCAGGCATTCCAAAACTTGCCGGCCCACGTAGCTTGCGACCTTGCAGATCTGTATAGAGATCTGCTGCAACGCAAACAGCTCGCGGCATTTGAAGTGCACGAGCGGTTTTATGAGATTGGGTCGCCGGCGGGACTACAAGATACGGCCGAGTTCCTGGCCGCACGGGAAGCAAATCAAGAATCGCAACCATGACGACAAAGAACACATTCACGCGTCAATTTCTCACAGAAGCTAAAGATGTAATCGACCGCTTGGACGCTGCCAGCATTGAAGACGCCGCCTCCTTATTGGCGCTAACGCGCGCTTCCGGCGGACGCTTGTTTATTCTTGGAGTAGGAGGCAGCGCAGCCAATGCTTCCCACGCCGTGAACGATTTCCGCAAGATCGCCGGCATTGAGGCCTACGCGCCCACCGACAATGTTTCCGAACTCACGGCGCGCGTGAACGATGAAGGCTGGCAAACAGTGTTTGAGAGTTGGCTCCGGGTTAGCCGCTTGCGCGCCAACGATCTTGTGCTCGTGTTCTCGGTCGGTGGTGGCGATCTCGAAAAGAACGTCAGCCCTAATTTGGTGGCTGCCCTGCAATACGCAAAAACTGTAGGCGCGAAAATCCTGGGCATCGTCGGCCGGGATGGCGGCCACACCGCCAAACTAGCTGATGTGTGCGTCCTTATTCCCACGGTGAACCCGGCTCACATCACGCCGCACACGGAAGCGTTCCAGGCCATCGTATGGCATCTGCTGGTCTCGCACCCCGCCGTTAAGCAGCAGCAGACCAAGTGGGAATCAACCGCGCCCGGCAACGCGCAACTCCGGCCGGCAGTCTTCCTCGACCGCGACGGCGTCCTCAACCGCGCTGTGGTGCGCGACGGCAAATCGTTTCCACCGTCCGGACCTGAAGAATTCGAATTGCTGCCCGAAGTCGCGTCGTCGTTGGTCGACTTGAAGGCACACGGATTCGCTCTCTTCGTCATTACCAACCAGCCGGATGTTGCGCGCGGCACGCAGACGCGTGAGGCCGTCGAAGCCATCCATCAAAGGCTCGCGTCTTCTCTGCCGATCGACGCTGTCTTCGTCTGCTATCATGATGATGCGGACCATTGCGCTTGCCGCAAGCCCCAGCCCGGACTCTTGCTGGAGGCCCAGCGCNNTTTTGATCGATTACGGCTACCGCGAGAGAAAGCCGGCGCAACCTCCGGATGCCACTGTGCGATCATTGCGCGAAGCGGCTGACTGGATCATTTGCTCCAGTTTGAAGGAGTCTCACAACGATCATGATGTCCCTGTCTGAATTGCGGGTTCAGGTATTCGCCGACGGAGCCGACAAGACCGGCATGATCGAGCTCTATCGACAACCCTACATCAAGGGTTTCACCACCAATCCAACACTCATGCGGCAGGCGGGCGTGACCGACTATGAGCGCTTCGCCCGGGAAGTTCTCCAACTCATTCCCGACCGTCCCATCTCCTTCGAAGTGTTCGCCGATGATGAAATTGAAATGGAGCGCCAGGCTCGCAAAATTGCCAGCTGGGCTCCGAACGTGTACGTAAAGATTCCGGTTACGAATACTCGCCGGGAGCCGATGTACGATCTGATCCGCCGCCTAAGCGGGGATGGCATTCGGGTGAACGCGACCGCGGTGCTCGCGCTCGATCAGGTCCGCCACATAGCGAAAGCTCTGCGCGGCGGTGCGCCCTCGTATATTTCCATCTTTGCTGGACGCATTGCCGACACAGGCCGCGATCCGGTTCCTCTCATGAAATCCGCGCTCGACCAGATCGCGCCCGAACCCAACACGCAACTGGTCTGGGCCAGCCCGCGGGAACTCCTGAACATCTTCCA
>PMHI01000562.1 GCA_003156615.1 Acidobacteriaceae bacterium | reverse complement strand
CCCAATCGTATCTCGGCAAGGGCCACGATGCGGGCTAGATCGATTGACTTGAAGCCGATGTCTACGAGGCCGCACTGGGGCAGGAATGCCGTCGGCTCAATGCCGCGGTCCCTACCGACTTCCTCCAGAACGGTGAGAATAGTTCGCCTCGGATCGCTCATGACGCACCTACCCTTCTCAGCAAGAGAGGCCCCCGTCCACCACAATCACCTGACCGTGCACATAGGCAGCGGCATCGGAGAGCATGAACC
The DNA here is from genome assembly GCA_003156615.1 of Acidobacteriaceae bacterium. The sequence continues at coordinate 2,576 of PMHI01000562.1, read as the reverse complement.
GCACAACGAGCATAATGTCCTGGGTCGTTCCCAGTCTGCCGAGCGGAATCCGGCGCTTGAGATTTTCGCGCGCCTCGGCCGCGATCCCGGCAGTCATGTCGCTTTCAAAGTATCCAGGCGCCACCGAGTTCACTCGGATGCCCGAAGGCCCGACCTCGCGCGCAAGGCTGCGTGTGAGAGCGTCAAGTGCAGCCTTCGTCGCGCTGTAGACCGAGANNCGCGGCCGCAAGATTCAGGGCGACGGTTTCGTCGATCTCCCGCTCCGAACTGAGCGTGAGAAGGCCTTCAGTGCCAATACCCGCGTTGTTCACGAGAGCGTCGATACCGCCCCAGCGGCGCTGGATATCCCTGGCGAACTCGCGGAGCGTCTGCGTATTCCGTGCGTCCAGCGACTGCCAGTGAAAACGATCCGGCCCGACGGTCCGCCCCGCTTCTTCAACGAACACGGTGGGCGACCGGCTGAAGGTCGCTACACGGTAGTCGTCATCGAGTAAGGCCTGAACGATAGACTGTCCCAGACCACGGCTGCCGCCGCTGACGATGGCGACCTTCGGCGTGGCGCTCATCGCTCCACTGCCGGGCTGCGCTGCCGCTTAAAACGCGCAGACCACAGGGGCTCTGCCGTGACCTCGACGAAGACCGGCAGCTTGAACTCGGCAAGGCGGGAGGAGCAAAAACGACGCATCCGCGTTTCGAAGCTATCTCGAAGTTCGGGTATTTCCAGGTTCACCCGGGCAGTCACGACTTGGCCCATCACGGCGTTGTGGCGCCCCTCGACCACCGCATCTACGACATTTGGCATCTGGAGCAGGACGCTCTCGACTTCCGCTGGGAACACTTTCTCGCCACCAACATTTATTATGTCCGACTTGCGTCCGGCGATGCGCAGATAACCGTCGTGTTCCTCGGCAACATCGCCTGTATCGTACCAACCGTCCGCGTCGAACGGCTGGGGGGAGTTCAGATAGCCCTCCATCCGCCACGGCGCACGGATCTGCACGGTTCCATGGACGAGGCGCACCTCGCAGTCCCGCCCTGCGACTCTGACCCAACGCGATCGAGAGCTTTCTGATTGGGTTGGGAGGATGCCGAGCTCGGTCGACCCGTAGGTCTGCTTCAAGCGCACGTTCGGCAGTGCCCCGGATAGCGCCGCCAGCGTCGCCTCAGGCATGCACTCGGTACCATACGTGATCAGTTGGAGCGAGCTCAGATCATGGCGTGCCAGTGCGCCCGACATAAGCAGCAGATTCAGGAACGTGGGCGTGGTCGGCAACAGCTCGACGCGATTGCGTTCGATCGCCTCGCACACGGCGTCGGCGGTTCGGTCGCACGGGACGACGGCGGCACCGCCGTTCGAAAACGTGTGGAGAAGGGTGTTCATACCCCCGATGTGGTCGAAGCTGAGAAATGCGAGCGTCCGCAGAGGTGCGCGCGGCGATGCGTAGCGCGACAGCAGCCTGGAGATGCTGAGGAGAACCGCCTTCGGAGTTCCGGTCGAACCAGAGGAGAACAGGACCACACCCGGCTCGCCTCGACCGCGCAGCGTTTNNGTCGTGGCCGTCTCGCTCTGAGAAGCAGAGAGGAACCGCAACGCAACGTTCGGCGACAAGCGCGAGAAAGACCGAAACCGACGCAGGTGTGAAGGCTGCGTTGAACGCAATGCAGTCGCCGACGGCGACACCGTCACCTCGGAACCGCGCACGCCATTCGGTAATTGCATCGCTCAGGGCGTTGTACGACAACACACCAGCGGGCGTCGCCAGCGCCATACTCGGGCCGTGCCCATGCATGCGCGCAAAGAACGCATCCGGCGTCATTGCAGGGTCCCCGCCTGGCGCATTGCGGCCAGCCAGCGTTCCGGCCCAAACCCCGCACAGCCGCTGACAACAGGCCCGTCCGCGTCAAAGGCGAACTCGGTACTGAAATGCCAGTGGTGGCAGTTGAACGAGGCAAGCGCGACGCGAGTGCCCGCAATGGCAAGTTCCAACTCGTGCTCCCCGGACTGGGAGAGAAGTGTAGCTTCGATAGCGGCCCGGGTCAACGGGTTCTTTCGACCGGGCGGTTCTTTCGACCGGTGTTCTTTCGACCGGGGTGAGAAGTCTTTCTTCGCATGGGGAAAACTCAGTTTTCCTCCGATTCGGGACACTGCAGTTTCCAGTTGAGCAAAACGGTAGCGAGATCGGGATCGAGAGGGAGATCATCCTCCGAATACTCGGTCTTGACCTTGTCTACCACGCCGTCCACTACTGCGCGAGTGACTCGCATTGTAAGATCGGCGAAGTTGATGTCCGCCACTGCTACGCCAGGATTTCGCTGACACGCAGTCCCAAGCACTGCGCGACAACTACCACGGTGCGGTAGGGATCCGCAAGCAGATCGAGAATCGAGACATATTGATCCAGGGTGAGAATGATCGGCCTCTTCCAGCGCCGACGTGATCCCGGTATCTCGACGAGTCCCATCGGGTTCCGCTCAGTTTGAATCAACTCCCAAAACATTGCCCTTTCGAAAAGGCGATGCGTGAGCGCCTTTATCTTCCCCTGGGCGCGCGGACGCGAAGCTGATCGCCATCCGCC
>PMHI01000435.1:6235-6958 GCA_003156615.1 Acidobacteriaceae bacterium | reverse complement strand
TTACGATGTTCGTGATCGTGTAGCGAGAGTAGTAGGACCCGACTTGAAGCCGTTTGCAAATGCGGTAGGCGCCGGAGACGTACCAGCCGCGCACATCGGCGAAGCTTTCGGAAGTTCCGCTGAAGAGTTCCTGGTTGCGCCAGTAACGGCGATACTCCGCGTCGATCCGCAATCTGCCCAAGGTGTACTCGCCATAGAACTGGTTGGCCCAGTCGGCTTTCGAGGCCTCAGAGTATGCCACTAACCCCGCGCCAGGGTGAAATGGATCTGACGTGTAACCCTTGCCGGTGATGTCCTCATTCAGCCGCGATGCTCCGATCAGAAGACCCTTTAACGGAGTGTTCCAGCGAAGATCGCCGCCGTACTGCAGCCCGGTAAAGCTCTTGATTTGCCCTCCGAAACTGCTCAAGTAATAGGGATAGCCGCTGTAGGTGCTGTCGCTGCGATGCCCGGCATAGGCTGTGTAGGAAAGAACTCCGAGCCGGTGTCTGAGTGAAATATTTCCGTAAAGATCCGCGCCCAGGTGAGCGATGGTCGCGTCGCGGAGATCGGTCGGATACACGCTTTGCGGAAGCAGGGCAAAAGTGTGGAGGAAATCCTCGTCTTGAGTGTCGTTGTAGAGCCCGAGTGTGGTCTTAACCTTCCCGCCGCGAACCCCGAGCCAGCTCTTGAAGCGGTAATCAACGACCGCCCAGTCGAGGGATGGATGGTATTGGCCGAGTT
>PMHI01000435.1:0-6171 GCA_003156615.1 Acidobacteriaceae bacterium | reverse complement strand
AACACAAATACACAAAGACCAACCTAAAAATTCGCTTGTGCACACGGCCCCCTGGCGGTGGATCGGGAAATTGGAACGAGAACTCAGCACAACGCTGCCAAAAAAGCGTAGTCCGAAGACCTTTTACTCCCCCCAGGAGATAGTGTGCTCTGGCACAGGCTTTCAGTTCTGCCAAAAACTGCTCATTTCTGAACTTTCGATCATGCTCAGTCCCGAAAGGGGAATCTTGCGAAAGGCGCCGCAGGATGGCGGATTTCAGAGCTCAACAGAGCTTCAGCAAAATGCAGCAGGAACTCGAACGACCGACATCTGACGAAATGGGATGGGCCCACCACGCGACGTTACAACAGTTAGATTGTTCCAAATGCAGTCACCAGCGAAACCACCAAACCGGGAAGATCGCAGCCAGGGCCGCACCAAGTTGCAAGCCAAGGACGAGGAGTGCTTGTTTGCGCTGGGTCGGAAGCCACTTGATAGCATAGAAAGCGATGACAGGGAACTGTCCCACCATGAGTATTTGCCACATGTGGGCAGCGATCCCCTCGTCTGCCTGAGGCGCAACGCCGAACATAACTGCATAACCAAGCACGATGGCCAAAGCGATAGCCGACATCGCGACTGGAAGGAACGCACTCGGTCGATTCGGCAATGCAGTTTTCATGGAATTTCCTCCAGGGCAAGACTCTGTAAAGAATACGCCACAACGGTGCTGCGGACCGAGTGATGGTTTTAATCAGCCGTGGCTGTTGAAAGTCCATGCTACCGGGCGGAGCGAACCCGTTTCCGGGCGCAACTTGCACCCGCCGANNTCAGACGTGCTAAAGCAGAGCCTCTACTGCGACCGTTCAAGGGTTCAGGACGCATCCGTGAGCGCGGTTCCGATGCGTGGATTCCGGTTGAATTTCTGACCTACCATGACGACCACGATAGACTGCGCTCTTTCGCTTATGTGCGCAGCGAAGAAGGTGGCGAGATACTTGACGGCCACTATGTTTTTTCCGGATGAACTTGGTGAACCGAGTTTCAGATGGAGGAAGTGGAAGGGCAAGTGGCAGTTCGGATGGCGATATCGGTGGACTAAACAAAGCCTTTGAACGACAAACGAATCGCGTCAATGAGTTCTGTGGCGATTGTTCGCCAACTATCCGCTTATCGGAGGAACGAAAAATGCGTTGTATCTAAGGCGTTTGCTGAGCAATCTGGGCGAGGTACTGTGTGGCTCGCTCGGCACATGAGTTTAAGCTAGCTTCGGTGTCGATCATGAGTTTGGGGCCGTCAATCGGCTCCCACGTCTTTCGGATTTGGAGATACAGGGCTGGAGTCCGATTCATGGCAGGGTGGATCTGCTCCACTGCTGCTTGCTCCAGGCGCCTGAGCGCGGTTTGTTCAGAGCAGACGCACTCCAACATGGCCCATTTCGCCCCCAGCTGCGAGCAGAACTTGAATACCCGCTCCCGCTGGTAGCGCTGTGAAAAGGTCCTGCCATCCAAAATAACGTACAACGACGAATTCTTTCCGAGCAGATACGTAGCCGTCTGCAGCATGATCTCTTGGCAAAAGTCGTCTCGCTCGCGCGAATACTCGACGTGTGCTGCCGAGAAGAGCGCCGCCCGAATAATATCTTTATCAAGTACGGCGGCCGGAAGCCGCTGCGCAAGCGATCGCGCCACCGTGCTCTTACCCGTGCCCGGGAGGCCCGCCATGATCACAATCATCGGCAATTCCAAGCTAAAGTGAACGCAACCACTTGAAAGTTTCCTCCAGATTCCGCGAGTGGAAAACGAGAGATCCAGGAACGACGACGTCAGCGCCTGCGCTCCGGAGATCAGGCACCGTATGCGAACGGATACCACCATCGGAGATCAGGCGGACCGCACTGCGCCGTGCCCCGAACATGGATCCCGCCGTCTCCAAACGGGCGCAGGCTTCCGGTGCAAGATCCTGGCCTTTTACACCCAGTTCAGTGCCGAGCAGAAGCAAAGAATCAATGCGCTCCAGGAACGGCTGCGACTCCGCAAGGGGTGTGTCAAGGCGCAGCGCCAGACCGGCTGAACAGCCTCCGCGGAGAATTGCTTCGATGGCGGCTTCGGCCTCGGATCGGCCAACTTCAGCATGTACGGTAACCACATCGGCGCCGCTGGCCAGGAATTCCGGTATGAGGCTCGTGGGGCGCTCGACCATGAGATGAACATGGAATGGCCGGTTGGTGAGAGGACGCAGCGCTCGCACTAAGTCCGGGAAGAACAGTAGGCTAGGCGCGAAGTGAGCGTCGGAAACATCCAGATGAAACGAGTCGGCATATGGATCGAGAGATTGAATTTCGGCTGCCAGATTGGCCAGATTCGCCGACCACAAGGAGACATCGGCGAGAAGGCGTGTATTTGGCAGATCCGGCCAGGCCCTCACGATAGAAACGCACCAGCCTCGGCTTGCCACATCAGGCCGTCGCGAGGCGGAGCCCTCATTCGTTGATGCTAGCATGCGCCGATAAATTGACGCACCGCAGTTCAGAAGTGAGTTCCTGAGAGCGCAAATCGACTTTGAGGCGGGTTACACGTTTTTGATCGCGGATCATTGAATGTAAAGGCGATTCAACACCAATGAACATTGCTCCTCATGTAGAATACGTCTGCCTTAGCAAGCTGCAAACTACGACAAAAGGAGAACGTGATGCGACGATCATTGTTGACGGTCGGAGTCGCTCTGGGGATCATCGCGGCTTGGTCCATTGGACGGCTTCAGGGACAAGCGCAAAGTGACAAAGTTAATTTCGCTTCCGCGAGCCATGCGAATTTCAGTGAAATGCAGGGCAGTAAAGGCGGTGTCTTCACGGCGCCCATTTGGGGGGACGACAGCGCCGGTGCGCATGGAACATTCACGAAATTTTCGCCCGGGTACGACGGGGGCATGCACACCCACACCAACGATGTCTGGATTGTCGGGATCAAAGGTGCCTATCTATACAAAGACGAAGGGGGCGAGAAGCGCGTCGGCCCGGGTGACTTCCTGCGAGTACCAGGAGGACACAAACACTGGAGTGGTGGATATAAGAAAGAAGGCGCGCTGTTTTACGAAGAGTCGTCGGGCAAGTTTGATTTCATTCCGGTTAAGTAGCTTGAATTCAAGGTTGCAACGCACGCGATTAGGCATTTAACCGAGAGTGTTTGGTCGGAAGTAGAAAAGGGGCAGGATCACAGGCCCCCGTGGAAGCGTGCGAACGTGTGGGCAAGCATGAGCGACATGATGAGGATGCCCGCCGCGAGCACGAGCGCGTGCTCGGTCTTGCGCAGATTAAAGCTGCCCACACGACAGATAAGCAGGTAGCCGACGGCAAGGTTGAACAGGCCCCATAGGACATTGACCGTCGCGGAGGACAAGCCTTTCCCAGGCGGTGATGCAAAGGGGCTCTGGAAGGCGTGCCCCGAGATCCCGTTGCCGAGATGGGGCAGGGCGTTCGCGAGGAATGCGCCCCCGAAAAAGTAGGCCACGTAGTGGTACCAGCGCATCGTAGCTCCCTTCTGACTGCCAACTTGATGGTGGGCAGACGGTCAAAAACCAGAACGCTGTGAATTAACAACAATTATGCTTTGTTGATCCAAGGACGCCTCGTGCATATCAGCATTGTAATCTGGTTGGAATAATTGATGTAAACACGCGTGCGGCCGGGAGAGTGCAGTGAAGCTAATTGATGGTCCAGCGGTCCAGCAGGTGAAGAGTGTATCTGGGGCCCAGGGACGCGATTTGGAAGGGGACTGTCGATGCTAGGCGATTACTCTCATCATCCCGGTTAATGAAATCAGCAATATTTCGCGAGCTGACAAAAAGTGCTTGCGTTTTGCCGAGGGCTGCGGCCGAGCCACATCCGAACCCACTGCTCTATAGGTCCTCTTGGATGAAGCGGGGGCTCAGGTGAATGTCGAGTTGTACCAGTGGTGAGTCACCAACTGCCCTAAAGCTGTGGATCTCGCCGGCCTTGATGACAAAGATGTCTCCAGCGCTGCCCTCGAAGGTCTTGTCGCTGACTGTCCACAGACCCCGGCCTTCACGGATGAACTGGATCTCGTCATACGGATGCCGGTGCGAACCCGGCCCCGAACCGGGCTTCCCATCGAACAGGAAGACCGAGACACTGGTGTGGCCCTGTTCAGCACCAACAAACTCACGCGAACTACCAACAAAAGGTAGGTGCTCTTGCCGCACGTGGTACATCTTTTGTCACCGTCCTGTCAGGATTGGATGACTGTGGCCACGTTTCGGCTTCGCGAATTCCAATGAGTGCAATGGCGATTCGCAACAGCAATGTTCCGCAATTTCGCAATGCAGGATTAGATGCGGAAAAGAGGTATGCTCGTTGCGTGCCTCTGGTGCGGTCAGTCCGACTACGCTCTTTTTGTCCTCCTCAGCAGCGATGAGTCATCGCCAAGAAATAGAGACAGCGCGGTTCATTAAAAGATTACACTTATCAGTAATGCGTCAGCCCCATCCGGGCAGACGGTTAGGAGGGTGAGAATATGTCGCCCTTGGTTCGCCGCTCGATTCTCAAGAAATTCCTCATGGTCGTTTCGTGCGCGCTCTCCGTTTGTGTCCCCGCTGCGCTGACTTTGGCACAGCGCCCCGCCGTCGGCACTGCTGGAGGAGCAGTTCATATATCTGCGCCACCGATTTCCCACGTTCCGATTTCTTCAGCACCGATGATCCACGCGCCGATTTCGACTCCCCGAATCTCGCTGGCCCCGTCTGCGGGCGCACTCGGTACGGCTGGTCTTCGCCCTCCTCGGCGTCCGATTCGCCCATTTCCGCCGGTCTTGGTGGTCGACGAATCTCCTTCTCTTCTTGGCGGACCATTCTGGGGACTGAACTCCTGTTGGTGGGCGACCTGTGACCTCTTCTGGTCTTGGACGCTCGGTTACACGACTGTCTCCTCCCCGGGCCCAACAAACTATATTGCAGAGGTGTATGAGACTCCGGTGTATGTCTATGGCGAAGAGAGACCGGACCTGCCGCAGCTCTTCTTGAAAGATGGTACGATTCTCAACGTGATCGATTACTGGCTCGTCGACGACCAGCTTCATTTCACGATGATTGAGGGAAATGGTACGAAACCAGCGGAACACGTGATTCCCTTCGACGCACTGGATTTGCAAACGACCGTTGATCGAAACACGCGGAGAGGTTTCCGCTTTACGCTACGCAACGAACCATTCGAGCAGTATTTGGGCGACCACCCTGAAGGCTCGCCACCCATCGTAACTCCCCCTCGTGAGTAGAGTTTGAGAGTAACAGTCGACGCAGGTCAGCTCGTTCCACCGGATCGAAGATCGTGGCCGCCGATGGCTCTTCCACGCTGCATTGTCAAAGCTTGGCCGTGATTAGCGGGCCTTGTCACGCAAACCGGGTCCATGTGGCGATGTTTCGTCAAGGATCTTTTTCAGAGCCACTCTGGCGGGTCGGAGATAGGCTAGCTCTCGTATATCAAGGGTGCTTCGCGGCAGCGCGCCGCGGGAGTTCGCGCTCCAGTTTCCCCAGCCAACGCAGTTCGGCGCGGAACTGCTCGATCACGAGGCTCACCATCCACACCGCCTCATGAAACTGGTGGCCGACTTCTTTCTTGATCGATAATAGCGTCGCTTCTTCCCGTGACAATTCGTTCTCCAGAAATTCCCGGCGGCGCTCGATCTGCTGACGAAACACTCCGGGTCTCGCCTGCCAGGAGAGAGCGATCCAGGTGAGAAACGGTGGCCGCTCACGGTGCGTCGCCCACTCCTCACGTTCCAGCGCATCGGCCAGGGCGGCTCGACCCTTGGCGGTTGTCTGGAAGACCTTGCGTTCAGGACCCGCCGCCGCCGACTCAATTTCGGATGCTCGAACCAGCCCGAACTGCGCTAGCTTCTCGATCGAGTAGTACACCTGTGGCCGCGAAATACCCGCCCAATCGCGCACGTCACGCCGTTCCAGCTCGGCATTGGCTTGGTAGCCGTGAAACGGCCGCTCCGCTAACAGGCTGAGGAGAACAAGGTCGGGAGTGGTCAGCTCGCGCTTCCTAGCGGCAGGCATCGCTTGCCTTGCGCTTGCGGCTCCAGTGCCACCACAGGCGCTGCTCCATTGGCAGATTCGGATTTTTCGCTTGCGCTACCGCTGCCCGAAATACATCCAGGCAACAGATGTCCTGCG
>PMHI01000007.1 GCA_003156615.1 Acidobacteriaceae bacterium | reverse complement strand
GCGTGCGGGTTCCGGGCTTAAGGGGAAAGCTTCCGTTTCATTCACGGTTGCGGTTCCCCAGCTGATTCTCGTTCGGGCAGGGATGGCCGGCTGCGCAGCCATCGAAGGCGGACGAAGAAACGGGAATGACCAGAATGAACCGAGCTTCCTGTAGAGTGGCGTCGCCCCGCGCTGTCAATATCGAGGATTTGCGCTGTTTGGCGAGGAAGCGCATGCCCCGGGTCGTTTTCGAATTTCTCGACGGCGCTGCCGAAGACGAAACCACTCTGGCCGCGAACCGCTCAGCCTTCGAGACTTACACCTTCCGCCCGCGCCATGCCGTAGCCATCGCGCGATGCGATCTGCGATCCCGGGTGCTGGGCTTTGACGTCTCTTTCCCGGCGCTGCTCGCTCCCATAGGGTGCAGCCGCGTCATGCATCACGAGGGCGAAATCGGCATAGCCCGGGCAGCCGGAGCCGCGGGCACTGTGTATATTCTCCCCACCGCTTCCGGTCATCTCCTTGAAGACGTGAAAGCAGCCGCTTCCGGCCCGCTCTGGTACCAGCTCTATCTGATCGGTGGCCGCCCCGCAGCCGAGGCCGTGATCGAGCGTGCGTGGAACGCAGGCTACTCTGCCCTGGTGGTGACGATCGATACCTGCGTGGCGGGAATGCGGGAGAGGGATTTTAGGAATGGAATGAAAGAATTGGCGGGCTCTCATCCGCTGGCCAAAATACCCTATCTGCCGCAGTTACTGGCGCGGCCCCGCTGGCTGGCGAGTTTTTTTCTCGACGGAGGCACTCCGACTTTGCCGAACATTATCGTTCCTGGGCAAGGACCAGTCCCTCTCTTGGATGTAGGTGCTGCCCTGGCACGGTCAGCGGTTACGTGGGAGGATTTTTCCTGGCTTCGAAAAAGCTGGCCGGGACCAATCGTGGTGAAGGGCGTTTTGACCGCCGAGGATGCCCGCCGCGCCGTAGACCTTGGGGCGGCAGCGGTTGTCGTGTCGAATCATGGTGGGCGGCAACTGGACGGCTCTCCCGCCACACTGGATGTGTTGCCTGAGGTTGTCGAAGCCGTCGGAAATCAGGTTGAAGTGCTGATGGATGGAGGCGTTCGTCGCGGCTCCGATATCGTCAAGGCGATTTGCCTGGGCGCTCGCGCGGTCCTGATAGGACGAGCCTACGCTTACGGCCTTGGCGCCGCGGGGACAGCAGGAGTCCAAAGAGCGCTCGAAATCCTGCGCGCCGACGTAGAGCGCACGCTCCGGCTGCTCGGTTGTTCCTCGGTCGCTACCTTGGACCATTCTTACTTAAATGCCAAACGCGATTGAGCCAGGAACCGGCACGGCTGTTCCATAGCCTCTAATTTATGTGTTAGGAAAAGATTTCGAGGAGTACAAAATGCGTCTACAAAATAAGGTGGCAATCATAACCGGTGCCGGCTCCGGCATCGGGAAAGCTACGGCCGTGCTTTTTGCCGCAGAAGGCGCAGGCGTGGCGGTTATCGANNGTAGCGGTTATCGATCGGGAGGCTGAAGCCGGCCAACGAGTAGCCGACGAACTCGGCCCGGAAAGCCTGTTTCTCCGCGCCGATGTTACCAGCGCCAGCGATATGGAAAGCGTAGCCCGCACGGTACAGCAGCGTTTTGGACGCATCGACATTCTTTTTAATAACGCCGGCGTGGCCTGCGTGGGCACCCTGCATGAGACTTCCGAACAGGATTGGGACCACGTGATGGCAGTCAACATCAAGGGAATCTATCTGACTAGTAAATTCGTTCTACCGATCATGATCGCCCAGCAATCGGGCTGCATCATTAACATGGCAGCCTGTGGCGCGTTGATGGCGTTGGCCCAGCGCGCGGCCTACATTGCGTCCAAGGGCGCAGTTCATTCGCTCACCAAAGCCATGCAGGCTGACTACTGCCGTTATAATATTCGCGTGAATGCCCTCCTGCCGGGCACCATATACACGCCTTTCGTCGNNACTCCTGAGGACGTTGCCTACGCAGCGCTTTATCTGGCATCCGATGAAGCTAGGTTTGTGTGGGGCAGCGGCCTGGTCGTAGACGGCGGCCTTTCAGCGGCAAAGATCTTCGATTAGATTCCGTCAAATCGACGGTTGCAAACCCGGTTCCAATGGATCGAAAATCCTACCATCATCGTCCTCGGGTCCTGATCTCGCGGCCACTTCAGTCGACCGTGATCGATAAGATCTCCCAACACTGCGAGGTTCGGGTTCATCCTCTGGACGAAGCCATGCCCGTCGAAATGCTCGCGCAGGCGATCCGGGATGTGGACGGCTTGATGTGCGTTGGCCAGCGGGTCGGCAAAGACATCCTGGAAGCAGCCGCGGAATTGCGCGTTATATCGAATGTAGGCGTCGGGTACGACAACATTGATGTGGAAGCCTGCACCCGAAGAAGCGTTCTCGTCACCAATACTCCTGACGTGCTGACCCAGGCCACGGCCGACCTGGCCTTTGCCTTGATCATGGGAGTCGCCCGGCGTGTGGTCGAGGGCGATCGCTACGTTCGCGAAGGCTGCTGGTCTCATTGGCAATGGAATGCCATGTGGGGCGCGGATGTTTATGGCAAGACGTTGGGGCTTTACGGTTTTGGACGGATCGCTCAGGCAACCGCCCGCCGCGGACTTGGCTTCTCCATGCGCATTCTCTACCACGCACGTCGTCGTGCCGCTGAGCGGATTGAAAAAGAGCTGGTTGCGGAATTTGTGGACTGCGACACTCTTTTGCGGAAGTCAGATTTTCTGAGCCTGCACGTGCCTCTTACTCCCGAGACCCGGCATGCCCTCAACGGACCGCGTTTGGCGTTGATGAAGCCAACTGCGTATCTCATCAACACGGCGCGCGGTCCCGTCGTGGACGAAGCAGCCCTGGTTCAGGCTCTTCAGCGGGGCACGATCGCAGGCGCTGGGCTGGATGTCTTCGAAGATGAGCCCAAAGTGCATCCGGCATTGCTCACCATGAAGAACGTGACGTTATTGCCCCACGTGGGAAGCGCCACCGGCGAAGCCCGCCTGGGCATGGCTATGCTTGCCACGGAGAATCTGCTGGCGGCTCTGCGCGGAGAAACTCCGCCCAATCTCGTCAATCCGCAGGCTCTCGAATCAGGAAGTCGCTTCGCGAAGCGTTCTTCCCCCGTCTAAGTTGCGGCTGGACAGCACTCCGCGAATGGCCTCGGCTATCTTTTGCGAAGACGGAATGTAGAAGTCTTCCATGCTGGGGCTGTAAGGAACAGGCGTATGCGGGGCCGTTACCATCTCGGGCGCTGACTCCAGCCGGTCAAAGACCTTTCGCGCCGCCAGAGCAATCACGTCCGCTGCCACGCTCCAGCGGGGCGTGTCTTCATCCACCACAACCAGGTGATGCGTTCTGGCAACCGAATCGAGGATGGTCTCTTCGTCCAGCGGCGATAGCGAGCGCGCATCAATGAGCTCCACGCTAATGCCCTCCTGGCCCAACTGCTCCGCAGCTTTCATGGCGACGTGGACCATTCTGGAGAACGCGACGACCGTGACATCGCCGCCCTTGCGGAGGATCTTCGCTTTGCCGAGGGGAATCGAGTAATTCTCCTCCGGCACGCTTCCCTTCATACCGTAGAGCTGGATGTGCTCGCAAAAAAACACTGGGTCGTCGTCTCGGATGGCGGCTACGAGCAGGCCCTTGGCGTCGTACGGTGTCGACGGAGCGACGCACTTCAGTCCAGGAATGTGAGTCAGGATTGAATAGTCGATGGTGGAATGTTGCCCGGCGGCGCGGACACCCGCCCCGATCACGGTTCTTATGGTCAGCGGAACCCTTGCCGTACCACCAAACATATAACGCATCTTGGCGCCCTGGTTGACCACCTGATCCATGCAGACGCCAAGAAAACTGACGAACATCAGTTCCGCTACCGGGCGCAGCCCAGTGGCCGCCGCACCGATGGCCGCCCCCATGAACGCGGCCTCCGAGATGGGAGTGTCCCACACTCGCATGGGACCGAACTCCCCCAACAGCCCTTTAGTCACTCCGAACACACCGCCGAAAGCATCCTGCATCTCGAGTGGCCGTCCGGCTCCGCCGGCCACATCCTCGCCGATTACAACGACTTCTCGGTCCCGCCGCATTTCCTGACGGAGCGCTTCGTTGATCGCTTCCCTGTAAGTTATCTCTCTCGTGGCCATTGTGCGTTCTGCGGTTGCAATTGTCCTGGTCCGGCGAAGCCCTCAAATCGAAGTTCCATCAGGGATAGTTGACGTAAACACCGTTGAGGCACTCCACTGCCTCGGGCGAAAGCGCTTCTTCCGCCGACTTAACAGCCGCATCCACCTGCGCCACCATCCGCTCTTCGATATCTGCCATCGTAGTGGAGGTCAAAAGATTTTCGGCGAGAACCCGCCGCTTGAAAGTAACAATCGGATCACGTTCCCGGTATGTCTGCTCCTCGTTCTTCAGTCTGTACTTCATCGGGTCGCCTTCATAGTGTCCAAAATATCGATACGTCTTTGCCTCCAGAAGGGTCGGTCCCTCGCCGTTGCGAGCGCGGCCGACGGCTACAGAAACTGCCTCGTAAACCGCAAAGAAATCCATTCCGTCCACAATCACACCCGGAATGCCGTAGGCGTCGGCACGACGGGCAATGTCCCTGATCTTTATGGCGTACTCCACGGGGGTTGCTTCAGAATAAAGGTTGTTCTCGCAAACGAAGAGCACGGGAAGTTTCCAAACCGCAGCCAGGTTCAGCGCTTCGTGGAAAGCTCCCTGGTTGGTTGCCCCCTCGCCAAAAATGCTGGCGGAAACTTGTTTCGTCCCCTTTACTTTCGCTACCAACGCAGGTCCACATGCCAGGGGCAGCCCTGCCGCGACGATGCCGTTGGTACCCAGCATTCCGCGGCTGAAATCGGCAATGTGGAATGTTCCACCTTTGCCTCGGCTGAGCCCCGTGGCCTTTCCGTAGAGTTCCGCCATGACTCCGGCGACATCCAGGCCCTTGGCGATGCAATGTCCGTGGCCGCGATGAGTGCTGGTAATGAAATCCTTATCGTCGAGATGTGCGCACAGTCCCACCGCCACCGCTTCCTGCCCGGCGGAAAGATGGGCGAATCCAGGAAGCTTGCGCTGCGCGATTAGCTCATGAACCTTGTTCTCGAAGGTCCTTATCAGGACCATTTTCTCGAAGGCCCACAGTAATTTTTCTCGGCTAATTTCCATGGGAAACCGCGCTCAATTTCTTCCTAGCGGCACGAATAGCCGCCATCTACTACGAACTCGCTACCCGTGGCGAATTTCGATTCGTCCGAAGCCAGATAAAGGATGGCATAGGCGACATCTTCGGGAAGGCCCACATTTCCGATGGGGTGCATGGCATTCACTTCCTTCATGAACGCTTCCATTCCCTGTGGGGCCTTCGACGCGAAGGCCTCCAGCTCCTCATGCCAGATCCAGCCGGGATGCATCGAATTGACCCTGATCTTGTCTTTGGCATAGAGCAGCGCGTCGGTCTTGCTCATCAGCCGGACCGCGCCCTTGGAAGCGTTATAGGCCGGTAGCGCCGCATTTCCCACCAAACCGTACACCGAAGACATATTGATAATGCTGCCTCCGCCGCCTTTTTGCAGGAAGGGAACAGTGTGCTTCGTGCAGAAAAAAACGCCCATCACATTCACGTTCATTACTTTGTCCCAGTCGTCAGACAGCATTTCGTGGGTGGGCGCGTTCACTCCCGCAATGCCCGCGTTATTTACGAGCACATGAATCCCCTCCCACTTCGCGTGGATTTCTGCAATGACCTGCGCCACTTCTTTTTCATCCGATACATCAAGGTGCCAGTATTCCGCGACGCCACCGCTATAACTGATTTGCCGGGCGACCTTCTTCCCGTTTTCGTCACGGAGATCGGTAAGGGCCACCTTCGCTCCCTCCTGGGCTAGAAGCTTGCACACTGCTCTGCCGATTCCGCCCGCGGCGCCAGTTACGATAGCAACTTTGCCTTTGACTCGATCCAATCCGCACTCTCCCTACGAAATCTCTTGATAAAGGAAACTGATCCACGAGAGTATCTTTACCGGAGCAGGGCACCGTTCCGCTTTCGACGCCCGAACGCCCAACTACTTGACCGACACGCCGGCATCCACCATAAGAAGGTGGCCGGTGACAATGCTGGATGCATCCGAAGCAAGGAAGATGCACGGCCCGACGATCTCATCCGGACGACCCAGCGCCCCTCGGGGGATATTCTCGAGGAATGACTTCATCAATTTTTCCCCGCCATAGACTGGATCGGCCAGCGTTTCTCTCAAACCTGGAGTATCGATCTGGCAAGGAGCGATGGCATTGACCCGTATCCCTTTTTTTGCCCATTCGATCTCCAGTTCGCGAGTCAGGCCATTCACCCCGGCCTTGGCGGCTGAGTAGCCGGCTGTGCCATATCCCAGCGCGATCACCGAAGCAATCGAGGAGACGTTAATAATGCTGCCTTTTCCTCGCTCGATCATGTGCCGTCCCACAT
>PMHI01000592.1:2091-7446 GCA_003156615.1 Acidobacteriaceae bacterium | reverse complement strand
GGCGTGTAGTAAGGTTCCCCCGCGGAAACTGCATAACGGAGTCGTGTCGAGAGAATGCCTGCCAAATAGGGACCGCTCACCCTCGTGGGGACGGTATTCCCACTGGCCTCTGTGGTTACGAATGACGCGGACTGATCGGACAGATTGCCAGCCCGGTCTTCGAGGGAAGGCACCGAGATGTCTCCCGTTTCCACGCCTTCATTCGTTCGGGTCCCTTGATAATCCGCAAAGAAATAGACTTTGCCATGCTTGAGTGGACCCCCAAGCGTGCCACCCAACTGATTCTGCCGGAACACTGGCCGATTCAGGTCGAAGTACCCGCGGGCGTCCAACGCCGTGTTGCGCAAAAATTCGAATGCGTTGCCGTGGAAGGAATCGCTGCCCGACCTGGTGATGACGGTTACCATGCCGCCGTTATAGTTGCCATACTCCGGATCGAAGTTATTGGTCAGAACACGGAATTCATCGATTGAGTCCAGATTCGCCACGATGGATGTTCCGCCATTCATGTGCTCCTCGACATCAATGCCATCGACCAGAAAGCCGTTCGACGACTCCCTTTGTCCGTCGATCGACAAGTCCCCCGGATTCAAGTCACCGGAGGGCGAAAGTCCCCCGGTCACTCCGGCCATGATTACCGAGTTCGGAAGTAGAGTTGAGACGGGGGCGACTCCAGGCTGGATGGGGAGAAGATCGGTATAGCTCCGCCCGTTCAACGGCAGCGCCATCTGCCAGCCGGTTACGAGCTCGCCAAGATGAGTTGCCACGGCATCGACCAGGGCCTCGACCGTAGCCGCTTCGGCCACTACCGTAATGTTTTCAGAGCGCTGCCCTACGCTGAGTACCACGTCCCGCTTGAGCGCCGCATCGGTATCGACCGTAAGATTCGTTTTCTTTTGGATTTTGAACCCGGTGGCTTCGATGGTCAGATCGTAGTGACCGACCGGAAGAGTCGGAAACGAATAGAATCCTTGTCCGTTCGAAGCGGCTTTATATTCTGATTTCAGGGCAGTATTGACTAACGTAATGGTCGCGCCAGAAACAACTGCGCCACTCTGATCCTTCAGCGTTCCTGAGAGGCTGCCGTTGGCTAATGCCCATAAGCAGACAGGCGAGCCAACCAGAACTACGACACCCCAAAGGCTCGGGAGTAGAACCAAAACGACAGCCTTGAGGCTTAGCATATTACATTCCGCCCGTTCGTGCTACCACGTATAACACGACTCTCGCGATCGTGCTACAGACTGTGAATTGTAAGCCCGATCCGGCCCGATCGGACAGGGTTGAAATATTTCTAGGACTTCCCCGACCCGCTTCTAGGGGTTTCCCTGTGGCGCTATCAACGGCCAGGCGGATGATGGTGCGAGAGGGTGTCTGGAGAGCTCATCACCAACCGGCCGTGCTGCACGCCCTTGGTGCTGATGAGCCGATCCGCTAGTTTTTGCACATCTCTCGACTTTCCGCGAAGCACGACCACTTCCAAACAACTCTCATGGTCGAGGTGGGCATGCAGAGTGGAAATGACGATTGCGTGACTCTCGTGCTGGAGATCGGTAAGCTTCTCCGGCAGCAGCCGCGTGTGATGATCGTAGATCAGGGTGACCGTACCCACGACCAACGCATTGGAGGGGATCACCGCGGACCCGACGAGTCGGTCGCGAATCAAATCGCGAAACGCCTCAGAGCGATTGTCATAGCCCTTTTCCGCGATGAACGAATCGAACCGATGTAGTAGTTCCGAATCGAGCGACACTCCGATACGGCTAAGGTCTGCCATGAAACACTGTCCTTCCGTCGACAATTAGCGTAGCACACTGTCCATCGTCAGTAGCACTTGCTTCGATGCAACTGGAGCGGCTGAAATCGTCAGCTGCTTAATTTCAACTTTGGTTTTGATCGCGGAGATGTTCTATTGCGATGGCGCGAATGTGAAGGAGTACTCCGATCGACCCCCTACTGCCAATCAACCAAACGTGAACGCGAACGCCTGCACGCCCGGATCAAGGAAGTCAATCTCGAATGTTCTATCTTCGACGGGCCCCTTTTGCCGGATCAACTGATAAAGGCGGTGCCCTTGGACTGTTCCCGCACCGTTGTTGTCGGTATCGACGCCGTGATCGTCGCCTGGGGCGGTGCCGTCCAGTTTCACGGTAAAGCGGACCGGCTTGCCATCCTTGTTGGTTCCGAGGACCAGGTGAAGATCGCGTGCATGAAAGCGGAAAATAATCTTTCCCGGAGCTGTCTGAAGCACTGCGCTTTCCTCGCCGACCTTCCAACTCCCACCGAGAGCCCATTGATTGAGCGAAAGTCTGGGTTGCGGGGTATAAGAGCGCCCGGAATCTCTAGCGATCGCCTCGGTGGAAGCAAAGTGTTCTGCCCGATGGTATCCGACGTAGGTTTCCGGCGAACGGACATTCCCATTGTCGGGAGCGGCTTCCGCACCGGCTCCCGCCNNCGCCTTCGCCGAAGTGGTGATATCGAATCCGCCCTTTGCCGTCGATGAAGTAGTGCGCCGGCCAATACTCGTTGTGAAAGGCTTGCCAAATCTTGTAGTCGCTGTCGATGGCAACCGGATAATTAATCTTCAGGTCGCGCACTGCTTTCTCGACGTTGCTGCGTTCTTTCTCGAACGCAAATTCGGGCGTATGCACGCCGATGACTACCAGACCAGCATCCTTATACTTCGCCGCCCAGCCTTCCACGTAGGGCAACGCCCGCAGGCAATTGATGCAGGAATAGGTCCAGAAGTCGATGAGCACGACCTTTCCCTTCAGGGATTTGCCAGTGAGCGGAGGCGAATTGAGCCAAGCAACGGCGCCGCTCAAATCGGGCAGGGGGCCTTCATCGTCAAGGGTGGGTTGAGCGTCGGCTGCGTTCGCCGCCAAAACCGTCGCCGGCTTTTCCGGATGCAAGGCATCGATCAAATGCTCTTCCGCTCTCGAAGTGTTCACAAAGGAAAACTTGGTGAGTAGATTTGTGTCCCAGCCTAAAGCGATCGCAACCACTCCCATGATCACCGCAACGCCTAATCCACGACGGATCCAGACCTCAAACGAAAGCGAACGCTTCAAAGCGGAAAAAACCTTGTTGCCTGCCAAAAGCGCAATTCCCAGAGAAGTCGCGGCACCCAGAGCGAAGGACAGGAGCAAGAACGACGAGCGGGCACCTGGGCCCTGGATGGCCGCTCCGGTCAAGATCAGGCCGAGAATCGGGCCCGCACAGGGGGCCCAAAGAAGCCCCGTCGAGATTCCCAGCACAAAGGACTTTCCTATCCCGGTCTCCGCCGATGGGCCACCCTGCAGTTTGCTCCCGGCGTTTACGAGCGGACGAGTCAACACCTCCGCCATGGAGGGAAACAGAAGACTCACACCCAAAACCAGGAAGACGAGCATGGCCACGTAGCGGCCGCCTTGATTCAAGCGCACTACCCAATGGCCACCGAACGCGGCTGCGATTGCTACAACGGAAAACGTCAGCGCCATTCCCACCAGTAAAGGCAGGCCGGAACGGCGGAAGGGCTGATCCGCACGCGCGAATACAAAGGGCAGCACGGGCAGGATGCACGGGCTCAAAATCGTCAGAACACCGCCAACGAAAGCCAGGAGATAGATCAGCATCGGCCCGTCCAGTCTACCTTCGGGATTCTTCGCAACATAGCAGATATTTACTCGATTGGATTCATTCGGAATCCAAAAGTTACATCGCACGCCTTTTTGGAGGCACTCTCGGGTCAAGGATCGAGGCCCCCGTGAACTGGATCGTGGGAATCTAGTCCTGTGACCGGATTCGTCGTGCCGAGCCTACGAGCCACATGAACCTGCTGACTGTATTAGAATCGCTCGCGGCAGTTCTACGTCGATCCCCGGAGGCTTCAATGCGATCGCTCCGATTATTTACACCTCGGTTGTCTACCGTTGTCGTGCTCGCCGCAGTGTGCGTCAGCAGCGTAACGGGCTTGACGCAGAATGAGCCGAGTCCTGGGAAGAAAACCAAGAGCGGATCGTGCTCGCACAATGACAGCGGATTGACGTTGCCCGCGGGCTTTTGCGCGACCGTATTTGCAGACGGCATTGGTCACGCTCGCCACCTCGTAGTGGGGCCGACCGGAGTGGTTTACGTCAACACTTGGTCGGGGGATTACTACGACTTCGATAAGACACATGATGGCGGATTTCTGGTGGCTCTCGAAGACAAGACCGGCGCAGGAAAAGCAGACGTGATTGAGCGCTTCGGCGAGACCGTCCAGACAGGCGGAGCCGGTGGCACAGGCATCGGCCTGTATAAGGGGGCGATTTATGCGGAGATCAACGACCGAATCGTACGATATGCATTTTCCGCCGATTCGATCGTGCCGAAAGGTACACCCGAAACCATCGTCTCCAAATTGCCTCTCGGCGGAGATCATCCCATGCATCCCTTCATCATCGGGAACGACGGATCCCTATACGTCGATGTCGCCACCGCGACCAATTCCTGCCAGGCGAAGAACCGGCAGCCCAAGATACCCGGCGACAACCCATGCACTGAGTTGGAGACGCGTGGCGGCGTCTGGCGCTATGACGCCAACAAAACGAACCAGACGTTTTCACCCGCAGGGCGCTACGCGATGGGGATACGCAATGCCGAAGGCTTCGCCTTCGATGCCACTGGTCGCTTGTTTGTTACACAACACGGGCGAGACCAGCTGCATTCGAACTGGCCTGAGCTCTATCAACCCGGGGAAGAAGCGACGCAGCCGGCTGAAGAATTGGTCCTCTTGAAGCAGGGCGGCGACTATGGCTGGCCCGAGTGTTACTACGACGGTGTGCAGAAAAAGCTAGTGCTTGCGCCGGAATACGGCGGTGACGGAGGTAAAGCCGTGGGTGTTTGCATGAACAAACTCGCCCCTGTTGCCGCATTTCCAGCCCATTGGGCACCAAATGGAATGGCGCGCTACGACGGAAAGAGCTTTCCCAACCGCTACCGCGATGGTGTATTCATTGCCTTCCACGGTTCATGGAATCGAGCGCCTTATGCGCAAGGCGGCTACAACGTAGTGTTTCAGCCGCTCGACGGCGATCGCGCCTCCGGCAACTGCGAGATCTTCGCCGATGGTTTCGCTGGGCCGGTAAAAACTCCGGAGGGAGCTACACACCGCCCTTCTGGGCTCGCAGTCGGACCCGACGGGGCGCTTTACGTTGCCGACGACATTCGCGGACGGATTTATCGCATCGTCTACACGGGCGATCCCGCGGGCCGAGAACCTAAGGGCACTCCCTGCCCGAGCATTTCGGCCCCTGCTGGCAAAGTCGTGCGATCGTCCGCCCAGCCGCCGGAGAGTAACACTGAAAATCTTCCGGTTCCCGAAGGATCGAC
>PMHI01000592.1:0-2057 GCA_003156615.1 Acidobacteriaceae bacterium | reverse complement strand
GTGCCGCAGCCCAAGCAATACCGCAGCCCGATGCCGCCCATGGGCGGAGCCCAACTCTCAGACGCCCAGGCGTCCGCGGTGGCCGCCTATGTTTGGGGTCTCAGTCATCAGCCGCCGAAGTAGTCATTTCTGGGGCGGTGAGCTGATGTTGCGTTCCGTTTTTCCGCATTGTGATTGCTGAGTTTGAATCTCGATAAATGAGAGGGCTGACATGCTGCGAACCCGAATATCCAACGTCTTGAGCGTGCTGCCTACGATCGCGGTGATGGCGGCTGTGTGTGTCAGCACAGCGCAAGTGAAATCGCCAGCGCCGTCTAAATTTGTGCTCTCCAGTCCGGACGCCCAGCTCGCGGCCAAAGTTCCCGAAGTTTATACCGCGAACGTTTTCGGATGCCGTGGAGGGAACATGTCGCCCCCGCTGCAATGGACCGGCGCGCCGGCTGGAACGAAGAGTTTTGTTGTGACCTTGTTCGACCCCGACGAGCACGGCGATCCCTCGGGATGGTGGCACTGGATCGTTTATGACCTGCCGGCAACGGTCGACAAGCTACCCAAGGGAGCCGGCGCCGAGCACAGCTCGGTTCTGCCGCCCGGGACCATGCAGGGCCGCACGGATCTCGGAAACGACGCCTATCACGGGCCCTGCCCGGACAAGGGAGATCCACCGCATCGCTATACGTTCACCGTGTATGCCTTGAGCATCGAGAAACTTGACGTGCCGGCGGACTCCAGCGGTGCGATGGTGGTGTCGACCGCTAAAGAACATCTGCTGGGGAAGGCGGTCTTCATCGCGCACTACGGGCGTTGAACCTAGCGTCAACGAAATCCGGGCCGTCAAACCCCTTCAATCACCACATGCGGAAATTTCGGGGGGCCGCCGACGGTTCTGTGCGAGGCGCGGGCCACTGATTCCGGCCCGCTGATTTTCTTTCCCTTGGGCTCATCTTGTTTTGCTTGTTGTAATCTGTTCCGTCATGGAGAAATCAGAAGAAGCTCTAGCCGCCGGTTTGTTGGACGCTCAGATAAAGGCCCAGGCCCTGTTCGCAGAGATCCAAGCGCAGAGCCTGATTCGCCCAGGAGTAAAGGAAAGCGAAATCAATGAGAACATCTATGAGCTTGCCGAAAGCATGTACGGGATCTCGCGCTATTGGCACAAACGCATCGTGCGCGCCGGGCGCAATACCTTGGCTCCCTACGATGAGAATCCTCCAGATTTGACGGTCGGGGAGGATGACATCGTCTTTCTCGATTTCGGTCCCGTGTTCGAAGACTGGGAAGCCGACTTCGGGCGGAGCTATGTCGTAGGAAACGATCCGCAGAAACGCAAGCTGTGCCGCGACATCGAAGAGGCATTCGCTAAGGGCAAGCGGTATTTTCAAGAACACACTGAGATCACCGCGGCGGAGCTGTACGCCTAAGCTCAGCAATTGGCGAAGCAAGCTGGCTGGGACTACGGCGGCCCCATCGCGGGACACCTGATCGGCGTTTTCCCACATGAGAAAATCGCCGGGGACAAGATCACCCTCTATGTCCATCCCCAGAATCACAACCGGATGCGAACGCCGGATGCTTCGGGCCGACAGCGGCATTGGATACTAGAGATTCATTTCGTGGATCGGGCGCAGCAGATCGGCGGATTCTATGAAGAGCTGCTGACAATTGGCTAAACTTTCTGGTTCTCTGGTTTGCGCAATGTCGCCGAATCCTCCTGCCGTGCGCGGTGTCAATCTTGATCCGCAGACCCGTTGTGCACATTACCACGGACCCACGGACATCATCGCGATCAAGATCAAGTGCTGCGGGGTTTACTATGCTTGCAAGGATTGCCATTCTGCTCTGGCCGATCACACGATCGAGGTTTGGCCAGAGACCGAATGGGACGAGCCGGCGATACTTTGTGGAGCCTGCGGCACAGAGTTAACCATCCGCCAGTACATGCAGGGCGAATCTCGGTGCCCGGTTTGCCGTGAGCAGTTCAATCCTGGGTGTCGAAACCATTATCACTTTTATTTCGAAATGCGATCCCCATAAGCCCCAGATCCGATTCGCGACAAACC
>PMHI01000492.1:69402-71296 GCA_003156615.1 Acidobacteriaceae bacterium | reverse complement strand
TGCTCGCTGAGAAGTTTTATCTCTGGAATCGGGCGAACCAGCTCGGCCTCGATGCGCACGATCTGGAACTTGTCGGCGGTAATCCAGGCCCGTCCCCGCAGGTCTACGGTATACACACGACCGCCAACCTTATAACTGTGCATGCGGCTGGGTTTGTCAGCTCGCTGCCGGAAACGCGCCAGCCAGGTCGCCTGACCGCGCCAGGCCCCGAGGCCGTCACAGCTTATGTCGAAGTTGTCGCGCATGTCGGGATGAAAAACGAGCGCCAACGCCGCGAAGCCGGCGCTGGCAATCTCATCGGGATAGCCCTTCGGGTCTAACTTATCGGAGCGGAACTCCTCGACCGAGAGAGAACCCGGCTGAGGTTCAGAAATCAAGGCCACGTAGTTGTATTTCCGGGTTTCGGTCCGAACAGCATTGCCGAATTGGTCGAGGCTCTGGTGGAACAGGTCTTCGACTGCCGCAAAGCGTGCCACATCGTCCACCAGTTGCTGGACGTGCTTTCCGGTTTCTTCCACGACTTTCTTGGACGGGCAGATGACCCCGGGCGCCAAAGTAAGCTTNNGCCTCGGTCTTCATCGCATCCTCTGTGGACGGAGAGGAGGATTCGTGCTCCCGGATTTGTGCGATCAGATCGCGCACTTGGCCAGCCATGGGGTCATGCGGCGACTCCTGCAGAAAAGTATCCAGCGCCTGGATGCCCTGCTGGTCGAGTCCCAAGCCAACCAGCGCCTGCCCCAAAACGAGCTGTGCCGGACTGGCCTCCGTCCTTCCCTTGGCGATCGCAAGCTGAGCTTCGTCTCGTGCTTTGTCGTAATTTTTTTGCTGCAAGTAACTATCAGCGAGCAGGTCGTGGGCGAGCCAGCTTTCGACATCGGCCGCCACCGCTTGCTCCAGAGCTGACCTCGCCGCGGCATAATCCTGCCGCTCCAGGCCCGCCCTTCCCAGCAGTGTCAGGGCTTGTGCATCGTGGGGTTTCAGGGTTGCGGCGGTTTCCAGGTAATGGAACGCCTTCTCGAAGTCTTTCTTCTGAAAATACAGATATCCCAGCAGGAAATTGAGAGCCGAACTCGATGGAGCTGACTGGTAAGCCTGGTCGAGCTGCTTTTGCGCATCTGCGAATTTGCCGGACTTCAGCGCCGAAACCGCACGCTTCGTTTCTTTGCGCGCCTTGGCAGACAGGATGTCGTCGGCCACGTCGAGATTAATCGCGGAGGGGTCGCGCTCGAGCACAATGTCGATCTCAGCCGGGCGCAGGGAGCTCATCACCTGCACTTCTTTCCGCGTGCTGAGATAGCCGGCGGCACTCACTTCAACGGAGTAGTTTCCGTACGGAACGTTGGTGAAAACGCCCTGCGACCTATCTTCGGTGGTCTGCCAGGTGGTCGTCTGATTTGTGTGGTTTACCAACCGGAGCAACGCCTGACGGTCGAGATGCGTACCGGTGTTTTCGGCGAACACCGTGAAGACGAGCACGCCGGTGCCGGCAGCGGTGGAGTACGTGGTCGCAGCATCTAGCCGGGATCCCGTGTCATCGGGGTGGCCGACCCGCTGTGCCCATGCCGCGGTCGCGAGCAAGCAGCAGAGCATGGATAACGTGCAAACCAGGCGCGCAAAAGCATCGGCCAGAGGGCTGCCACAGCGGGTCATAGATAATGCCGCGAGCCAGTGTGGCATAGTTCCATTTCGAGGTCAAACTCGCCGCCGGGCTCACCTTTTCCGTGTTCGTGCGGGAACAAAGCCGTAAACTCGGGTTTTGGACTTTCCCGCGCCGGAACCCCGCTTCATCTTAGGGTCCGTTTATCTCCAGAGTCAGCCGGGGGGCGAGGTGCAGCAAAGGGTCGCCAGCCTCGTCGACTCGATCGAGACCTTCGAGGCCAAGCAAGGCGGAACA
>PMHI01000492.1:25657-69357 GCA_003156615.1 Acidobacteriaceae bacterium | reverse complement strand
CCCGTTGTCCGCTCGGACAGTGACTTCAGTACCTTAGTCCTCCCTGCCCTCGTCGCCTTATAATCCACTCAAGAACCGGCAATATCTGCGTTCTCAGGAAGATGTGCGCGTCGCAGCGCGATCGCACTTCCAGAAGAACGCCTAAAAACTCAGTGGACCCGTTTTACGCATCGGCGATTTTTTTCCTCGGGCTGGCCTTTGGCAGCTTTCTGAACGTGTGTATCTACCGCCTACCCTTGGGTTTGTCAGTGGTGACGCCGCGTTCAGCCTGCCCCCGCTGTCAGCGAGCCATCGCCTTCTATGACAACTTCCCCGTCGTCAGTTGGCTGATTCTTCGCGGGCGCTGCCGCCACTGCAAAGCCAGAATTTCGGCGCGCTACCTCTTCGTGGAACTGCTCACCGCCGCTGTTTTTCTCGGCGGTTACGCTTATTTCGCACTCACGCTGACTACATTGAAATACTGCGTCTTCGGATTTCTCCTGCTCGGCCTTATCTTTACCGATGCCGAAACCAAGCTCCTGCCCGACAAGCTGACGCTCCCTGGCCTCGCCCTGGGCGTGCTGTTCAGTCTGCTGGTTCCGGTGCATGATGTGGCTTCGCAGTTTCTGCCAGGAATCGTGAGCCTTCCCTTCAGCGCGGATCTTGCCGCTCGCCTGTTTTCCCTGCTCGATTCCCTGCTCGGTGCGGCCTTGGGGGCTTCGTTCATTTACGGCGCAGGAGCAGTCTACTTGCGCTGGCGGGGAGCTGAAGGCATGGGCTTCGGGGATGTGAAACTGATGGCGATGGTGGGTGCCTTTCTCGGCATGAAGCTCACCATTTTTACCATTTTCACCGCTTCGCTTGCGGGATCGCTGTTTGGCTTGATTACCGTGCTCGTGGTGTGGATCAAGCGTACGCATCGTTTCCGGCGTCGGCTGGAAAACCTGCAGGCGGCGCGCCGCCGCGGATGGCAATCCGCGCAAATGGTCTACCGCCATTATCAAATGCCTTTTGGTGTTTTCCTGGGCAGCATGGCTTTACTCGCGTTTTTCGTAGGCAACCAGTTCTTGCGTTGGTACGGGAGGTTCTGGTGGTAAATCTGCTTGGCAATCCTTTGGTCTTGCGGGCTGTACTGGTGCTGTTCGCGGCGGGAACTGCCTTTGTATTTGCCATCTGGCTGATGCACAGATTTCGGCAGAGCATCGCCGCCGAATCCGATCTCGGCTGCGCCGGCCCGCCCAGCTTGGAAAATCTGCCGCTCCACCTCTACAACACTGTCATCCAGCAACTCAAACAGCAGAAACACGAACTGCAGCTGCAGACACTTGCCGAGCAACGCCGCGCCCGCACTACGGAAAACTTCAGTCAGGCCGTGCTCTCTCATCTTTCCTCCGGCGTACTGGTCTTCGGCCTCAACGGTTTGGTGAAACAAGCAAATCCCGCTGCCAAGGAGATTCTCGGTTTCCATTCCCCTTCGGGCATGAGCGTGGAAGATATTTTTCGCGATGCTGTGGTTTGTTCGGCTGACTCTTCCGTCGTCTGTGCCGATGGGCTGGGAGACACGCCCGGGCGGCTGACGGAAGAAGTCAATGCGGTGCTGCGCGAGGGGAGCAAGTGCCGGCAACTCGAGGCCGACTACACAACGCCCACGGGCCACTCGCTTCGGATCGCAATGACAGTTTCGCCGGTGCCCGCGGTTGACGGCAGCCTGCTCGGAGCCGCTTGCCTGATCAGCGATCGCAGCGAATTTGAACGGATCCGCCACCAGCAAGAGTTGCATGGCGAGATTTCCGCCGAGATGGCATTGGAGCTGCGCACCTCTCTGGCCACGATCGCCGGATACGCCCAGCGCTTGGCGCGGAATCACGAGCCAGAGCTCGCTTCGGAATTGGCCGCCGATATCGCCAGCGAAGCGGCTCGTCTCGACCGCCACATCGGAGGATTTCTGGCAGCGACACGCACGGCTGCGGGCGCAGCAACTCCTGCCAGCGCAGCCGGCAACGACATTTGAAGATCCACCGCAAACAATCGAGCCGCAAGGCGAGTGCAAGTAAAGGATGAAACTATGAAGCGTATGACACACATCGGGTTGGGATTCGGATTCGTGCTATGCGCGGTCCTGCTGGCTTCTCCGGCGGGGGCGCAGACCACATCGCAGGACCAGGGTCAATCGTCTCTCGGCGACTATGCGCGCAAGGTCCGCAAGGATCCGGGCTCCGCCAAAGCCAAGCCCAAGGTCTTTGACAACGACAACCTTCCGACGAACGACAAGCTCTCCGTCGTCGGCCCGGCGCCTGCTGCTGACGCCAGCCAGAAACCGGCTGACAGCAAGGACGCCGCGGCCAAACCCGCCGCTTCCGCCGACGAGGAGCAGGCCAAGAAACAAGCCGCTTGGAAAGCCTGGCAGGACAAGCTAACCGCGCAGAAGGACTCAATTGACCTCGCCAGCCGCGAACTCGACGTGTTGCAACGCGAATACCAGCTTCGCGCCGCCGCGATGTATGCCGACGTGGGCAACCGCATGCGCAATGCGACTCAGTGGGACAAGGAAGAAGCAGATTATAAGCAGAAGCTGGCCGACAAGCAGAAGGCTGTCGAAGACGGCAAGCAGAAACTCGAGGATATGAAGGAAGAAGCCCGCAAAGCCGGAGTTCCGGCCGCCATGATCGACTAGGGAGCACGCGGGCGGCCGGCGTCAAGGGCGCAGAGTTGAATCGGCTTTCAGCTCCTGGGTTCCGGCTTCGCGGAGTCGGAGGAGCTGTTTCTGGTGATGCTGGCCATGCACCAGATGAAACTTTCTCCACTGCGCCGCGGTCAACGGACCCAGAATTGGATGGTCAAGCAGGCGGACCCCGCGCCCGAAGCGGGCTTCACACTGCGTGATGATCGCATCCATCGCCACAATCTTTGCCCCGACCTCGTTTCGCATCTTCTCCGCGGACAAGCCCCGAGGCACTGTCATCGCGGGCGCTTTGCGTCCGGCGGGCATGTGACCCAATCCCAGGACCACGAAGGTCCGGGCGCGATGGGCCATGGAGGCTCGCGTCGCCATGGGCTTACCGCTTGTCATCACTCGCTCGAATCCCTTGATCGTTCCGGTGTAGGTCAGGTACAGATGTTCCAGCACCTCCGCCGCACACCATTTGCCCGCGGGATGCCAGGTCAACCGCTCTTTGGACATCCCTTCCACCGCCGACTCCAGTGCCTGTTTCAATTTTTCCAAGCAGGAATCCATGGCCCTACTCTCGCATTTCGGCGCGCTTCAGGTAGAATGTGGCGCGTCCATTAAATCATTCCCAGTTATAGCAGGAAGGTCGCCATGAAAATGCGGGAGTTTGTGCAACGAGAGACCGCTGTTGTCACCGTAGTCGCGGAAGGAGTCGTTGGTAGGGTCGTGAGTCGAGTGAATGTAGACCAGACCCGGAGAATGCTGTTTGGCAATGGGTGCGCGTCGGCCGCTGCCGTCGCCATCCTTGTGATGCTCGCGCTGCTTGCGGGTTGCGAGTCGAACACTCCCCAGGCGCCGCAGGCCAAGCCGGAACCCAAGCCTCCCGAGCTGCTTACAGGACGCGCCGCTTTTCAGAAGGTCTTTATTGCGGCTCGCAATTATGCTGCGGACGTGAAGCCCTTCCGTATCGAATCTACTCCCTCCGTAGATGGCAATGGACAGGATGGCAAGTCGGCGATTTGGCGGGCCAGCTTCGCCTCAGCCCTACAGCACGGCGTGAAGCCTTTCATTTGGTCTGGCAGCAATGCCCCCGACGCTCCCTCGCGCGGGGTCTCCCCTGGCAATGAAGACACCTACAACCCCAGCAACGCCTCCACTCAGGTTTTTGATGTGGCCTTCCTCAAGGTGGACTCCGACCAGGCCTTTGCCGAGGCGCAGAAACACGGCGGCGACAGAATCCTCGAAAAGGATCCCAAAACCCCCGTCATTTACATTTGCGATTGGAACCACAACACCAACGAACTGATCTGGCACGTCATCTACGGCGATTCCCGCGAAACTGCGAAGCTGACAGTTGCGGTCAACGCCACGACCGGCGCATTTAGCCGCGTGGAGAAATAGGATTGAGCATCACACTCGCATTCGGGACGGCCGCGGCAAGAACAGCAACACCTCGCTGCGATTTTATTCTTTCTGCTCAGCCTGCTTCATTTGGTCCTCGATGGAGGCAAAGAAGCGGCACAGGGCGCCAACGGAGGCGATCGCGCCTTTCAGCGTCCGGTGTTCCCCGAACGAAACAATATCTGCGACAGAATACTGTAAACGGAGGCGGTCGGTGGCACACTGCGCACTCAGCAGTTCTACTTTTGCCGCCCGGAGATCGGAAATTAAGCGGCCGATTCCTGGCTGCCTGCTGGATTCATCGTCTAGCATCCACCACTCCTCAATTCGATGGGATCATCGGCGTGTGCCTGCGAGATTGCTGGGCGTGGATCATTGTACGGTGTTAGTTATACGTAGTCAAAGTATTTGGGCCCTTCAGTCATGCTTGGCGATGCGGAGGCGGGCCGTTGCCCAGACAACCAGACCCTCAACTCGAACAGCGCATCCTCGACGCCGCCTGCCGGTTGTGGTCCCGGGGCGGCGAAAAAGCTCTCACCATGCGAGGTGTCGCCAAGGCGGCCGGCACCTCCACTCCTACGCTCTACGAACGGTACCACAACCGCGACGATATTCTCCGCGCGGTCCGCATCCAGACCCGCGTCGAGCTCTTTGCCGCACTCAGTCGCACCCGATCCCTCACTCAAGCCTGCGAGCGCTATCTCGAGTATGCCCTGGATCATCCCCACGCCTACGAGATGCTCTTCGACGGATTCGCCCAGCCTCCATCCCTGCACGAGCCCTGGCCCTCTTTCAATCTCATGCGCTTTCGCCTGGCCCGGCGCTTGGGAGGAACTCCCCGGAAGCACACTCGTCTTATGCTTTCAATGTGGTCCCTGATGCATGGCACCGCGATGCTGATGATCCGAGGAGGGGTTGCTGGTCCACTGCGCACACAGATGACTCACTCCTGTTTGGACGCTGTCGAAGCCATCACTGCAGAGGCCGCGCGCTCGAAGGGCAAGGCCTATTCGGGCCCGAAGTGGCCCGCGACCCTGATCCTCGGAGAAGCCGCCCACAGCAAGGTAAGCAACGCTGAGCTTGACGCTGGCGTGAAGTCTGGGGCGAAGCGGAGGAATCGCTCGAACTAGAATCCGGCGCAGCCCGGCTACTGCGGTTATTTCGCTCCCATCTGAGCTTTCAGCCGGTCAATCGCTTTCTGCGCTTCAGCGGCTTGGGGACCGTGTGGCAGAATCTTCAAGTAACTCTCGTACTCGGCGCGGGCATCGTCCCATATTCCAAGTTTTTCCAGGCACACGGCCAGCCGGATCGTCGCTATGGCGTCATTGTCCTTGTAGCGCAAGGCTTCCCGGTAGCGGTCCTCGGCAGCGTGGTAATTCTTGCGCCTGAAATAGAAGTCGCCCACCTCGACGCTTTTCGCGGCCTTGTGCGGATCCCAGCTGTGCAATTCGGTAATCCCGCCGGGGCTCAGCGCATCAGCCTCCGCTGCCGCCACGGCTGCCGAGCTCTGCGGATGCACCTTCGCATCGTCTGCGGGAGGGCTCAAATCCAGTTGTGTGTCTTTGCTGGAACTCTCTCCAACGCCGGGGGCCAGGTCGTCAACCTGCACGCGATCCGAGCGCGGCGGGTCAAGGTTCGGTACGCGCGCCTTCTTCACCGAATCCGCGCTCGGGGGCGGGGCATTCGCGGGAGGCGGCGCAGGAGAAGAACCGCTTTGATCAGAACCGGGCGAAGAATCCCGACTTTGAGAAGATGATGATGCCGGTGCCGGGGGTTGGGCCGAATCCTGCTGTGCCCACAGCGCACCACTCGATCCCAGCAACAAGCCCAACCACAACCAACGTCGCATACCTTCCATTCTACCGTCGCACGCCGGATCTTTGGAAACTACGGTTCTGTTTCCGCCAGGAACTGGCAGCCAGAAAAAACACAGGCCGCTCAGGGGGGAGGCTTGAGCGGCCTGTTTGGCGATCCTCCGGGGAGGAGGCAAAAACGATTCGTCCGACTACATCGACGGTGGATTGTTCTGGCCGGTTGGCGCGGCCGCGGGCTGGGTCGTGTCGCCCACGGTGTTGGTCATCAGGCGGACATCCACGCGGCGGTTGTCGGCCCGGCCTTCGCTCGTCTTATTCGATTCTACCGGCTTATCCTTGCCCAACCCGATCACGTAAATCTTGTGGGCCGGCACATTGTACTTCGAAGCCAGATACTGAATCACCGAGTCCGCGCGGCGCTGGCTCAAGTCATAGTTATACTCAGCCGAACCAACGGAGTCCGTGCTGCCTTCCAAGGCGATAATGTAGCCTTTGGTGCTGGCAATCGATCCTGCCAACTGGTCAAGTGCCTCTTTGGCCTTGGGCGTCAGATTGTCTTTGTTGAAGCCAAACTTTACTGAGGTCTCGGCCACCGGACGATAGTTGTCGAGGTTGGCGACCGTGTTGGTCAGAATGCCTACGCGGTTGTTGGCGGCGTCCGCCATCTGCTGCGCCGAGGCGGCAGACTGATCGGCGGCCTGCGCCTTCTGTTCCACATCCGCCGTCTTGGCATTGACCGCCTGGATACCGGCCTGCGCCCGGGCATCGACGTCTTTAATGTCCTTGCTGTTTTTCGCCGTCATGTCATCCAGTTCGTTGGTCTTGTTAATCAACGGCGTGGTCTGTTGCTTCACGTAGTTCTTGGTGGTGCAGCCGACTGTGGCCGCCATGCCGAATGCTAAGAAAATCGTTAACGAAGTGCGGGTCATATGGAAGAGGCTCCTTAATTCCTTGTCTCAGCGCGATCAGGTTCTCCCACGCGCCAAATTGTTTTGTCCTACAGGCCCAGGAATGTGTTCGTACTGCAAGTTCCAAACATGTTCCACCCCTGCTTTTGCACGGGACGTGCCAGTCCTGTGCCCGGGAACAGCCAGTCATAAGTATATACGTTTTCAACAGGTTGCGGTGTTAGGGAATACGAACATCTGAAAGCCAAGCTGGCTTTGGCAACGCAAACCCAACATGGGTCATGGAAATTTTATACGGTAAGGCTCAAGCGATGGTGAGCACTTGCTAAGCAAGACCGGGCCTGCACAGCCATCGAATAGAATGAACTCATCTTCCCAGAAATGGATCTCCTCGCCAAAATCCGCACCATCCCCACCGAGCCCGGCGTTTACCTCTATAAAAACGCCGAAGGCGAAGTCATCTACGTGGGCAAGGCAAAGAACCTGCGCAGCCGCGTCGCCAGCTACTTCCATGAAGGCCGCTGGGAGGACTCGAAAACCGGCACGCTCGTACGCGAGGCGGTCGATGTCGACTACATCGTCGTCGCCAACAACAAAGAAGCGCTGGCGCTCGAGAACAATCTCATCAAGCAACGCAAGCCGCGCTTCAACATCCTATTACGCGACGACAAGACTTACCCTTACGTGAAGCTGACCCTGGGAGAGCGCTGGCCGCGCGTCTACGTCACGCGCCGCCTGCGCAAGGACGGCAGCGCCTACTACGGTCCCTACTTCCCTGCGAACCTGGCATATCGCATTGTCGATCTCATCCACCGCAATTTTCTGATTCCTTCCTGCAAGGTGGACCTCACGCGTTTTCATCCGCGTCCCTGCCTGCAGTACTACATCAAGCGTTGCCTGGGCCCGTGCGTGAAAGATCTGACTACTGCCGATGCTTATCAGGAGGCGGTGCGCGACGTGAAGCTATTTCTGGAAGGCCGTCCCACCGATTTGAGCCGCTCGCTGCATACCCGCATGGGGCAGGCGGCCGCCTCCCAGGAGTATGAGCGCGCAGCCCGATACCGTGATTTGATTTCGACCGTCGAGCAGTTACAGGAACGCCAGCGCATCGCCGCTGCCGAAGGCGATGACGCCGATGTCTTCGGTTATCACTATGAACATGGCATGTTGGCGGTAAATCTGTTTCACATGCGCGGCGGCCGCGTCCTCGACCGCCGTGAATTCTTCTGGGAAGAGCTGCCCCAGCTCACCTCAGAAAATGGGGGCACAGCCGCCCCTTCGTCAAGCTCAGGGCAAGCTCCTGGCAGTCGAGTCGAGCCAATCTTGCCTGCTCCTGCTGCCGCGGACGCCTTCAACCCGGGCGAGTTTTTCTCCACTCTTTTGCAGCAGCTCTACATCGGCCAGCCCTACGTGCCGCGCAATCTCTACGTCCCCGTCGACTTCGAGGACCGCGAAGCCCTCGAAGACCTGCTCTCTGACCAAGCCGCGGGCGAGAGCGCCCACACTGCACGCGTTCACATCCTCGTCCCCCAGCGCGGGGATAAGCGCTCGCTCATCGATCTTGCCGGCGCCAACGCCAAGCAGTCCTACGATCAGCGCTTTCGCGTGCTCAAGCCCAATACCAAGGCCATCCAGGAAGAGTTGCAGGAAGCTCTCAGCCTGCCCGAACTGCCCAAACGCATCGAGTGCTTCGATATCTCACACATTCAAGGCGCGGAAACCGTAGCTTCGATGGTGGTATGGGAAGACGGCAAAGTGAAGAAATCGGACTACCGCAAGTTCATCATCCGCACGGTCGAGGGCGTCGACGATTTCGCTTCCATGCGCGAGGTGGTAACGCGCCGTTACAAGCGCCTCCAACAGGAGGAAAAGCCGATGCCCAGCCTCGTGCTGATCGATGGCGGACTGGGCCAGTTGCACGCGGCAGCCCAGGCTCTGGAATCGCTGGAGATCATCAACCAGCCACTGGCGGCCATTGCCAAGCGCGAAGAGATTCTCTACGTCTACGGGCAGGAAAAAGACCCGATCGCGCTCGATCATCATTCGCCGGTGCTGCACTTGATACAACTCATTCGCGACGAAGCCCACCGCTTCGCCGTGACGTTCCATCGCAAACGCCGCCAGATGCGCGACCGCTCCACCGAACTATTGGAGATCCCGGGCGTAGGCGCCAGTACAACTCGCCGTCTTCTCGAACACTTCGGCAGCGTGCAGGCCGTAAAACAAGCGGACGCAGCCGCGTTATCGGCGGTCGTAACCCGGGTACAGGCGGAAGCGATCAGCAATCATTTTCGCAGATAGCGAATCCCATTCGCAGCGTGGAACGAAGCTTCGGTGGGCTTCGAACCGCAACGCCAAGACCCCACGCGAGACCAATATCTTCCTTGCGGATTGGGTGCCGCAGGGAGTTGTCGATGGCTGGCTTGGAGTGGTCCCTCGGACCGATCGCCATAAAGCCTAGCCACTGACCATTGGCGCAGGCGACTCCTTCATTGCCGATTCCCCCATGGCCGAGGCGCCCTTTAGCTCGACCAAGATCAGCGCTCCTCACGCACAGCGGTCCGCTTTTCTTGCTACATTTAGTTGGCGAAAGGTTGGCTGGGCTCCCCAAATCTCTGCGAATCGCATCTATGTCAAACCAGAACGAATACGGCACGCTGATCGTAACCGGAGCCAGTCGCGGGATCGGTGCCGCCATAGCCAAACTGGCGGGTGAGCGCGGATTTTCCGTGGCTGTTGGTTTTGCCGCCGGCGCGGCCGAAGCTGCTCGTGTGGCTGAACAAATTGTTTCCGCGGGCGGACGCGCTTGTGCCATTCGAGCCGATGTCGCCCGCGAAGAAGATGTCGTCCAGCTCTTTGAGGCCGCGGAGCGCGAACTGGGTCCCCTCAAGGCTCTGGTCAATAATGCCGCGATCACCGGCGGGTTCTCGCGCGTGGAATCGGTAAGTGCAAAAACTCTCGCGCAAGTGATGGCGGTGAACGTTACGGGAGCAATTTTGTGTGCACGCGAGGCCGTGCGCCGCATGTCGACCCTCCACGGCGGAACGGGCGGCGCGATCGTGAATATTTCTTCCCGGGCGGCGCGGACGGGTTCTGCCGGGGAGTGGGTGCACTACGCTGCTTCCAAGGGCGCGATCGATAGCTTCACGATTGGGCTGGCGCGCGAGGTTGCGACCGAAGGAATCCGCGTGAATGCAGTCGCTCCCGGGTTGATCGAAACCGGCTTGCATGCCGCTAACGGCGCGCCCGACCGGTTGGATCGATTGGCGGCGACCATTCCTATGCAAAGGCCGGGCACGGCGCCCGAAGTGGCCGAAGGAGTCCTGTGGCTGCTCTCTCCGGCCGCTTCCTACACCACCGGCGCTATTTTGGAGATTGGCGGCGGGCGCTGATTCTCGCGGAGTTGACTCGGGTCGAATCTGGGAAGGCTGATCGATTCTTAATCTTACTTCAGCCTCGTTCGACGCGGGCCATTTGCAGAGCGCCCGCTACGGGTTCGACCACTTGCGAATTCAGCTCAAGATGGGGCCCGAGCTTGCGAACCTCATTGCCGAAGCATTCCCGTACCCCTGGGGAATGACGAAAGACGCCGCCTGCCATGGCTAAGGAAAGGCCGGGCAAGCTCCCATTGTCTTCTGGGAAAAGCCGACGAACCACGATGCCGGCGAGTTGGGCAAGTTCTCTACCCGCCTGCGCGAGCACAGGCGGGGCCAAAGCGTCGCCGGCCTCGGCAGCGGTCAGGATCGCGGGAAACAACTTCGCGAAGTCGAAATTGGAGTTGGCAGCGCGCACCAGCTCGTCGAGGGAGTGAAGCTCCCAGGCCGCTTTCATTTCGCGGAGGAGCGGCGTTGCTTCCGCGGTGGCTCGGGCATCCTTACTTTGATCGATACCCCGGTCGATCGTGCGCAGCAGAGCGGAGATCGCGGAGCGGCCGATCCAGTGGGCTGAGCCCTCATCGGAAATCGCGAAGCCCCAGCCTCCGGCGCGCGCGGTCCTTCCCTGCGCATCGCGGCCGTAGGCAATNNCCGGCAATTTCTTCGCGTCCGGCGCCCGCGACGCCAATGCAGGCACGCTGCACCTGCTGCGGAGCGATCTTCGCATGAGCACAGGCTTGGCGAATCGCCACATGCAGCGCTTTGCGGGCACGAGTTGGCCCCACCCGAGTGATGTTGCTCGGGCCGGCTGTAACCGTAGCCAGAAGCGAAGATTCGTCGCCCACGGCGCACATGGTCTTGCTGCCGCCGCCGTCGACGCCCAAGTAGTAGGCCACGGGTTAGTTCTACCACAGGGCAGTTCTCGGTTCTCAAGTCAGGTCTTAGGTCTGGGGCTTCGATCCGGGGCTTCGATCCGATGATTGTGGGCCTTAACGAGGGCAGGACTGATTCGCGATCCTAAAACCTGAGGCTTAGCACCTGACACCTTGGCTCGAACGTCCATAAAGACTCACTCGTATTGAATTTCGATTAACGCCATAATTGAAAACGGACAACGTGAAGATTCAAANNGCTCGATTTCCTGGGCCGGGTTGCGGATATTCATCCGACTTCAATCGCGGCGGGAGCGGTGTGGGGAAACCACTATGACTTGCGCAGGCGCGGGGCCGTTGTCAGGTTGGCGGGCGGGGCGCGGTCGCTTCGCCGGGCAGTTCGGATCGAGTGCGCAATGACGGATCAACGCCTCTGTGGATCGCGGCTTGTTGGTCTGCGCCTTACCATCCAGGAGAGACGGTGGCATGAAAAGTGGTGTAGGGGGTTGGCTTTTCTTCGAGACCTTGGCGGAATTTCTTCGCGTTCTTTGCGGGTGAAAAGCTTTTCTCCGGACGATAAAAGCTTTTCACTGCCAAGAGCGCAAAGAGCAAAGAACGGCCGCGAACGTCGCGAGCAACATCCCGCAGCTTGAATCTTGGATATGGCCCTCGACAGACTCGATCTCGCCATCATCGCGCTGTATCTGATGGGGATCACCCTGTTCGGGCTGCGCTTCCGCAAGCGGCAGCGCTCGCTGCGCGACTACTTTCTAGCTGGACGCGACATCCCCTGGTGGGCGATCGCGCTTTCCATCGTTGCGGCCGAGACCAGCACGCTCACCATCATCAGCATTCCCGGACTTGCGTATGACACCAACCTTACCTTCCTGCAGGTAGTGATGGGTTATCTGGTGGGACGGATCGTGATCAGCTTTGTGCTGCTGCCGCATTATTTTCGCGGCGATCTTTACACCGCCTACGAGTTGATTGAACGCCGCTTTGGGCGCGGCTTGCGCTCCATGACCGCCGGTCTTTTCCTGTTGACACGCGCGGCGGCCGAGGGCGTCCGAGTCTATGCCGTGTCGATCGTGGTATCGATCGCGCTGGGAACGGGCGAAATCGCTTCGATCGCCATCATCACTGCATTGACGCTCATCTATACNNTGGCGGCGGTGATCTGGACCGACGTGGTTCAGACCGTGATTTATGTCGGCGGGACACTGGTTGGGTTGACCACGATTCTGCATCTTGTACCCGGAGGATGGAGTGCGATTCATACCGCGGCGGCGGGCGCGGGCAAGCTGCAAGTGTTCGACTTCAGAGCCAACTTCTGGCTGCCTTACACGTTCTGGGCGGGCCTCATCGGTGGGACCGCCTTCATCACGGCGAGCCACGGCACCGATCAACTGATTGTCCAGCGCTTACTGGCGGCGCGCGGGCAGAAGCAGTCTGCCGTAGCGCTGCTTTCGAGCGGAGTGGCAATTCTGTTCCAGTTTGCTCTCTTCCTGATTGTGGGCGTAATGCTGTGGGCGTACTATCGCGTGCCGTCGGCGATCTTCGGAAAACCCGATCGCATCTATCCGACGTTCATCGTCAGCCAGATGCCGCACGGAATTTCCGGACTGCTGATTGCGGCAATCCTGGCGGCAGCCATGTCGAATCTGAGCGCGGCGCTGAATTCGCTTTCGTCGAGCACGATCATGGATTTTGTTCTGCGCCTGCGGCCGCAGACCGATGAGCGGACGCGACTGCGGCTCTCCCGGTTAGCGACTTTTTATTGGGCGCTGGTGCTGTTTGGGTTGGCGGTGTTGGCGTTGCAGAAAGTGGGACGCGTAGTAGAAGTGGGGCTGCAGATCGCATCCGTCGCCTATGGCGCGCTGCTCGGAGTTTTTCTGCTTGGCGTTCTCACGCGGCGGGCCAATCAGCGCGGGGCGATGGTCGGAATGCTGTTTGGATTCGGCGTGGGATTGTATTTGTGGCAAGGGACGCACGTGCCGTGGACGTGGTGGGTGCCGCTTGGGACGGTAGTGACGTTCGGGATCGGATACGCGGCCAGTTTGCTCGTCCGAGGCTAGTTGCTAAAAGACCAGCATCGCCTGTGACGTATACTGGCTCACTTCAACCATGCCGGCGCCAATCCAACCAACGGCTACCCGTCCAGAGCTGGCTCGCGATCTGGGCGTGAGCCACGCTTCCGCGGTGGTCGTGGGAACCATCATTGGCAGCGGAATCTTCCTGGTACCCGCCGAGATGATGCAGGCCGTGGGCTCGGCCAAGCTGGTGTATCTGGCGTGGTTGGTGGGCGGGCTGCTGTCTTTTTTTGGCGCGCTCACCTACGCCGAGCTCGGCGCCATGAAGCCGCAAGCGGGGGGCGAATATGTTTATGTCCGCGATGCTTACGGGCCGCTAGGAGGCTTTCTTTACGCCTGGACGTGGTTCGTCATCGCCAAACCCGCTTCGGTGGCCACAGTCGCTACCGGGCTGGTTCGCATTCTGGGCACGTTCCCAATCTTTTCGTTCTTCCCGACCAATGCCATCACCGTTCCTTTCGCCGTCACCTGGGGCCAGCTTGTGGCCATCGCCGCAGCCCTTCTGATTTCTGTTTTGAACTACCTTGGAGTCAAGAAGGCCGGAGAATTTCAGCTCGTGTTCACGGTGCTGAAGGTGGCAATCATTCTTGGCATCGTGGTGGTCTGTTTCAGCGGTGCAGGAAGTGCAGCCGGACGTGGCTGGAGCAACTTTTCCACCACATTCATTGGGGCCAAGGGCGGGATCGCCGGCTTCATGGCGGCGCTGGTAGCGGCGCTGTGGGCCTACGACGGCTGGAACGACCTGAACATGGTCGCGGGCGAGGTGAACCGGCCGGAACGGAATATTCCGATTGCCCTGATTGCGGGCGTGGCCACGGTCGGGGTGTTGTATGTGCTGGTGAATGCCGGGGTGCAGTACGTGCTGCCGGCAAGTGCGATTGCGGCCTCGCCGCGTCCTGCCTCCGACGCGGTCGCCCTGGTTATGGGACGCATGGGCGCGAGCATCGTGTCCGCGGGCATGGCCATCTCCATGTTGGTCACGCTGAACGGGACGATCATGAGCGGCGCTCGTGTTCCCTTTGCCGTGGCGCGCGACGGATATTTTTTCGCGGCTCTCGCCGAAGTCCATCCGCGCTTCCGCACACCGTCGGTAGCCCTCCTGTGGCAGGCGGTGCTGTCGATCGTTCTGCTGCTGCTGGGAGGTAATTTCCGGCAGCTATTTTCGCTGGCCATCTTCGCAGAATGGCTCTTCTACATGATTGCCGGCAGCACCGTCTTCATCTTCCGCTGGCGCGATCCCGATGCTCCCCGGCCTTATCGGATGATTGGCTATCCTTTTGTCCCCGCTTTGTTCATCGCCGCAGCCGCGGTTCTTCTCTACTACACCTTCCGCGAAGACTGGCCGAACTCCTTTTATGGATTGCTGGTTATTCTGGCTGGCGTACCGGTTTTCGCCTGGTTTCGCAGGCAGCGTCGGGCGCATCTGCGATCCTAATCTCCTCTGACTGCGGACTAGCTCATGCGCTGGGTCTCAGGGGTCGACCCAAAGTTATTCATTAACTCAGGATTGCGATCTTTTCATCCCCTTTCCGGCATGGAGAGATCGCTTGACGATCTTCCTTTTGCCTCGGCTTTTGCCCTGGCTTTTGCCCCGGGGGCTAACGAAGGCCGTCGGCCACGAAAAGGTTGGAGGTGATTCTGCGGGCCACATAGGCAAAGCGGGAACCATCGGGCGTGAAAAGGATGTCCTTGCTGCGAATTCCAGCTTTCTCCACCGGGGAAAAGCGAACCCACAAAGTGCGGGTGCCCGTAGCCAGGTTCAGGTTGTAAACCTCGGTGTCGGCGCCGGTCGGATCGGAAAGGAGTAGATTGTTTGAGTCCCCACGCCAGCCGATGATCCGCTCGGCCGGATTGACCCCGGTAATTTCTTTGGCTTCGCCGCCATCAATGGGCTGCAGCCAGTAATGATTCGTGCCGTCGGTTTCGATCGAGAACCGGCCGTCTGGAGATGGCCCGGGGAAGAGTCGGAACCCGCTCACGGGCAAGTGGCGGCCTGGTTTTCCAAAGGTGCGCACCGCTCCATTGTCGAGATCCTGCACGGCGCTTTCTGTCATCTGGCCCGTTGCTTTCGTGGAAATCAACAGGCGTTTGCCATCGGGAAAGAAAGCCGCGCCCGCAAATTGGCGGCCGGGGGGCGCATGCAGAGTGCGCGCGTCGCCTACGCTGGTAGGGATAATGAAGAGCGAATCGGGATGCGGTACGTCCACGGCCACAGCCCATTTGCCGTCGGGAGAAAGCCCTGCGCCGCTGCCTTCGCCAAGCAGGACGGGGGGCGAGTCGTCGGCGCTCTGCAGGTAGAGCTGGTAACTGTTGTTCTTGTTTGTGTCGAAGCCATTCACAAGAAGCATGCCGCCATCGGCAGAAACGCCGCTGATCCAACGGTGCACGATGCCGGACAGTTCATGCAGGCGTCCGGATTTTGTTTCTCCCGTTCCCACCGAAGTGCTGACCGTAACCGTGCTGAGCAAAACCCTGCCATCTGGAGCGATGTCCTGAAGCTGCAGGTAAACCGGTGCGCTGGCCACAAGACGAAGTTTACCCTGGAGATTGACCGCGCCGATCGGCCTGCCCGGTGTTGCCGACTCGACAGCGGCGGCGGTGAACCAAATCTCGTCCCCCGAGGGCGACCACGCCAACCCTTGCTCGCTGGAAAATTCCTGGGTCAAGACCCGGCGATGTCCCTCGAGGTCAATGACGGACACCCATCCCCGGTCGTCGCCGATCAGGGGATGGTCGAGAAATGCGATCTGGCCGCCCGTAGGTGAGAAGCGGAGATCGCTGATCCATCCCGACGTTTCATACAGCACGTGGCCGGGCGGATACTCTAGGCGGCTTCCGTGGACCACGCGCCGCGAGATCGCAAGATCAGAGCCATCCTTGTTCCAGTCGGCGTCAATCACGTCGTCGAGCAACTCGCGCGTGGCGCCGCCCCCCAGCGGAACCCGCGCCAGGCGGCCGGAGGGGGTCCAAGCATCGAAAGTTCGGTTGAGCGAAACCGCCAGTTCGCCGGAGCGGGAGATGCCGAGCAAATCGGCTTTCACGTTGAGCAGCTGCGACTGCAGTGTGTCGGTACGCGCGGAGAACAACGTCATGGGTTCGCCGTTGACGGATGCGGCATAGACCACCACGCCTCCCGGGGCGAAGCGGGCCATGCGGATATAGCTGGGTCGAAACGCAACCTGGGTGTAGGTGGCCGGAGCGGCGGCCCGAGGTTTGTATCGCCACAAGGGGAGGGCCACGAGGCCCAAGATCAAGATCACGAGGGCTGTGATGACCCATTCGATCCGCATTTTCCTGGTTGGCGGGGCTGTGACTGGAACCGCTTGCGAAATGCCTGAGCTTGCGTTCAACGCTTCGATGGCAAAAGCAAGATCGCTGGCCGATTGGAATCGCCGCTCCGGCTTTTTCTCCAGGCAACGCCGGATAATGCGGTCCAGGCCCGGCGACACATGTCCGCCCGAGGCAGACAGTTCCGCCACATCCTCTTTCAGGATGGCGTTCATGGACTCGACCGAGGACTCGCGGCTGAATGCCCGCTTGCCCGAAACCATCTCGTAGAGAACAGCCCCAAAACTGAAAATGTCGGAGCGATGATCGAGGGTTTGCCCGCGCACCTGCTCGGGAGACATGTAGCCGACCGTTCCCATGACTGTGCCCGGAGTGGTCGGCGCGGCGACCGTCATAGTTGGCGATTCGTCCGCGGCAGATTCCGTCGCAGTCTGCTTGGCCAAACCGAAATCGAGAATCTTCACGCGTTCATCAGCAGTGATGAAAATGTTGTCGGGCTTCAGGTCGCGATGCACCACTCCTTTTTCGTGCGCCGCCGCCAGTCCCTTGGCGATTTCAAGGGCGTACTCGGTCGCCTTGCGGCGCGGGAGTACTCCGGCCGATAGCGCCTCGCGCATCGACTGCCCGTCCAGGAATTCGGATACCAGATAGCGCATGTCGTTTTGTTCGCCGACGTCAAAGATGGCGAGAACGTTCGGATGGTTCAGTGTGCTCAGGATGCGGGCTTCGTGCTGAAAGCGGAGAAGGCGGTCGGGATCGCTCGAAACCGCCGCCGGCAGGATTTTGATGGCGACCGTGCGATCGAGCCGGGTATCGCGGGCGCGGTAGACTTCGCCCATGCCGCCGGCACCGATCGACGACTGAATTTCATAAGCTCCAAGCCTGGTGCCAGAGGTCAGCGGCATGCGTGGATGCATTATAAGCGAAACAATTTACGGGAACTGCATCTCCCTGAATTGGAGCTGGCCGCCCGGCGGAAGTGCTGTCCCGTTGCGCTCCGGGCGGAAGATCGTTCTGGTAGTGGTGCGATTACGATTTTCAACATGTAGAGTGCGCCGAAGTGTGTAGAAGCTGCGTTGCGCACAAGCAAAGCTGGATGCGAATGCTGAAAAACTGTGGTCACTCAATGAAATGGAAAGAACTGGCGGCGAACCCGACGTGGTTGGTCATGACAAAAA
Source organism: Acidobacteriaceae bacterium (assembly GCA_003156615.1). The sequence goes on along the minus strand of PMHI01000492.1, from coordinate 51,785 downwards.
GACCGGCGAATACACTTTTTGTGATTGTGCCGCGGAAAGCCCCAAAGGCCGCAGGAGCATCTGCTACGACCATGAAGCGCTTGAGTCAAGGAAAGAAAACAAACCAAAAGATAGCGCTATCGGCATGGCAGCTGCCATGGGCATTGAGCTTTTAACGGAAGAACAATATCGAGAGTTCGAGCAACTCGGAAATTTCGATACGAAAACCTCGAGCTGGGTGAAAACACCTTCCGCTATCAGAAAACTCGGCGGCGCCCTCTTTTGTGACCGCCGCTTCGACACGGTTTTCGTGTATCACAAGGGCGCGGAATCTTACTATGCCGGCCGGGCGTTCCGTGGCTCGCTAAGGCTGTAGCGAGAATAATCAAGCTACTTGCAATCTACCTTGTTGTCCTGTGCGGCAGCGATCTGCCACTTGCCATTGCGCTTCAACCAGGTATCGGTCCAGATCTGGCACTGCTTGGCGTCCGGATTCGTTTTATCTTTGCCAATGGCCTGCTCGCTGCCGTAAATGATTGCCACGTCTTCGCCAAAGAAGCGCACTCTGGCATCGTCGAGTGCGCAGCCATGCGCCGAGTGCGAACCTTTTTCATCGCGGAGCTCATCCGCTTTGTTGTAGCGCTCGCCCCGGGTGCTGGTGCCCTGAAAATCGTCGGCCAGCAACTCGGAGACAACTCCATTATTCGCGCAAACGCCCTCGGCCCACTTGCGTTCCATGTCGATCATAAACTTTGCGGNNACGACACAAATTAGGTGCAGCATTCGGGAACGCATCTTCCCTCCGTATTTAAGCCACTATACAGACCGGGTGGCTCCGGACAAACATCACGCCAAAGGCGAGATTTGAAAGCATCTCTGATTTCTGGTTGAATACCCCGACGGGAAATTATCTATGAAAATATACAGCCTCACAGGCTATCTGATTATTATTCTTTCCATGCTGGCTTGTGTGTATTCCGCCCCGGCTCACCTGGGACCGTGGAAGGGATTGTTGATCGGCGCGGTTTATTTTATTTTTTGCTGGTTTATGGGCGGCTTGTATCTGGCCGATGTTCTTCATATGGGAATCGCTCATCGTTCACTCGACTACAAGGAATGGTTTATCAAAGCCGTTACCATCGTGAATAACACCTTCGCGATCTATGTGAATCCAATCACCTGGGTGAACCGCCATCGATTGCATCATAAAAACTCAGACCATGATGGCGACCCCAATAAACTTGACAGCGATGGTTTTTGGCGTGCCGCGTATCTCTGTCTCCTACCGTATCCGTGTCAGGAGAATCTGGCCAACGATGACATCTTGAAGTCGCGAACCTTCCGGGTGACGGGCAGCCCGGTGTTTGCCGTCATTGCTCAAACCGCCAATTTTTGCCTTTTATGGCTGCTAGTTGGAAGTCTGAAGTTCGTACTCGTGATGTGGCTGGGAGTGCGAATTTTTGGATGGTGGGTCAACATGATTCAAAACTACTGGACCCACACCCGAAAATTTGGATACCGGCGGTATGACGATGAACGCGACAACGCGATGAACATTGGCGAGTGGCTGCCCGTGACGGCGACCTTCAGCGCCTGCCTGCAGAATAATCATCACCACTATCAAACACTGTTGCGGCTGAGCCACGACGAATCCGAATACGACTTTGGATTCCTGACGGTCAAAGTTATGAAGGGTCTCGGGCTCGTCAAGGCGACGGCGAGAGGCGAACTGAAACCCCCGGACGTTGCACTGGCCGCACTCGATTTTTAGACCATGCCTTTTTAGGCCATTCCTTTTCTTTTTGGAAGAAAAGGCTCAAGCGTCTGTCCAACGAAGCGCGGCGAAATCTCTTCGCCGTCCAGCCCGTAGCGCTCAGGCCATTCCTCAGGAAAGTAGTAAGTGCCGAAGAGTTTATCGATCCACGGAAAATGGATGGCAAAGTTCTTGTCGATGCCCTCTTTTTGCGAAGTGTGGTGCCAATGGTGATATCGGGGCATAACCAGAAACTTTTCGAGCCACTTTACATTAGGACCGAAATTGCAGTGCGTCCAGGTTGCGTGAAGCGTCACAAAAATCAAGTAGGCCAGGATGATCGATTGCGAAAATCCGAACATGAGCGGAACCAGGATAAATCCGCGTACCAGCGTGTCGTCGACAAAGTGAGAGCGTGAGCCGGCGATCCAATCCAGCGCCTTCGAAGAATGGTGAATAGCGTGAAAGCGCCATAGAAACGGCACTTTGTGCAAAGCCAGGTGAATGAAATATTCAGCGACGTCCGCAACCACGACGGCCAAGGCAAATTGCAAAAGCCAAGGCAAGCGCGCGATCAAGTGTTGGAAAGCCGGAACGCCCAAATATTTGGTGGCCTGAGTCGCGGGCAATAAAACCAGAAAAGATAAGACCTGGATCGGAAGATGAGTCGACATAAAATAAACCACATCCAAAGTCCACTCGTTCCTGAATGTCCCTTGTTTTGGATACTGCGGCCAGACTCTTTCCAGTGGCACGTAGATGAGTGCCATCAAAAGCAGATCAAGCAAGAACCAGTCCAGGCCAATTGCAGGGCCGTTGTGCAAATTATTGTTAATCTGCACGCTCGATCCGCCCAACGCGGTTGCCGCCGTGGCCAGCAACATTCCCGTCAATGCCAAAGTCTTTTTCTTACGCCGAATCGAAGAAATGATTCCGAAGAAAATTGCCCCGACGATTAGGCATTGGATCAAAACCCGCATCGTATGCATCGGATAGTGCACACGCAGTTCGGGCGAGCTTAGCAGCTGAGGAAAGTGCAGGCACACAACTCCTCCGAACGAAAGAAACCCCAAAAAGGCGGACAGCACCCCGCTCCACCAACCGGTTCCAAAGCCAGTAGACTCGGCATCGCCAAAGAATTCGTTGATTTTTTGCTCGATCACGATGTCTCCTAGTTTACGATCGTCCACTCCAGCTTCTAGAAAGATACGACAGGAAGCCTTCGCTGAAAAGAAGTGAGGCCGTAACGGACGTTTAGCGGGCTCGGCTGGCCGTGAGTTTGGTGTCGTCGCGGGGTTTGCAGGGTTACACGGAGCGCAGAAAAGCCCCGCCCAAGCGGAGCTTGGACGAGACACCCTGGGGTGTAGAGGTGGGGTCCGGTGCCCTCTGTCGGAAATCACGTCGGGCCGTCGGTGAGTCAGCTTCGCCCCAACTCATTTCGGACCGAACTCCAAACGGCTCTTCACTTTACCCGGTTACCTTAGGCCAAGAGCCGTGGACACGTTTACCCCCTGTCCCTTCTCTCGTATGTTGGAAGTTCCAGTCCTGGTCCGGTTCCTCGGCCAGGATCCCCTTGGAGCTAATCCATGGCTACGTATCACCATAGCTTTCAGCTCGGCATTCTTCCCGAGCGCAAGATTGACAAGCGCGCGCTGGCCGCCAGCTACGCCTTCATAATCCTGGTTACTTTGGTCATCATTAACCTTGGAATTCTGTTTCCCGACTCGATGCCGTTTAGGACGTATCGTGTCACCTCGTTGATTCCGCTTCCCGCCCTGAAGCCGGAGCCCGCGCCAATCAGCGTGAGGCCGATGAAGACCAAGCTGCTTCCTCGGGCGCCGGTTTTCGATCGCCCGAGGTTGATCGTACCGCGCGCAGTTCATCGCGCGCCGACTCCCGAACGGGTGGAAGCGCCTCGAGTAGTGGTCAACACGTTCGCCGCCCCTCAATTGAGGGTCACTTCAGGCGGAGCGCGGCCACAACTCTTGCATGTCGGAGAATTTGAGGGCAGCTCAGTGGTTCCCACGGTCAATGCGGCGGTAGCGAAGGTGCAGACCGGAGGTTTCGGCGACCCCAATGGTTTGAAAGGGACGGGCAAGCAAGGCGCCAAGCTCTACGCGGCACAGGCTGGTTCGTTTGACATGCCAGCGGGTCCAGGACAGGGCAACGGATCCGGCGGGGCGAAAGGCATCAAGGGAACAGTCGCCAGCGCCGGCTTCGGCAACGGCATCGCCACGGGAGGCAAGGGCGACGGTCGCAGCGGTGGGGCAGGAATCTCGACCGGCGGGTTCGGGTCGGAGCAGGTCGTTCACAGCGGACAGAAGATCGCACAGGCAGATACCGGACCTGCAAACTCACCGGTGGAGATCACGTTCAAACCGCAGCCGCTGTACACCGAGGACGCTCGCAACCTGAAGCTGGAAGGCGAGGTTCTGCTGGAAGTGATGTTCGGCGCCAACGGGACGCTGCATGTGAATCGCGTGGTCCGCGGCCTGGGTCACGGCCTGGATGAGACTGCCATTGCGGCCGCCAACAAAATGCGCTTCAAGCCGGCACTTCGTATGGGACAGCCGGTGGATTCGACGGCGATCGTGCACGTGACGTTTCAGATGGCCTACTAAGAGTTTGAGTGCTTGAGACTTTACGTCAGAAAGTTCGTTTCGTGGCCCGCAAGGTGCGAAGCGAATGGTGGCAATCGGTTCAGGGAAAAAATCGGTCCAAAGAAACATCGCTTCAACGTGGAGAAAGAGTTATGCGCAATTGGAAATGGATGTTCACAGCCGCACTGCTGGTTTCGGTCAGCGCTGCCGCGCAGCAACCGACGGAGTCACAACCTTCGACGCAGCCGGACGCTGCCGCAGCCACGCAGGCGGCACCAGCGGCTCCCGCGTCACAACCGCTAGCACCTGAGTCGCAGACCGAGCAGTCAACCGCTCCGGCGCCGACTCCGTCGCTCCTGCCTCAACCCACCACCATGGATCAAGTTGTGGATCGCTTCATCGAGCGGGAACACGCGCTCATGAAGGCGCTCTCCACCCTCACCCCGGTGGTAGAGACCTACTTGCAGAACCTGTCCGCCGATCCGCAACTCGGCTCCGTGCCCAGTGGGGACCACTACTTTCTCGGCCGCATGGATATGGGCGAGTCGGTCGACCGCAAGGATTATCTGAAGGATGACGACAAGGGCATGGAGACCCGCCTGCTAGGCGGCTTCCATAAGTTCTTCAAGGTGCAATACCAACCCTTGGGCTTCTCCTGGATGATCTATGCCGACCGTACTGACTTTGACCGCGCCCACTATCAGTTTCATTACATTCGCCGTGAATTTCTTGGCGACGTCCGCTGCATGGTATTCGACGTCACGCCCCAGAAGAGCGCCGGCCGGGGACGATTCCAGGGACGCATGTGGGTGGAAGACCAGGACTACAACATTGTCCGCCTCAACGGCACCTATACTGCGGCGCCGCGGAATTCCTACTTCTTCCACATGGATAGCTGGCGCCTCAACCTGATTCCGGGCTACTGGGTGCCCGCCTACATCTACAGCGAAGAAGGCGATTTCAGCGCTGGCGCGAAGAAGAACAAGGTCGCCTTCAAGGCGCAGACCCGCATCTGGGGCTACGACCTCAAGAAAAACAACAAGGACGACGAACTCACGCAGATTCGTGTGGACAGCGTGACCGATGAAAGCCCCACGGCGCAGGATGCTTCTCCGTTGCAGGCGGAGCGTCAATGGCAGCAGCAGGCGGAAGACAACGTGCTTGAGCGCCTCACCCGCGCTGGCCTGCTCGCGCCGGAAGGCGACGTGGACCACGTTCTCCAGACCGTGGTCAACAACCTGTTGGTCACGAACAACATCGACCTGCCGCGCCCGGTACGCACTCGTGTGCTGCTCACGGCGCCGCTTGAAACCTTCAGCGTGGGCAACACCATCGTGATCAGCCGGGGATTAATCGACGTGCTTCCCGACGAAGCAAGTCTGGCGGCCGTGCTCTCGCATGAACTGGGGCACATCGTGCTCGGTCACAATCTCGGCAGCAAGTATGCCTTCAACGACCGCATGCTGTTCTCCGACGATTCCACCTATGCCAACTTTGGCTTCCGGCACATTGCAGAAGAAGAAACCGCCGCTGACAAGAAGGCTGTGGAATTGCTCANNCTCAACGCCCTGTTGACCACGCGCCTGGGCAATCCTTTGACGTCGAATGGAACCCTCACCCGCTTGTCGGCGCTGGCCACGCAAGGCCCAGCACTCGACATGAACAAACTGGACCAGGTTGCCGCTCTGCCGCTGGGTGGACGCGTCAAGATCAATCCCTGGAACGACAGAGCAGAGATGGTGAAAACGACTCCAGTGGCCATCACCTCGGCGCGGGACAAGATGCCGTTTGAAGTCACGCCCTTCTATCCGCGGTTGGCACGCTTTGGCGCCCAGACCGTACCGAGCGCGCCGGCCACCGCCGCCGCCAACTCAAACACGAGCAACTAACCAAAGCTCTACTCTAAGTTGCAATAAGACGAGGGCCGGGATCCGGAATCAGCTTCCGGGATACCCGGCCTTCGTTTTGCCCGAGTACCAGGTAGCCAGCACCTGGTGGCGAGCGAGGCGGATTGACTGCGTGTAGGGAATAGGTACCAGGTGCCAGGTGCTCGCCACCGACCTATTTTGCTCCCAACCCGTCCTTCTCGTGATAATTCGGGTACGGCGGTCGCGGGTACTGCGGCAGAGGATGTTCCTTCAATTGCTGCATCACGACCTCGATTGCTTTATCGAGTTGCGCGTCATGTCCCTGACGATAAGCCGCGGGGTCGAGATCGACCTCAAAGTCGGGAGCGATGCCGTGATTCTCCACTTCCCATTCGCCTTTGAGCCCGTAGATCGCGGCTCGCGGTGCCGTAACATAACCGCCATCGAGCAGTAGCGGGTATCCGCCAATGCCGACCAGTCCTCCCCACGTTTTNNGAGCCGGACATTTCGTTGATGATCATCACCTTCGGCCCGTAGATCGCCTCCGTTGGACTCGACCAGTCATGTCCTTCGCGCGTGACCACTTTGCTCGTGATGGGCCGTCGCAGGTAGTCGATAATGTAGTCGGCGAGCTGGCCGCCCTCGTTAAAGCGCTCGTCGACGATCACGGCTTCTTTGCCCACTTGCGAGAAGAAGTAGCGATTGAAGCTGGTATAACCGCCGCCTGCAGTGTTGGGCACGTAGACGTAGGCCACGCGCCCTCCGGTTGCCTGGTCCACCGTGCGGCGATTGCCTTCGATCCATGCCAGGTGACGTAGATTCTCTTCGCTCTCCACCGGTACCACCGTGACCTCACGCGCATCCTTGCCATCAGCGTTCGCGCCGATCTTCAGCACCACCTGCCTGCCGGCTGTCTCCTCAAAGAAGCTGTAGATATTGTCCTGCGAGTGCAGGTCGCGTCCGTTGACCGCCAGAATGTAATCGCCGGCTTTAGCGTTGACCCCCGGCTGAGTCAGCGGAGCCTGCAGGCCCGGATTCCAGTTTTCTCCGTCATACACNNCTCCGGTGTCTCGCCTCCGCCGACGAACATGTGGCCCACCGTCATTTCGCCAAGGCACTCCTGAAATAGATAAGTGAGTTCCTGGCGGGAGGCAATTCCCTCCAGATACGGCTCATACTTCTTCTTCACTTTGTCGAGATCGAGACCGTGGTAGTGCGGATCGTAGAAAAAGTCCCGCTCGATGCGCCAGGTTTCGTTATAAATCTGCTTCCACATCGCCCGCGGCTCCACATACACTTCCCAACCTTCGAGCTTCAGCGGCCCGAGACCGGGCTTGGGTGGGCCTCCTGCGCTGGGAGCATCGTCGGCTGACGCCGTCGCCCACGCTTCACCCTTGCGGTAAAGGATTTTTCCGCCGTCGAAAGAAACCGCGTAGTCATTTACTTCCTCGATCCACTTGTCCACCTTACGCTTGCTCAAGTCAAACTTCTGGATGGTTGCAGTCAGGTTTCGCTGATCGTCCTCGCTCAACGCGCTCGCCACCTCCTGCAGGAACAAAATGCCGGACTTCCCTGAAAGCATGTTGATGTAATTCTTCGCCGGAATCGGCAAAGCCAGAATGCGCTGGCCGATTCCCTCGATGTCAACCTTGACCACGACGGGCTCTTCTTTCTTGTCCTTGTCTTTGTCTTTGTCCTTATCGTCTTTGGCGTCCTTGTGCGCATCTCTGTCGGCAGCATCTCTGTCGCCAGGCTTGTCTTTATCCTTGTCCTTATTTTTATCTTTCTCCTTCTCCTTCTCCTTCTCCTTGTCCTTGTCCTTGTCTTTGTCCTTGTCCGCGCCGAGTTTTTCCTCGTCGCTCTCCGGGGCCAGCGGTGAAGGCAGATCCTTGCTGAGCACTGCCACATAGGCGCTGCGCGACACCCGGTGCTCGTCGCTCGACATATCGAGCCCCGCCGTGGAAAGCGCGGTATCGGTCGACGCCGTGAAGTAAAGGTATTTTCCGTTCTTGTCGAAGGTGGGATACAGCGCGTCACTCATGCCGTCGGTGATCTGGAACGCCTTCGCTTGCTCGAGCGAGTACACAAACACCGCGTGCAGGCCACTGGGCAATTGCCTGGTATAGGCGATCCACTTATTGTCCGGAGCCCAGGTCTGGCTGAACTGCGTGGCCGAGAAGCCTCCGAAGTAATCGCTATCGATCAGCTTGGGCTGAGGTTTATCGAGATCGACATACCACAAATTCATCCGCTTATCGGAATAGGCAATCTTCTTGCTGTCGGGCGACCACAGAGGAGTGTAGAAAAATGATGGCGGAGTTCCCAGATTGATATGCCGAACCTCGCCTAAGCCGTTCTGGGCGCGTATGCACAATTCATATTCGCCCGAGTCGTCAGAAAAATATGCGATTGACTTTCCGTCCGGAGACCAAGCCGGGTCGCGATCCGCCACGGCCGGGCTGCGCGTCAGATTGCGAATATCTCCTTTGTCGGTGGGCACCGTGAAAATCTCTCCCCAGGCCTCAAATACTGCTCGCGCGCCCGTCGGCGAAATGCCGAAATTCTGAATGCTCTTCGCTTCCACCTTGGCGAAATGCGGCCGCACCGCGTCCACATCCCCGCTTACGTGGATGGGAATATTCTTCGCTTGGTGCGTATTCAGGTCATAGAGCTTGATGGCGCCGAACTGCTCGATGACGATGGCATCCGGCCCCGCCGAAGCGGTCTTGAAGTCCAGCCCGTCGCTGTGCAGAACCTCCGACACTTCCTTGCCCTTGATGTCATAGGCAAACAAGCTTACCGGTCCGTTGCGGTCCGAAAGAAAATAGATGGTGTCGCCCACCCACATGGGATCGCGGTCATTCGAGTTGTCGCGGGGAACTTTCACCACGCTCGAATCTTTCAGATCGGCAATCCAGATGGGCGTGGTCTGCCCGCCGTGATAGCGCTTCCATGCCCCCTGCCATTGCAGATGCGGCAGGTACGCCAGATGCGTTCCGTCGGGTGAGAATTTGGCTTCATCGCCGATGGGAATCGGCAATTTCGTGGGGAATCCGCCTTCTACCGGCACGGTATAGAGCTGGTCCTCGAAATGCCGGAAGCTGCTGCCCCAGGAACTGAATAAAATGTTCTTGCCGTCGGGCGTCCAACCCAGAACCATTTCGTCCGCCGGGTGGAAGGTCAGCCGCCGCGGCACGCCGCCGCTCGCCGCGACCACGTATACGTCGCGGTTCCCGTCATACTCACCGGTAAAGGCGAGCATCATTCCGTCGGGAGAGAAACTGGGGACCGTCTCGCTTCCGACGCCGGAAGTGAGCCGGCGCGCATCGCCCCCCCCGCGGCCGACGATCCAGAGATTACCGCCATAGTTGAAGACGATCTGGGTCTTGCTCACCGTGGGAAAGCGCAGCAGCAACGGTGAATCACTCTGTGCCGAGGCCGTGAGTACGAAGAGCGAGATCAAAGACAAAACAAAAACAGCCAGGGCGAATCGCCCCCGAACAAGTTTCTGCATGTTGAGCTCCTGACGCGGTAATGACTGAGGCGTGACGGGAAATCTTAGTGTGGCAGCGGTAGTGCGGTCAACTTTCCGCCGCAAGTTCCCGCACTACTCTGGTTTCGCTTTGCTCTTCCCCGGCAGCCCCGCTGGATTTTCATGGGTGCGCTCGCGGAAACTCCCCCGCAGTCCGGTGGCCAGCTTGACGCTCGATTCGCCGAACTTGTCGCGCAGGCGATCGGCGGCGGCCAGCACGTCCTTCCAGCGTTGCTGCCGGCCGCCTTCGAGCAAACTGATCTGCTCGACCTGCGCCTCAAACGACGACGCCTGCACTCCCAACAGCCGCACTTTCCTGCCCTGTTTCGAGTTCTTGCGAAACAGCGTGCGTACCTGCTCAAAGATTTCGCCGTCAAGCTGGGTGCTTGCGGGCAAGGTATGGGCTCGCGTGATGGTAGTGAAGTCCTCGTAGCGCAGTTTCAGTTGAATGGTGCGCGCGTGCAGGTTCGCTTCCCGCAAGCGCCGCCCCACCATCTCGGAGAGCCGCATCAGAGTCGACTCAAGCTGGTTTCGATCGGCCGTGTCTTCGTTATAAGTATGTTCGTGGCTGATGGATTTCGCTTCGGTGTCGGCGCCGACTTCGGCATCGAACCATCCGCCGGCATCCTCTCCGCGCGCTTTGCCTGCCAGCGCCAGTCCCCATTTGCCGAACCGTTTTTCGAGTTCATCCTCCCCCAGCCGCGCCAAGTCCCCCACTTTCTTAATGCCCAGCTCGTGCAGATGGCTCTCCATCACTTTGCCAACGCCGGGAATCGCCCGCACATCGAGCGGCGCCAGGAACTTAGATTCTTCTCCAGGAACAATCCATAGCACGCCGTTGGGCTTGGCCTGCGCCGATGAGACCTTCGCAATCAGACGCGATGAGCCAATGCCGATCGAGCAATTCAGCCGGGTCTCTTCTTTCATTCTCCGATGCAGTTTGTGCGCNNTCGAAGCCATCTCCACCTGCGGCGAGAAGTTCATCAGCACCTGGTAAACTTTTTGCGAGCACTCGCGGTAGCGCTCCGGGTGTCCATCCACAAAAATGGCGTGCGGACAAAGCTTGGCCGCGGTTCGCAGCGGCAACGCCGAATGTACTCCAAACCTTCTCGCCTCGTAAGAAGCCGCCGACACTACCCCGCGCTCGTGCCGCTGTCCTCCGACAACGACAGCCTTGCCTTTCAGCGACGGATCGTGCAACTCCTCCACCGAGACGAAGAATGCATCCATATCGACGTGGAAGATGGTTCGGGCGAAAGCCGGCAGCTGGGATGTGACGGCCATGAGCGGATTGTAGCAGCCAAAGGAAAAGCGCCGCACTCCAGGAAACTGAGTGCGGTGCTCACCGTAACCAAGAATGCAGTTAAACCAGCACCTTCTCCAGCGCCGGTGGCGTACCTCGCGCCTGCTTCACCCGCTCGTAGATCTTGCCGTACTCACGGGCGGAAGCGTTCCAGGAAAAGTCTTTGTTCATGCCATTCCGCATGAGTACGTGCCAGGAAGTCTGATCGCGAAAAGCCTGCAGGGCGTGTTTGATGGTGAGCAGCAACGACTCGCCGTTGTATTCGGTGAATTTGAACCCCGTGCCTTTGCCGGAACGCGCGTCCCAGGGCTCAATCGTATCGTCGAGGCCGCCGGTGGCGCGAACGATGGGCACGGTGCCGTACTTCAAGCTGTAGATCTGGTTGAGGCCGCAGGGCTCGTACTTCGAGGGCATCAGGAACATGTCAGACCCGGCCTCAATCTTGTGCGCGATGGCGTTGTCGTAAGCCACCTTCACCGCAATCTTGTTGGGAAACTGCTTGTTGAGCCGGACAAACATTTCTTCATACTGCTTGTCGCCGGCTCCGAGTGCAACCACGATCATCTCTTCGCGGGCCAGCCGGTCCATGATCTGCGCGATCAAGTCAAACCCCTTCTGCGCGGCGAAACGGGACACAATTCCGATCACCGGCACCTTCGGATCGGCATTCTTCACGCTAAACGCCGCCAGCAGATCCTGTTTGCATTGAGCTTTTCCGGAAAGATCCTGCGGAGAATATCTCGCTGCAATGAACTTATCCGTCTGCGGACTCCACTCGTCGTAATCCACACCATTCAAGATACCCGTGACGGTGGCCGCCCGGTCGCGCAGCACGCCCTCCAGTCCAAACCCATATTCGGCAGTCTGAATTTCCTGGCTGTATTTCCGGCTCACGGTAGTGACGTAGTCGGAATAGGTCAGAGCGCCTTTCAGAAAGTTCACCTGCCCAAAGAATTCCATCTTCGACATCGTGAACAGGTCCCAGGGCAGCATGAGCAAGGGCAGAGTTTCCGGGGGAAACAGTCCCTGATAGCCCATGTTGTGGATGGTAAATACCGTGCCCACGTCGCGGAACGCCGGGTCTTCTGCGTAAATCGTGCGCAGCAGCACGGGCACCAGCGCCGACTGCCAGTCGTGACAATGGAAAACATGCGGCACGCCCAAAATCTTCGTCGCCTCCAACACGGCGCGAGAAAACAGGGCGAAGCGCTCGCTGTTGTCGGGATAGTCCCCCGCAGGCGTGCCGTAAAGCGCATCGCGATCGAAATACTCCGGGCACTCGACAAAATAAAAACGCACCCCAGCGTGGCTTCCCCCCGTCACCACCGAGGCAAAGCGATACTTGTCGTCGAAAGGGATGGTGATGCTGCGCACCACGGTCGCCGGATCAGCCAGCTTGGTCTGCCGGTAACGAGGCAGGTACACGCTAACCTGATGCCCCAGCGAGGCCAGCGCGCGCGGGAGTGCGCCCACCACGTCCGCCAAGCCGCCGGTTTTTGAAAACGGTACTCCTTCCGATGCTGCGAATGCGATATGCATGAACTCCTCCGGGCAAGTCCCGCTTTTCGCGGGCGCACGTTATGATGAATAGGGATTGTCGGACCCAACCTCCCGCGCGCAAAAAACGCGGGCCGAATAGCCAGTCTATATGCCCGAGGAAAAGAGGGTCAACGTGCCGAAGGTGGTATCCTCTCGTCGTCCGCAACATAAGCCCAAGCTGGGACAGCATTTCCTCGCCAGCGACAGTTTTGCCCTGCAGATTGTCGATGCCCTCGGCGAGATTTCCCAAAACACCGTGCTCGAAATCGGCCCCGGACGCGGGGTCCTCACCTCCCTGCTCGCCAAGCGGGTTCGCCGCCTGATCGCCGTGGAACTCGACCGCGTCCTGGCCGCGCAGCTTCGCCTCCGCTTCGGCATGTTCTCCAATGTCGAGGTCATCGAGGCGGACATTCTCTCCATCGATTTCGATTCCCTGTTCGGCCCCAAGCCCGGCCTCCGCCGCCCGGGTATCGAATTCCGTCCCGAGCCGGTTAAAGTGATCGGCAATCTTCCCTACTACATCACCTCCGACATCCTGCTGCGCCTGTTCGACTACTCCAAATACTTCGAGACCATCGTTATCCTGGTGCAACGCGAAGTGGCCGATCGGCTTGCCGCCGAGCCGGGAAGCCGCGATTACGGACTGCTCTCCGCCACCGTGCAGCTCTATGCCCGCGTGGAGAAACTCTTCAACCTGCCGCCCGGAGCGTTTTCACCGCCGCCCGAGGTGCATTCGACCGCACTGCGGCTCACCATGTCGCCGCGACATCATGAACTGGGCCTTGACGGGGATGGCCAGACGAAAGACGGTTTCATCGACTTTCTGAAGCTTTCCTTCGGCCAGAAACGCAAAACCCTGTGGAACAATCTCAAGTCCAACTATCCGGAGGCTCGTCTACGTGCCGCCCTCGCCCAAGCGGGCGTGAACCCTGCCGCCCGCGCCGAGACCTTGAGTCTGAAAGAAAGCGCTGCACTGTTTCGCGCTTTGCGAAACTCCCACGACGGCTCGTAGCATTGTGCCGCGACAGGAGCGTGTATGACCGCGACCCCAATCCGCCCTGCAGCGGTCGCCGGACGATTCTATCCTCGCGATCGAAACTCTCTGCGTCAGGAAGTTTGCACCTACCTCGCCCAGACTTCCGAACAAAAACCGGTTCCTGCTCTGGGCTGCATTGCCCCCCACGCGGGCTACATGTATTCCGGCCACGTTGCGGGCGCCGTGTTTCGAGCCCTGGAGATTCCCCAGCTCTGCCTCGTGCTGTGTCCCAACCACACCGGTAGAGGCCGCGCCCTGGCGATCGTCAGTGAAGGCGATTGGGAGACGCCATTAGGCAACGTTCCCATCGACAGTGCGTTCGCTGCCGCCCTCAAGCGGCGCTGCCCGCTCCTCGACGAAGATTCAGCCGCGCACCGCAGCGAGCATGCCGCTGAGGTCGAGCTGCCCTTTCTGCAAACGCTCCAGCCCCAGCTCAGGTTCGTTCCCATCGCGCTCGGCACCGGACAGTTCGAAGCTCTGAAACAACTCGGGGAGGCGATTGCGGATGTGATTGTGGCGCAGAACAATCGCGTCCTGATCGTAGCCTCCAGCGACATGAATCATTACGAATCCGACTCCATCACGCGCGTGAAAGACCAGGCTGCGATTGAACCAATTCTCGCCCTCGACGCCCGCGCCCTCTACGATGTGGTCACGCAGAACAACATCAGCATGTGCGGCTTCGGTCCGGCCGTCGTTATGCTGACCGCAGCCAAGAAGCTGGGTGCAACTTCGGCCGAGCTGGTGAAATACGCAACCTCGGGTGACGTCTCCGGCGACCTCGATACGGTCGTAGGCTACGCCGGTGTGATCGTGAGATGACGACCGAGGGGATCGCTCCAAGAAAAGCTTCAGGGCGGCTGTAAGGCCGCCCTGCTTTACTAAATCGCTGGCTATCCCTCAGTGTCCGCTGTGCCCGCTCCCACTGGAGGCGTGCCCCGACGACCCACCACTCGCGTGGGCCACCTCGCCGAAGCCCACCGGATGCGCCCCGCCATAGCCATATCCGCTCGCATGCGAAGAAGTCGCTTCGAACTGCGGCGCCGCATGCAGCTCTACCGAACCTGTCTTTGCCACCTGTGTGTTCAAATGCTGTAGGTTCCCATACGACCCGCGTGGAATTCCCAACCCCGCAGACCCGCTCTTCACCACCAAGCCCATCGCAGGAGCATTCGCCCCCACCGCCCCACCCCTACCCACCACAACCGTATTCACCGTTCCCTTAGGCGCAACCGGCGCTTGAAAGCCCGCGAACGCCGCTCCCACATAGTGAAGTCCACCATGCCAGGTGTTCCCGCCTCCGGGTTGCCATCCCCAGCCGTAGCCGGGCACAAACATCCAGTTTCCATAGTAGTAAGGCATCCAGCCCCACGGATACGCCGACGCCCACATGTATCCCATGCCCGGATACCAGGACCACGCGCCATCCATGAAAGGATTCCACCCCGCTCCCGCAAAGTAGGGCTGCCACAACGTGCCGTAGCCGGCAAGGGTCGTATACCCACCGTAATAGCTCAAATCGCCGGATCCGTAGCCAGACGAAGTCGAGTTGTTCTTCGAGTACTGATCGTGATACTCGATTGATTGCCGATCCCACTCATCGTTGGGATCTTCGTCGAAATTCTTTGCCACGGTCGCCTTATCGTCGTTGCTCCCGTCGAAGCTGACCATCTTATTCTTCTCCAGCTTCACCGTGCCCGACGGACCCACAACTTCCAGATCGTTCTTGAAACTGGCAATCTCCGCCATGCTCGAAGAGCTAGCCACCCGGATGTGCGCCGCCTGGCCAAACTCCACTTTCTCGCGGGAAAATTTCAGCGTGAATTCGTCCCCGCTCTTCCCCAGCCAGTTCAGGTATGCCCTGCCTCCCACCAGATCCACGACGGAAATGCGCTTCCCGGCATCGCTCAACCCCAGCGTGCTGAATTCAACCGATGTATTGGGAGTGACCCGCAGCGTGCTGCCGTCCTCGAACTCAATCTCGGCGCGGCCGTTCTCCCGCGTGCGCAGTTGCGTGCCCTGTGTGATGGGAAGATTGGCAAAGGCATTCTCGAATCCCAATCCTGAATTCTTATCGATCTGCACCGTACCCTGCACGTCGCTCAAGCGAACGATGCGTGCCTGCGAATCAGCCGTGGCGGGCAGCGTCAAAAGCGCGCAGGCCAAGGCCGTGAACACCATCCCCTGAAGTCGTGGCTTATACATAGCAGCCTCCGGAATACTGACCGTTCCCGCCCTATTAGAACACGGTTTTGCGCCGAAACGTTATCTCCAAATGGGATCTCCCCACATGTACTGCACCCATCAATGCCCCGCCGCAGCCGTACTGCCCATCTCGATTATCTCCTTCGCCCGCGCCCGCACTACATTGATCACCGAACTATCCTCAACAATAGCCTGCAGCTCAGGCGTCACCCCTTGTATCTCGCTCAGTTGCTCGTCCTTCGCCTGCTCCTCCATATGCTTCAACTCCTCGTCCAGCGCGAGTTTCTGATAGCGGTGGTAGTACGCCAGCCGGCGTCCGTATTCCAATGTGCTTGCCATGCTCTGGAAAAGCGCCGTCAACTGCTGCACCGCTGGCAAACTCGAATAGTTGTACTTCGCCGTAATAGAACGTTGGCCATCTTGATAGCTCAGGATTTTCGCACCGGTAAACGCCACCTTGCGATTCCCGGAGTCAACCTTGCCCGCGAAATACTGCGCCTGTTTCGCCAACCCGAAGACTCGTTCGCGGTTCCGCGCCGACACCTCGAATTCCGTCTGGTACGCCTGCTCCTCCGAATTCTCCGCTACCTTCCCAGTGCACTCATAGCGTGCATGTCCGGCCGCGTCGATCGCCATGGTGTAGTGCTCAGGATTGGACTGGGGAAAGTCCAGCGTAAATGTAACTACCGCGGTCGAAGCCGCCCGGCTGCCATCCGTCTGCTGTGCCAGCAACAGNNGCTTCGAATCAGGGGATCTCGAATAAGAAAAGCCCGCATGAGAGAAGGAGTCGTCACCGCGCTGCAACCTTCTGCCTCGCCAGCGTGCCCGCGGTGTGCAAATGGCAGATCGCGATGGCTAGCGCGTCNNGACGACTTGATGGTCAGCGGCGAATACTCCGCCACCTCCAACCCAGCCGTGGCTGCCGCTAGCATAGCCACTCCCCGCACCTGGCCTAGCTTCAATGCCGATTTCACATTGAGCGCGTAGAAGATCCCTTCAATTGCCACCTCATCCGGCCGGTGCTCCATAATCAGTCCGCCGAGTTCGTCGTAAATGCGCGACAACCGCCGCGGCAGCGGATCCCGCGGCGAAAGCTTGATTGCCCCGCACGTCAGGCACACCAACCCTCCCCCGGAATGCATCTCCACCACGCCATACCCGGTGTACGCCCCGCCGCAATCAATCCCCAAAACTCGCATGTGATTGCAGTCTATCGCGGAAACAATGCTGATCCTAGGGAGGGGATTCGCCAGGTTACCAAACAGGAAACCGCCTAACAACACTTCGGCCGCCGCACTTTCGCCTCTTCGAATTCCCGCCGGAACGCAGCATACGCCTCTCGCGACGATCGCATCCCAGTCCGATCCAGAAACCGCGCATAGGCAGCTTCATCAAAAATCTCCCGCAGCGCCGCGACCGCAATGGCTGCGAAATCGTGGATCCTCGTTCGCACTGGTTTCATCCCCGCTCCTCCACCAGCCGCGTCTTTACGAACGGCGCTTCCTTCACCCGCGCTTCTCTCGCTCCGCTCAGAATGGCCGCCCACTGCCGCAAGGATTCCACCAGCACCAGTGTCACCATGACCACCAGTACTCCCGTGACCGCCGCATCCAGCCGGTTGTTGAAGATCAGCCTTGCCGTCGCGCCTGTTGCCGGACCCGCTGCCAACAACCGTGCCTGCGCCAGAAATCCCACTCGCGGATCCGGATCGAACATCTTGTGCCACGACGCCGTAAACGTGACTGCAACCAGCCAGCTCAGCGGCACCAGCGTCACCGCCGCATACTTCACGCGGTGCATCTTGATGATGATGGTCGTGGCCACGCACAGCGCCACCGTTGCCAGCAGTTGATTGGCAATGCCGAACAACGGCCACAAAGAGTTAATTCCCCCCAGCGGATCCTTCACTCCCTGCCACAGGAAATATCCCCAGGCTGCGACGATCAGAGCGCTGGTCATCAGAATCGACGGATACCAACTCGTTCGCCCCAACGGCTTGTACATATGCCCCAACGCATCCTGCACCATGAAGCGCGCCACGCGCGTGCCCGCATCGAGAACGGTGAGGATAAACAGAGCCTCAAACATGATGGCGAAGTGGTACCACAGCGCCATCAGCCTGTCGCCGCCCAGACTGTGCGAGAAAATATGCGCCATGCCCACAGCAAACGCGGGCGCTCCGCCGGTCCGGTTGTAAAGCGTCAATTCGCCAACCGCATGCGCCAGCGTTTGCATGTCGGCTGCGGTTACCGGAAAGCCCCAACTGGAAATGGTTGCCGCCGCGGTCGCAGGCGCCTGTCCCACAATGCCTGCTGGACAGTTAATGGCGAAATACACTCCCGGCTGCATCACGCACGCCGCGATGATCGCCATCACCGCGACCGCCGATTCGCACATCATCGCGCCATACCCCACCATGCGCGTCTGGGTCTCGCGCGCAATCAGCTTCGGCGTCGTTCCGCTTGAGATCAGAGCATGAAATCCGCTGATCGCCCCGCAAGCGATGGTGATGAAGGCGAAGGGAAATATCTTCCCCGCGAACACCGGTCCGGTGCCGTCGACAAACCGCGTCAGCGCCGGCATGTGCAGCGTGGGATGCAGCGCCACAATACCCACAGCCAGCAGCCCGATGGTTCCCAGCTTCACGAAGGTGCTCAGATAATCGCGCGGCGCCAGCAGCAGCCAAACCGGCAGCGCGGAGGCGGCGAACCCATAAACCATGATCAGAATCGCCAGCGTGGGCGCGCTAAACGTGAACAGCCGTGCCAACGCCGCATTCTGTGACACGTACTGCCCGCCCCAAATCGCGGCCAGGACCAGAACAAATCCCAGCGCTGATACCTCCAGCACCTTCCCCGGACGAATCCGGCGCAGGTAGGCGCCCATAAGCAGCGCGATCGGCATGGTCATCGCGATCGTGAATGTGCCCCAAGGGCTGGACTTCAGCGCGTTCACCACGATCAGCGCCGCCACTCCCAGCAAGATGATCAGAATCGCGATCACCGCCACGTANNGCGACGAATCCCCCGACGCTACCGATCTCGTCCTTGGCCATCGCGGTCAGCGACTTTCCGTCGCGCCGCACCGAGAACAGCAGAATCACGAAGTCCTGCACACAGCCTGCAAACACTGCGCCCGCCAGCACCCACATCGTCCCCGGAAGATAACCGAATTGCGCCGCCAGCACGGGTCCGACCAGCGGTCCCGGCCCCGCGATCGCCGCGAAGTGATGCCCAAACACCACCCATTTATTGGTGACGACAAAATCGCGACCGTTCTCGAGGCGCTCCGCCGGAGTCGCGCGCAAGCCATCGAGTACGAGAATCCTCACCGCGATAAACTTGCTGTAGAACCGGTACCCGAGCGCGTAGCAGCAGGCCGCCGCCGCCACCAGCCAAAGTGCGTTGATGGGCTCGCCGTGATGCAGGGCCACTGCGCCCACCGCCACGCCGCCCAGCAACGCAACCGTTGCCCACCCAACCATGGGAAGAGTTCTATTCATTCTCTTCAATCCAGTGGAGCATTGTGCCGAAACTTGAGTTTCGGCGCAACCAGCCATGTTCCGCAGCGTCCTTTCGCAATTCTTCAATTCTCCTTCCGCCCTGCAGAACAGAAAATGACGTTGCTTTCCTCGAGGAACGTTGGCTTCCGAGGTCTGTGGCGCAGAGCAAGTCCACGATCAACGGGAGAGCGCTGCCATCGGGGTCATGAGCAAGAAGTTATAGATCGGCGAGCGCCGGCAAGGGACTCGCGACCAGAGCACGACTATCCCGCTTCGCTGGTCATGATAAAAAGGGGCTTCATTTCGAAGCTTTTGTAGTGCGGCCGGAGGCGGTCGGTGTCGTACTGCTCTCTCACATTGACAACTTTTTTTGAGGCAGTAACGGTCTCGATGGGCATGTTGTCGTAACGGCCATTCCTGAGGACCACGAGCCGTCCGTGAATCCTGCCCAAGAGCAGATCCAGGGCGAGGTTGCCATAGGCCATCGGCACAATGGAGTCAATGGCGTCGGGATCACCGCAGCGGACCAGATAGCCNNAAGACCATTTCTCCCCCTTTAAACATTGCACCTTCGGAAACCAGGACGACGGAATAGTGGCTGGGGTTCTTCTGCCGGTCAGAGACCAATAACTCGGTCAGCCGCTCGATGTCGAATTTGTGCTCCGGGATCACGCATCGGTGCGCCGCTCCGGCCATGGTCGGGAGCATGGCCGTGAACCCGGCATAACGCCCGAAGACTTCAAGGACCATGAAACGTTCGTGGGAGCCCGCGCTGGTGCGCAGGCTGTTCGTCATGGAAATCGTGCGCGTCACACAGGTGCTGAAGCCGATACAGTAGTCGGTGCCGGGGACATCATTGTCCATGGTCTTGGGAATGGCGACCACCTTCACGCCTTCCTGATAAAGCCGCACGCCGTAGCTCAACGTGTCGTCCCCGCCAATGGGGATGAGGTAGTCAATGCCCAGCCAATCTATATTCTTCAGGACTTCCGCGGTCAGGTCGTTTTTCTCGGCCGAATAGGTCGTTTGTAGGTGAAGCGGAACGCGGGCTTTCTCCACCCTGCCGGGGTTAGTGCGAGAGGTGTGCAGGAACGTGCCCCCGGTGCGGCCGGTGCGGTTGACCAGATCCTCGGACAGCGTTTGGAAGTTCTCGCTGTTGTCGTGGTCTTTTTCGCGGACGATGTCGACCAGCCCGGCCCACCCCCGGCGAATGCCAATCACCTGGCAGCCCTCGCGCAACGCCCGGATGGTTACGGCGCGGATGGCGGGGTTCAGGCCGGGCACATCGCCGCCACCAGTGAGAATTCCGATCACACCTCTTTTTGTTTTCACAGTGCCACCTTATTTTCGTAGCGTCGCGCCGTCATCCCTTCCATCCTATCCCACCACAAAGACAGATTGTCGCTGTCTGTTCCTTTATAAGACAACTCCCCAGCGGAGTCGATTCACAGTTTAATGATAATCTGCTTCCTTCCGGTGGAGTAATCCCGGCTTCGTCTCGCGATGCACAACCTTTCGCTGCGGCTCGCTCCGTGTCGAGTTCGAGCGCAATCTACGTAATGTAGTAAACGAGCGGGTATGGCACCAGTATCGGCATGAATCCAGCCCAGGCTTTTTTCCCCGCCAGGCTTGGACAATTCCTCCCAAGGCCCTTAGAAATAGGACCAAAGGCTACGGCCCGGTTGCGAGCAACCCTCGCCACAACGCGACGATCGGGCCTGGGGTTGGTCGCGCAAAGACTCCGGGTTTGGACCGTATAAAGCCGAGCGCGCTGTCTCTCTACTCCCGCTTCGCTCACGGTCTAGCATCGCGAAGGCCCGCAGTTCTTTCGACGATCAAGTTCAAGCGCGGCTTATTATAGGCATGACCTCATGCTGGCATCCGCCGCCTCGTCTCTGACCGTCCGCCGCCTGCGCGCGCATGGCCTCATCCTCGCACTCTGCCTCTGGTCTACCTATCTATGGAATGTGGCCACGCCTGGCCTGCTTGATCGCGCCGGCAATCTCAAGGGCACGGACTTTCTACATCTCTACACTCTAGGCTCTCTCGCTCTCGCTCACCGCGGCGCCGACCTGTACGACATGAAAGCGCAATCCCAACTCGTGGCGCAGAGCGTCCCGGCTGCCGCGGGCATCCGCTATCTGCCGCTTTATCCGCCGCAGGTTTCGATCTTCTTCGCGCCCTTTGCCCGCCTGTCCTACGGTTATGCGCTCGTCCTCTGGCTCACTCTAACCTCGCTCATTTACGGCGTGTGTTGCTATGCCATCTGGCGCGTCTGCCCCAGCCTGCGCAACTACAAACTCACCGTCGTGATTCTGGCCCTTGCTTTCCCTGCTTTCTGGCACGTCATCGCCTGGGGACAAACCTCCGCCTTGATTCTCGCCTGTTTCACCGCCGCTTTCTGCGCCCAGCGCGCCCGGCGCGAATACCTCGCAGGCCTAGCTCTCGGAGGTCTCATCTTCAAACCCCAACTAGCCCTAGCCGCCGCCCTGGTCTTCGCAATCACACTCAACTGGCAGGTGATCGCCGGCGCGCTCCTCTCAGCCACAACTCAGTTTGCTGCAGCTTGGCTCTACTACGGCCCCGCTCCACTCCGCGACTGGGTGCGCAGGCTCCTCAGCATGCCCCGCCTGCTTCCGCTGCTTGAGCCCAGACCCTACCAAACTCACTCGCTGCGCACGTTCTGGACCATGCTCATTCCCTGGCCCTCGGCTTCTCTCGCGCTCTACCTCACGACCGCATTGCTCATATCGGCTTTGACCGTCGCTTGCTGGCGGAATCGGCTTTCTTTGTCATTGCGTTATTCGGCGCTGCTGCTGGCCACGGTTCTCCTCGCCCCGCATCTCACCGTCTATGACCTCGTGATCCTCGCGCCCGCATTCCTGCTACTCTCCGACTGGATCGTCGCTCAACCCGACCAACCCGCAACGGGCCACTTCAAACTCCTCCTCTATCTGGCGTTCGTACTCCCACTGCTCGGGCCACTCGCGCGCTGGACACACTTCCAGCTTTCTGTTCCGGTGATGGCCGCTCTCTTATATGGGATCTGGAACCTCAGTAGGAAATCAGTTCTGGTGCGGAATCCTCTCTGACCTAAACCCGCTGCCCGAACAAAAATCGGAGCGCCTCGGGAAACCGCTCCGCCCACGCCCCCTCGTTGTGCCCCGCTCCATCCTCAATCACCAGCCGCAATCGCTTCTCACTGAGAACCGCCCGTCGCATGATCGCCGCCAATTCCCGCACATCGTCAACCACAGTCCGACTCTGCTCTGCGCTTCCTGTCTCGGCAGTTCCCACCGCCAGAAATATTCGTTCCGGCCAAATTCTCACCGCCCGGCTCTCTTTGATCGACCGCCGGCCCGACGCCCAAAGCGACGGACTCTCCAGCAGCAACCGCCCAATCACTCCCGGCCTGGCGATCACGGTATAGAGTGCAATCAGCGCTCCCAATGACGATCCCCCGAATCCGGTATTCTCCGGCCCGCTCGCCACCCGGTAGTTCCCCTCGACAAACGGCATCACTTCCTTCATTAGAAAATCCGGATAATACTTTCCCTGCACCCGCAACATCCTCGGATGCATGGACCGGTGCGGCATGTACTCTCGAAGTCGCTCTTCGCCCGTATTATCGATGCCCACAATAATCATCGGTGGCACTGCGCCTTCGCGGATCAGCCGCTCCGCCGTTTCGTCCACCTGCCACTCGATTCCCGTGAAAGAAGTCGCCGCCTCAAACAAATTCTGCCCGTCATTCAGATACAGCACCGGATAGCGCCGGCCTCCATTGCCGGTATCGTCGTAGCCCGGAGGCAGCCAAACCCGCAAGAAACGCGTGTTCCGGAAGATGCGGCTATGGAATTGATGCAGCCGCAGATCGCCGGCTGCTCCACTGGCACGCACGCCTGCAGCAAGCGCCTCAGCCCCATTCTTGATCTCTTGGATCTTTCCCATCAGAAAAGTATTTCGCAAGCACCCGGGAAGGGTACGACTTCAGCTCGGGAGCGTCTTAAAACAGCAACCATTCAATCCGTGACGGACGTCCTCGCTTTCACCACTCCCGCCAATATCGTGATCCCGGCAATCAGCCCCAGGGAACTCAAACACAGAATGCACCACGTCTCGAGAACATACCCCTCGACATACGTCAGATACAGCGCGAACCCCAATCCTGGCAATGCCGCCACGAGCAAACGCAACGGCGTTTCTGCCCGCGATCGATAAACCGTGGTCAGCACCAAAAGCGCTCCATAGCCCACGATGCCAATCGCCGCCACTGGAATTCCCATCACGCTCGAATACTCACTCCGGTTCACGATGTCGCAATTAAATCTCTCCCCAAAATCGCAGAACGCCGACGCCGACTTTGCATAATGTCGCTCGAGAGAAACCGCCGAAACCACCACTCCAGCGACGGTCAAAACCGCAATCGCCAGAAACAGGGCCTGATTGTCCTTTCTGGAAGTTACGTTTCCCTCCGTCGCCTGATTTCGAGGTGCACTCACGGCAAACTGCACCCAGTCTTATCGCTCAGCTCCTCGAGGGGAAAGACCCCTGCAATCGGCTGAGCAGCTCCAAACTGCCAACTCGGAAACAACTTCACCCCGGCCGCAGCGCACGCCGGCCTCAATTGATTCGAGCCTTTGATCGCACATTCCTCGTAAGGCACGTACTGAAACGCCTTGCCAAACTTCTCCTTCTGCTCAGCGCAGTGCGGGCACCAGTACAGCCCGTACATCTTCGCCTGCTTCGCGGCCAGACACTTGGCGAATCCGTCATAGCGGTGATTCCGGTACTCCCAGACCACGGCATAGGCCACCACAAGCAACACCACAATCCCGCCCCAGATCATCAACTTCTTGCGCGACTTCGGGCTGGCATCCGGCGTCCCTACCCGCTCCTGTTGCCGCTTTCGCCGCTTTTCAGACATGATTCCCCTTCCGCCACGATTCACTTTTTATATCACGGGCTCAGGCCACTACATCTAACGCCCCAGGGAGTACATCCAACTCCTCGCAATGCAGCGTCAGCACTTCCCCATCCACCATCAGATCCACGGGAGAGTCCAAAGCAAACTCTACCCGCCTCACCGCTTTTCTTTCGGCCAGGCGATGCTCAATGTGGGTGCCATCATAAAGTTTCGGCAAGTTCCACATGAGTCCAAGCCGCCCAATCGCACCCCAACGGACGTATTCAATCAGGCCACTATTTACCTCGGCCTTCGGCGCAATCATCATGGTCCCGCCGGTAAACTTGCTGTTGTTGAAGGTAAGAAACAAACAGCGCCGCCGGTCAAACTCCGTTTCCCCATCCACCCTCACCGGGAACGGCCGCCTCTTGAACCGCGCCAGCTCCAGAAAAATCGAAATGACGTACCCCAACTCTCCCTGGCCGCTGAAGTGGCGTGCCCGCAGGTTCGCCACGTCGGCCGGAAACCCCACGCTCAACAGATTGATGTAGTGGATCACTCCGCCGCGATGCCTCAACCGCAGCACATCGCAGGCCTGCGTTCGCCCCGCAATCAGCGATTTGACGGCGTGTTCCAACCCGCGGTCGCTGAAGTCGCGCAGAAAGGAATTCCCCGTTCCCAGCGGCAAGAACCCGAGCGTCGGACGTTCGCCAGCACCCGCCTCCGGAAAGAGCCCGTTTACCACTTCATAGGAAGTGCCATCCCCACCCACCGCAACGAAATGCCGCTGTCCGCGCGCATAAGCCTCGCGCGCGATCCGCGTAGCATCCCCCGCCCCCTGCGTCTCCGCCAAATCAATGGCAAACCCGCCGGCTCGCAACTGCTCTAATACCGGACCCAGCATCTTGCGGCCGCGCCCGCCGCCCGCTCGAGGATTCACGATCGCCAGATACGGTATACGTCCATTCACAGCTCCACCACCGCTCCCCGCTTGAGCGTTTTTCCCATCTCTTCCGCCAGCGCCTGCCGCTTGATCTTCATGGATGCCGTCCGCGGAAAATCCTTCTCCCAGATCACGTACCCGCCCACCCGCTTGAAGTCCGGCAATCGCCGGTTGCGGCTTGTGATTTCGTGCAAAAGCGTACTGTCGAAGCGCTGATTCTGTTCCAGCCGCAGCGCAACCACCAGCATCTCCCGCCCCAGTTCCTTTTGCGGCCACACGTAATTCGCCGCGAACACACAGTACTCCTTCACGGGCAAGCCGTCGAAAACCGTCTCAATATCCTCGGGATAAATGTTCTTCCCGCCTTCGGTGACGATCATGTTTTTCTTCCGTCCGAAAAGCTGCAGATGTTCGCGATTGTCAAGCCGTCCCAAATCGCCCGTCAGCAGCCATCCATCGACAATCGTTTCCACCGTCAACTCGGCATCGTCCAGATAATGCGACATCACCGTCTTGCTGCGGGCGGCAATTTCCCCAATTCCCTCCTGATTTGGGCTCAGCACCCGGAGTTCCACGCCCGGCAGCGGTTTGCCCACCGTGTCGGCGCGAAACGGCTTCAGATCGTTTACGGTGAGCACCGTGCCCGCCTCCGTCAACCCGTAGCCGTTGACCACCGGAATTCCCAGATCATAAAAAAACTGGGAGGTAGAAGGTTCTATGAAAGCCCCGCCGGTAAACACCGCCAGCAATTGTCCCCCAAATGCCTGATGGACCTGCGGCAACAGCCTCCGGCTCACTTTCACCCACGGTCTGGTCCGCGTGAGCATCTTGTTGATGCCGATCATCCGATTCAAAATCGCACGCTTCCACGCCGGCAACTCGTCGAACTTTGCCCGCAAACCGCGCTCCAGATTCTTCACGATCATCGGCACCAGCGCTACATAAGTGATCCGGTAGCGCAC
>PMHI01000492.1:22160-25622 GCA_003156615.1 Acidobacteriaceae bacterium | reverse complement strand
GCACCCCCGGCCAGAAGGGATACCACGCCGTCAGCGCCCGGCACTGCTCGAGATAATTCTCATGCGTCAACACGCATCCCTTGGGACGGCCACCCGTGCCCGATGAATACACGATGCAAGCCACGTCTTCCCGGCGCCGCATGACAAAATTCGGCGCACCCTTGCGCTTGAAATCCTCCCATCGGAACCCTCCCACCAAGTCCACTCCCGGGGGCGCCTCCGTCACCAGCACCAGCTTCACCTTGATGTTCTGAAACTTGGGCGATTGCGTGATGGCCTGCCACAGGTAATACTCCACGACCAGCACCTTGGCCTTCGAGTGCTCCAGCAGTTGCAGTTGCTCGAC
Organism: Acidobacteriaceae bacterium; assembly: GCA_003156615.1. Next base: position 25,276 of record PMHI01000492.1, on the reverse strand, counting down.
CGCCGTCAGCTTGTAATCCAGGGGAACCAGCACTCCGCCGACATAAAAAAGCGCATAGGCCGAAATCAGCCACTTCGACTGATTCGTCATGAGGATGGCTGCCCGATCCCCCGCATCGAAATCCGCGTCCTCCAGCGCCCGCGCCAAAGGCAGAGCGATTTCCTTGAAGTCAGAGTAGGTCAGCCGCGTCTTCTCCCGCTCGCGGTCCGCTTCAATCAGGCAGGTCTCGCCGGAAAAACGCTCCAACGCATCACGCAACGCCGCGCCCAGACAGCTATATTCTTGGAGATCGAGCATCAAGAAATCATTTCACCACAGAGGCGCAGAGACACGGAGAATACCATGTTAATGAGTTAGTTACCCGACAGAGTTGAAGCGACATCGAAGGCCACGACTGGCCTGAGGTTTTCTCCGTACCTCCGGGTCTCGGGCTGAATTACTCTCTAAAGCCGCGCCTGGATCTTCCCCGCCAGCGTGCGAAAGTCGGAAACTCCCTGCAACTCATAATCCGGAAGCTCCACCCGGAAATGGTTCTCCAGCTTGGTCAACAGATCAAGCGTCTGCAAGCTGTCAATCCCCAGCGCCTTGAAGAAGTCATCGTCGGGAGAAAGCTTTTCCCGCGGCACCTTGAAGTGCGCCGCGGCCAGCAGCAGGATTTCCTCGAGCGTCTCGTCAGCGCTTGGCATATCTCCTCAAAACCCCGACCATGATGCGGATCTGATTCCGAACTCTACGGAAGCCGGAGCGGAACCCGCTTTTCACTCGGGTACTCGGTACTCGCTACTCGGTATTGCTTACGGCAAATAAGGCTGCGCATCCTTACTCTCCACAAACCTCCGCAAACCCGCCTGCACCGCCGGACGCGTAAACAGTTCACAAAACAAATCGATCTCGTGCCGCAACTCCTCATGCGGAATCCGCTTGATAAACTTCTTCGCGGCCGCCGCCGTTGCGCGATCAAATTTGCGAAGCTGCGCCGCCGTGCCCCGCGCCGCCCGCAACGCCTCACCTTCACCCACCACTTGGCTCACCAGCCCGATCTGCTGCGCCTTCGTCGCGTTGAAGCTGCGCCCCGTCAGCAAAAGATCCCTCACCACCGCATTGCCCAAATCCCGCTTCAGACGCGGAATCCCGCCAAAACCCGGGATCAACCCCAGCCTCAGTTCCGGAAAACAAAAGCGCGCCATCTTGTCAGCAATCATCAAATCGCAGGCCAGCGCCAGCTCGAATCCTCCTCCAAAGGTCACTCCATGCACTGCCGCAATCGTAGTCAAGGGCACGGCATCAATCAGATCCAACACACGATGCATGCGGTCCAGAAAATCCCGCACACCTTTCACGGCTTCAGCTTTCTCCATCGTCCGGGACCGCTGGTACAACTCGCGCAAATCCGCTCCCGCGCAGAACCCCGACTTCAACTCGCTATAAATAATGAGCGCATGCGCATCCGACTGCATGCGCTCCAACTCCGCGGCAAACCTCTCGAGCTGCTCGAGCGACGTCGATCCCAGTTCGTTACATGGCTCCCGATGCAGCGCCAGTTCGATCACGCCGTCGGTAAGGGACCAGGATAAAGCGCTCCCGCCGCACGAGTTCTCGAGTTGCGCCTCGGTTTTCGCTTCCCGTGCCTTAGTGTCCTTCGTGGCTCCCATCATTTCTCGCCCGCACTATACAGCCTGCTTCACGCGATACATCTGCTCAATCTCACTCTTCATTCGCGCTGCGATCACATCCCGTTTCAGCTTCCCGTTCACCGTTAGCATGCCGCTCTCAATCGAGAACGCATCCGCGCACACGTAAAACGCTCGCACCTGTTTGTAATGTGGCAATTCCGGATTCACCACATCGAGCACAGCTTGCACATGCTCAACGGTCACGCTCCCGGTTATAATCGCCGTCAAGAATCCGCGCCCGTTCCCCACCACCACCACTTGCTGCGCCGACGGCAAGCTCTTGGCAATCGTTTCCTCGATCGGCTCCGGCGAAACCTTGTGCCCCGATCCGAGGACAATCAAGTTCTTGATCCGTCCCGCAATCCGCCAGTTCCCCGCCGCGTTCACTTCGCCCTGATCGCCGGTGTGAAACCATCCGCCCCGCAGAGCCTCCGCCGTTTGCTCCGGCCGGTTCCAGTAACCCGGAAAAATGTTCGGCCCGCGTACCAGAATCTCGTCATGCTCCCCCAACTTCATCTCCATCCCGGGAATCGCCGGCCCCACGCGCCCCACTTCGACCCGGTTCGGATCGTCCATCGTGCAAATCGCCGTCGTCTCCGTCAGCCCGTAAACCTGCAGTACGCGAATCCCCAGCATCATGAAATAAAGCTGCGTCTCCCCACCGAGCGGCGCTGAGCCGCAAATCAACGCCTTCAGATTCCTCCCGATCATCTTCTTTCGGATAGCCGGAAACACCAGCCGTTCCGCCAGCCCCAGCCAAATCGCGTCTCCAGTTCTCGGCAGCCCATCCTGCTTTCGCGCCCACGCCGCTTTCGCCCGAGAATAAATCGCCTGGGCTATTCCGCCGGCCTGCCAGAGTTGTTCATCCACCGCCCGCCGCATGCGCTCGAGCAACTGCGGAACATTCAGAAAATAATCCGGAGCCACGACCCTCATGTCATTTGCGATCTTCGCCAGATCCATATTGATCGTGACCAGGCTGCGTCGTTTCAGAAAGGTCAGCAACGCAATCCAGGATGCCGCAAACGTAAAGGGCAANNGCCGTCCGGTCCAGCATGAAGCCTACGTTCGCAGCCGTCAGCACCACGCCCTTGGCTTCACCCGAAGTCCCGGACGTGTAGATGATCGTTACCGGATCTTCTGTTCCCATCCGCGGCGGCTCCAATGGCAATCCGTCTACGCCTGCGAAAATCTCATCAAACAAAGACTGCGGGGGAGCTTCCCCCCAACTCTGCTGAATCCCATCCCGCAATGCCGCATCCCCACAACACACCAGCGACGGCGTACAGTCCTTCATCATCGCCACCAACTCGGCCGGCGCCTGCCGCGAGTACAGTGGTACCACAATCAGCCCCTCGGCCATGAGCGCCAGGTCCATTGCGACCCAGCGAATGCTGTTGGCCGCGAGCAACCCGCACCGGTCGCCCTTCTTGAGCCCCTTCG
>PMHI01000492.1:13060-21997 GCA_003156615.1 Acidobacteriaceae bacterium | reverse complement strand
TAATCCTCCCAACTCCACTCTCCCCGGCGTGTCGGAAACTCCGGATACCTTCTCTGCACTTCCTCTTCGAAATACACACCCATGCGGGCCATCATCTTCAAATTCCTCATCACGGTTTGCGCAATCCCGCTCGCAATCGCCTCGCCCTCACAACTCAGCTTTTCGAGAGCTGCCAGCAGCTTCCCCTCAAGCTCGGGATCGTCCACCGTCATCAGCAGATCCGGATGCCCCCGCTCCCGCATTAAATTTCGGATGCGCTCATCCATCGTGATCCCCGCCGAAGGCACCAGCGCTGGCATGGACGTCACAATCCCGTGATACCTTGACGACGCCATCATGTGGCACGCCCGCAGAACGCTCACCAGTTCATACATGTTGTAGTCGTCCGACGTCAGCACCGGCACGCCCCCCAGCTTCTCTGCAATCCGGTTTGCCGGACGCGCATCCAGTCGCTCGGTCGCCGCCAGTATCACGAAAACATTCTTCTTTTTGCGAAATGCATCTACCGCATTCGCAATCGCCATCCAATACTTCTGATACGCCTGCTCTGCCGCAGGCCCCGAATTGTGAAAATACACGGTACGGTAGTGGCTGTCCCGGTAAGCTCCGGTCAAACCATGGACCGCATACTTCGCAACGGAGGCCTTCACCGGCCATTCAAACGGATTAATCGGACACACTACCAGCACCGGCGTTCGCCCGTCCCAGCCCACCTCTCGCAGCACTTTCTGCCCGTACTCCGGCGGGTGGGGCGCAAAAGTCCATGCCGTATCGGTTCCCAACTCCGTGGGCACGCCCAGCTCCCGCAACACCCCGCGCGACTCCTCATTCCGCGTGATCACAAATGAGTTCCGGCAATACCGCCCGCACATCTTCGCCACCAGCGGATCCATGTGCCCGGCTTCGGCGCCATAGCCCACGGACAATTTATTCTGCGCCGCGGCGATGCCGAGCGATCCGATCATCATCGTGGTCAGCGCATTGGCGAACTTACTTTTGAACATCGATCCTTCGCACGCCACCACTCCGTCATGTTTCGGCACTTCATTCGCCAGAAAGGGCGGAAAAATATCCGGCAGGTGAACTTGCTTTGTGCCCTCGAAGTATCCGCGCGAGAACTCGAAGTTCTGGCTCATCACGCTGAATTCCACCCGGTCCGCGCCCAGAATGTGCCGGATTTGCCGCAGCATCTCTTCCACCCGCACATCCGACCCCATGTTTCGCGTGCCGTTGTAGCCGGCAAACAAAAGTTTCAGCTTCTCACCGGGCTTCCAGCGCTTGCCTGCGCCCAGCATCCATCCCGCCTTCGCCCGCTCGATCGAGCCGCTGACCCAAGCTTCCAGAATAAAGTCCATCATGCCGGTGTCCCTCGCGCCGGCGCCGGCCAGGGCAGGTACTTGTAGGCGAACTCATTGTCCCGGCTGAACTTCAGCAGCGGATAACAATACTCGGAGAACGCCACTGGCTTCTTCCCCAATTCCTTCGTCACTCGCGTGTTATCGAACACCGTATTCCATACCAGATAGGGCAGGAACACCTTCATCAGGGACGCGCCTTTCCCAATCGCTCCCGGGCGATTCGCCAGAAAGTTCACCGACCCTGCAAACGGACGCTCCACCACCGGCACAAACACCGGCACGCGCTTATTCTGTGCCGCCGCCAAAGCCTTCGTGATCTCGCGAAAGGTCTGCGAGCCAACCCCTGACGAAAGATGATAGGTGTCGTGCTCCGGACGCTCCTTCTGATGCAGCGTCGCAATCGCCTCCGCCACAAAATCCACGTTCACAATGTCGATCTTGTCCGTCGCACGAAACGGCAGAACCGGTAGCCCGGCCAGAAACACAAACGCCTTGACCATGTCGAATTGTGTGGTCTCGGCATAGCGGCTGTCGCCCAGCACAATGCTCGGACGGAAGATTGTCTTCGGCGTCTCCGGCAGCAGCATCCGCATCATGTGTTCGCAGAATTTCTTTGTCCGCGCGTACGGATCGTAATCCGAGCGCTCCCAATCGATCGACCTGTCCTCCCTCACCACCTCATTCTGCCGCTTCCCCGCCACGGCCACGGTGCTGACCTGGCTGAAGCGCCTCAGTCCGTGATAATGCTCGGCGTGCCGCGCCAGCGTCAGCACCTCCAGCGTGCCCCGAAGATTCACATTCAGGCAGCTTTTCTCGGACTTCCGGTTCAGCGATGCCGCACAGTGAATCACCGAATCCGTGGTGTGGACCAGTCGGTCATATTCATCGCGATCCAGCCCAAATCCAGGCTCCGTCAAGTCACCGCGGAACACGCGCACCCGCGTCTGCAGAAATTCATAAAACTGCGGGAACTCCAGATGCAATTGCAGAGCTTGCCACAACCGCCCTTCCGCCTCGCTCACATCCCGCGCCCGCACCAGCACATTCAGGGCAGCGCCATGATCGCGCAGCAGATTCGCAGCCACATGCGCTCCGATGTAACCGGTCGATCCCGTCAGAAATATCGCCATTCACCAATTCCGTTTCTTCTCGCCGAGGCTGCTAGGGTCATTGCGTTCAAACACTGCAGGACAATTTTTGGTGACCCCGACGCTTCGGGCGTTGAACGCCCTGTTAAAATCCGGGCCCGGGCCCCTAGGGTACGATCTTCACCAACGAGCCCGCATTCGTTCCCGTCTTCACCGTCTCCCCGTTCTGCAAACTCCGCGCGGGACGAGCTTCGAGCGGCCTGCCCTCGATCAACGGATAAGTCCACTTCCGCAACGCCGGAATGTGAACATTGATCCAGTAATCCCACCAGTCAAGCAAGCGCGCTTTGTAACCGAACTCCTCCTGCTCGTCCTCCACCAGCGCGTACGAGAGTTTCTCCACGTTCTCCGCGGCGAAATCGTGGTCGTTAAACAGGATGAACGGCTCGAACAACTCAATCAGTTTCTCCACCCGCTCCAGATTCCTCTCCGCCTTCACCAATGGAGTTTTCTTCAGCGGCAGCGGCGACATGATTCGCTGAATCGACTTCACAATCGCCTTCTGGGCCGGCGCCGACATCCGCTGATACCGCTCCTTGGATACGGGAATCGCATCAAAACGCAGCCGCAACCACGACTCCAGCCCCTCCTGCGCCCGGTAGTGTTTGCGATGTGCCAGGGAGGTCAGCTCAATCGACCGTCCCATATCGCAAGGATTCGTGACCGATGTTGCCAACTGATACAACTGATCATGCCGCCGTTCAACAATCGCCGTCGCAATCAGCGTCATTCCGGCGCACACCGCATCTACAGGAATAATGTCCAGCCGCTTGCTCTCATTCGACGGCAACTGCCGGAAATACGTCCCCAATAAATAAGACAGCGATGCCGAGGTATTGATTCCTTCATTCCACCCCAGGAATGGCTTTGCCACTGAGGTCTCGACAATCGCCGGGCGCACCACCGCAATCGGAAGCCCCGCTCCGTACTTCACGATCAGCGATTCGGCCAGGCTCTTGGTCAGCGTGTAAGTATTCGGCCAGCCCAACTCCTTAGCCCGCCGGGTTCCCGCCTCCGTCAAATAGGCCTTCAACCACCGAATCCGGTTCTTGCGGATCTGGTTCTCGAGTGCCGCGCCCTGCAAGCCTTTCGCCGCATGTTCCTTCGCCAGGGACTGCATCTTCAAGCCGGCTGTCACTTCCGCCCCCTCGGCTTGCGCCTCCGCCCGGGCGATCACTTCATGTAGGGCTCGCCATTCCTCGACCGCATCAAAGCCCGCCACATGACGGGGCGTGTAATTCGGAATCAGCTTCTCCGTCACCCGCCCATCCCGTTCACCCGCCACATAGCACGTCGACAAATGCAGCAATCCCGCGTGCTCGGTCCCCCGCACAAACTCCAGGACGTTCAGCACCGCATCCGTATTCGTCGCCAGTGCGTCTCGCAAATCCGGATTGAAGTCCGTCAATCCCGAGCTATTCACAATCAGATCAAGATTCCTCTGCAGCCCCCGCGCCACCTCCGCATCTAGCCCCAAGCCCGCCTGCGTGACGTCTCCTTCCACCACCTGCACTTTGTCCCGCAGATATTCCCCAAACCCGGCGCCGTACTTCTCAAACAGCGGATCGAACACCGGCGATTCTTCCACAATCTTTTCAAACCGCCGCTGCGCCGGATTCGATTTCTGCCGCCGGATCAGGAGATAAATCCGCCCAATCTTAGGCAACTCCATGAGCGTGTTCGCCAGCCAAACCTTCCCAATAAATCCGGTAACGCCGATCAGCATCACCTGCTTGCCGGCCAGCGCCCGCCGCACCGAAAATCCCGCCGCCTGCCACTGCCCATCGAAATGCACAATGGGACGTTCCTGCGCTGTCGCTTCCCGCCCCGCGCCAATCGCCGCTGCCCGCAGTTCCTCCACCGTAATATCGAGTTGCCGCGCTAGTGTTTTCGGTGCCCGCCGCCCATCCGGACTCTGCTCCCGGATTCGCGCGAACGCTCCTCGCGGCCGGATCACCGGCTCGAGCAGCCGTCCCGTAGCCACGCCATCACGAAANNACGTCTGCGCCCGCGCGTACTAGTCCCTGCACCCGCTCCAGCCCGTGGGCCTTCAGGCGCGGCTTTAATTTGTATTGAAAATATTCTTCGCCCAGCAGATCCAGGCGGTCGCGTGTCACACCCCGCAATGCCGTGTGTACCACGCGCGTCGCAAACTTCCGGTTCGTCGAATACAGGAACGGACGCAGCGCCGCCATCAGGAAGATCAGTCCCCGCCGCCGGAAGCGCTCCGAGAACGTCTGCGCGTTCCAGGTAAAGAAGGCCACCGGTTCCACCACCGTCAGGTCAAGCAAACTCCCCTCCACCCGCCAGTACACGGTGGGCGACGCCCCAACCGACGCAGGCGGCTTGCAGTTTGACGGTTCCAGTTGGTTTGACTGTTTCAAAATTCCCTTAGCCGGTTTCCCTGCTTCCGGGCACACGAATCCCCTATTGTAAACAATGCACCCGCCTCCGCGAAGCCTCGATCAGCCAGTCAGCCAGCCTGGCCGATCAGCACAGTGTAGCCGTCTGGATCCTCGACGCGGACTTCGCCTTTCGGCATGGAGTCGGGATAGGTGATGGGCGAGACGCGGACACCGGCCGAGATCAAGGATTCCCGCAGCGCAACCAGGTTGGGTGGGTAGAGATAGAACAACCCGGCCGGTTGGCGGGGGACGACCGGCTCCGTGGTACGAGCAAACATCCACTCCGCCTGCTCGCTCGCGACCTGCGCCCTCGGTAGATCGCCGCTGCTGGTCTTCAGCTGGCCACGAAGCTTCATGCCCAGCAGCTCGTAGAAATTCACCGAGCGCTGCACATTGGCGGCGGGCGCCAGGAGAGTAAGACCCGTGACCTTGGCATCAGCGGATGTCTTAATAATGGATACATCAGCCATCAATCTTTGCCTCCCGCAGTTGCTTGACTGCGGTCTCGGAGCTGACTGGCGAGTAGTAAACCTCCTTGAAGGTATAGGAGCGAGCCTTGGCGGCAAGGACCGGTAGGATCTCGATGTGCCAGTGGTAGTCGTCGTCAATGGTCTTCCAATACCCCAGAGTTTTCGAGGGATGCAAGCTGTTGGGCGAGGTGTGAAGCACGAGATGAAAACTTTCCGTGATGGCGCGCACCCGCTGCAGCGTGCGGCGCAGCAGGGCCGCGAGATTGGTCCGCAATCCCGGCTGGGACAACCCCGTGCGCTCGAAGGAGGCATCGTGGTTCCGGGGGATGATCCAGGTTTCGTAGGGCACGCGCGGGGCATAGGGTCCGAGAGCGACGTAATCGCCGCGGGCTTCAATCACACGCGATGCCTCCCGCTCCTCCTGGGTGAGAATGTCGCAGAAGACACAACGTTCTTTGCTTTGGAAATACTCGCGGCTCGCCCGCAGCTCGTAAAGCACGCGCCGGGGAACGAACATGGTCGCGGTGAGCTGCGATGTGGGGTGAGCGAACTCCTGGCCGGCGTTGGCACCATGGTCCTTGAAAAGGCTGACGTACTTGACGCGCGGGTCGCGCTTCAGATCCATGATGCGTTCGGCGGCGAGGCGTAAGAACTGCCCGATCTCATCGTCGCTGGCACTCCAGAGATGGCGGTCATGCCTGGGATTCTCGACCAAGACTTCATGAGCGCCGACTGAACTCATGCGGTCGTAGATGCCGTCGCCGCGGCGTCCGGGCTCGCCTTCGATGTGGTAAAGCGGCGTCGGATGCACCACCGAGCGCGCCGACCAGCCCACCGTGCTGGGTATGGCGGAGATGACTTGCGGAGCCTCGGGGGAATCCGGGCAAAAAAGGCACACCGTTTCAGGCCGTGGTGGGCCTTCGGCTGGGTCATCTCCTGTCATGACCCAGGAGCGAGTGATGGGATCTTTCCGTAGTTCCATGCACTAGGAAAACACTGCGGGAGAACTTGCGTCAACTGCTGTCTCCACATCGCGCTGGGACCATGGGCACGAAGGGCGCGGATGAAGCTTTGTTATAATCCGCGCCAAGCCCGCTCCCCGACCGGAAACAATGACCGAGCCGTCCACTCCGCTGATGCGGCAGTATGCCGCCGTCAAGAAAGAACATCCCACTGCACTGCTGTTCTTCCGCCTGGGAGACTTCTACGAGCTTTTCTTTGAGGATGCGATTGTGGCCTCCAAGGAGCTGCAGATCACGCTGACCTCGCGCAACAAAGAAAAGGGCATCGCGGTGCCCATGTGCGGAGTACCCCACCATGCGGCGGAAACCTACATTGGCAAGCTCATCCGCAAAGGCTTCAAAGTGGCCATCTGCGAGCAAATGGAAGATGCACGGCTGGCCAAGAAACTGGTGCGGCGCGAAGTGACGCGGGTGGTCACGCCGGGCACGGCCGCAGATTCATTGTTGGGGTCGGAAGAAAACAATTTTCTGGCGGCGCTCGCGCAGGTGGGAGAGCACGTGGGGTTCGCCGCCCTGGATCTTTCCACCGGAGAGTTTCGCGCCACGGAATTTTCCGGAGAAGGCGCTCTGCGGCGGGTGCAGGAAGAACTGGAACAACTACGGCCGAAGGAACTGTTGTACGGGTCGGCGGCGCCGCTGTTCGAGCTCCAAAGCGGCCGCGCTTCGCTGGTTTCCACACCAGCCCTGCCCCCACAAGCGCCGCAGCCCCGGGCGCCTGGGGCCAGTTGTGCGGAGACTCCGCTCGACGACTGGGTCTTCGCCCCCGACCATGCGATTCCGCTGCTGGAGAATCATTTCGGAGTCTTATCGCTCGAGGGATTTGGACTGGCGGGGCGAACGGCGGCCGCGGCCGCGGCGGGGGCGATTCTCTACTATGTGCGCTCCACACAGCGCGGATCGCTCGACCACGTCGACCGCATCGGCTGGTATGAACGGCAAAACTGCCTGGTGCTGGATGCGGTTACGGTCCGCAATCTGGAATTGATCGAACCGCTGTTTGCCGGGACGGATTCGGGCGTTACCCTTTTTCGCTCCATCGATGCCACGCTTACGCCCATGGGCAAGCGCTTGCTGCGGGCCTGGCTGCTGCGCCCGTCGCTCGACCTTGCGGAAATCAATGCCCGTCTGGATGCGGTGGAAGCGGGCGTGAGGGACACGATCGCGCGCGAGGAGTTGCGTCGCGCGCTCGATGGCGTGCTCGACCTGGAGCGGCTTTTGAGCCGTGTGACGCTGGAGACAGCGAATCCGCGGGACGGGCTGGCTCTGGCGGCGTCGCTCGGGAAGATTCCGGCCATTAAAGTCGCAGTGGGACGGTTGGCCGGGGAGCGGCTCAACACTTTGCACGGATCACTCGATGCGCTCGGGGATTTGCGCGACCGCATTGAAACCACGATTGTGCCAGAGCCGCCGCTGAGCTTCGCCGACGGGGGCGTGATTGCCGCGGGAGTGGACCGTGATCTGGACGAGTTGCGCGAACTCTCGCGCAACAGCAAGCAGGTATTGGCGCAGATCGAGCAGCGGGAACGCGGGCGGACCGGCATTGCATCGCTCAAGGTCAAGTTCAATTCAATCTTCGGCTACTACATCGAGGTATCGAAGTCGAACCTTCACCTCGTCCCACCCGATTATGAACGCAAACAAACTCTGGTGGGCGCGGAGCGCTTCACCACTCCCGAGTTGAAAGAGTACGAGGCCAAGATTCTCGACGCGCAAGAAAAAATCGTCGAGATCGAACGCCGGCTGTTCACCGAGTTGCGCAGCGCGATTGCCTTCGAGGCCAAGCGCATCCGTCAGACCGCGCTGGCGCTCGCGGAGGTCGATGTGCTGGCTTCGCTGGCGCACATCGCGGCGATGCGGAATTACTGCAGGCCGCATTTCATCTCTGCGACGAACCCGGCTTCAGAGAATGCGTATCCGCAGCCGGACGCGGGCGATCTGGAGATCGTCGAAGGCCGCCATCCGGTGATCGAGCAGCAGGAAACGGCGGGAGGCAGCGAGCGTTTCGTGCCTAACGATCTTTACCTGAACGCCACCACGCACACGATTCTGCTGATCACTGGGCCGAATATGGGCGGCAAATCCACTTACCTAAGGCAGACCGCGCTGATCGTGATCCTGGCGCAGATGGGCTCGTTCGTTCCAGCACGCTCGGCGCGCCTCAGCGTGGTGGATCGGGTCTTCACTCGCATCGGCGCCAGCGACAATCTGGCGCGCGGCCGCTCGACCTTCATGGTGGAGATGACGGAAACGGCGGCGATCCTGCATACGGCGACGCCGCGGTCGTTGATTCTATTGGATGAAGTTGGTCGCGGCACTTCGACTTACGACGGATTGGCGATTGCCTGGGCCGCCATCGAGTATCTGCATGCGCGGGTCCGAGCCAAGACTCTTTTCGCCACGCACTATTTCGAGTTGACGGAATTGGCCAAGCAACTTGCGGGAGTTAAGAATTATCACGTCGCGGTGAAGGAAACCGGCGGCGGCATTGTCTTCTTGCGCAAGGTTGAACCAGGAGCGGCTGACCGCAGCTACGG
>PMHI01000492.1:0-13043 GCA_003156615.1 Acidobacteriaceae bacterium | reverse complement strand
CCTCCCCCGACGCAGTTGACCATCTTCACGCCGCTGTCGCAGCCCGTGCTGGAGAAACTGAGTGCAGTAGACTTAAATCGGCTCACGCCGCTGGAGGCGCTGAATCTGTTGGCGGAGTTGAAAAAAGAAATCTAACCGCAGAGCACACGCAGCCTGAGTAGTTCGCAAAATCTATCGGATGATTGCCCAGCCAAAGACGCGCCAGATCAGTCAAATTGGGCAGCTCCTGATCGTCGGCTTCGACGGCACGGAGATCACGCCGCGATTCAGTTCCCTGCTCAAACGGATGCAGCCGGCAGGCGTAATCCTATTTGCACGAAATATCAAGACTGCCGAGCAGACCTGGCAACTGCTGCGCGAGTGCCAGAACTGCGTCTCTGTGCCACTGTTTCCCTGCGTCGATCTCGAAGGCGGAAGCGTCGATCGCTTTCGCGAAGTGCTCGGGCCGGCACCCTCGGCGGCGGATGTGTTCTCGACCGGCGACCGCAAACTCTTCCGCAAACACGGACAGGTAATCGGAGAGAACTGCCGCGCTCTGGGATTCAGGCTCGACTTCGCTCCCGTGCTCGACCTGGCATTCGAAGCCTCGCGCAGCGTGATGAGTTCCCGAGTGGTCTCGCCAGACCCGCGCGAAACCGCTGCCTATGCCCGCGAGTTTCTCGCCGGGCTTCGCCTTGCGGGCGTGCTGGGATGTGGCAAACATTTCCCCGGTCTGGGCGAGGGCAGACTCGACAGCCATCACGCGCTGCCAGTGATCGAGAAGACGATTCAGAGACTTTGGGCCGAGGATCTGCTCCCTTACCGCATGCTCCGTGCGCAGATGCCGTTGGTAATGATTTCGCACGCGGCGTATCCGCTGGTCACGCACGATCAAACTCCAGCGTCGCTCTCGAAGATCTGGATTACGAACATCCTGCGGAAGCGTGTCGGCTACCGCCACCTGATCGTGTCGGACGACCTGGAGATGGGAGGAGTTTTGTCGGCGGCTTCCGTAAAACAGGCTGCAGTAGAGCACATCCGCGCGGGCGGAGATTTGTGCCTGATCTGCCATCGCGAGGACTACGTTGCGCAGGCCTACGAAGAGTTAGTGAATACGATAGAGCGCGACCCGAAGTTTGCCAAACGCGTCCGAGAATCAGTGCAGCGAGTGCTGGCGTTCAAGAAGAGGTCGGCGAAGATCCTGCGCAGGAGTGCGCCACCCTCCTCCTCAAGGGTTGAGAAGCTTTCTCGCCAGCTGCGGGAATTCGGCGAGCAAGTGCGGCTGGATGCTCTAGATCGTGCGGAGAATCCACGCCCCCGGCGAACATGACCAAGAAAAACATGATCGTGGCGGGAGTGATGAGCGGCACGTCCGCCGATGGCATCGACGTAGCGTTGGTGCGTTTGGGGGCGCGCTCCCACGCAAGATTCGAGCTCCTCGGACACGCCGCATATCCTTACCCCAAGAAGGTTCGAGCGGCCGTCCTAGCTGCGATGAATTCTTCGCGAGCAAGCGTGGCCGATCTGTCCCGGTTAAATTTCCTGCTGGGCAAATTGTATTCCGATGCCGTGCTCGCCACCGAGCGGCGGTTCCGCATCCAAGTGGATCTGGTCGGCTGCCACGGACAGACCCTCTATCATCAAGGCGAGCGACAACGCTTCCTCGGGCACACACTGGCGGCCACCTGGCAGACCGGAGAGGCGGCGATCGTCGCGGCCAGAGTTGGCGTGCCGGTAGTTTCGGACTTTCGTCCGGCCGATATGGCGGCTGGCGGCAAGGGCGCGCCCCTTGTTCCCTTCCTCGACTACCTGGTATTCCGCGATGCGCGCGCCGGAAGAATCGTGCAAAACATCGGCGGCATTGCGAACCTTACCGCCATCCCCGCGAGCGCGGCTGCCAGTAAAGTAATCGCCTTCGATACCGGGCCAGGCAATATGGTGATCGACGCCGTCACCGAGAAGCTGTTCGGCCAAAGGTTCGATCGCGACGGGAGAATCGCAGCTTTCGGGAAGGTGCTCGATCCGGTCGTCCGTGCACTATTGCAGCGCCGCTTTTTTCGGCAAGAACCTCCCAAGACTGCGGGGCGCGAGGAATTCGGCCGGGAGTTTGTGCGTGAATTTCTGCGAAGCTGCGGCCGGTGCCGAAAGCAAGATGTTGTGGCCACGGCTACGGCACTGACGGCGAAATCGATTGCCGATGCATTGCGTCGGTTCGTCCTGAAGAATTCGAACTCCGCGCGCAAACCGGCGTTTCATGAAATGATTCTTTCCGGCGGAGGAACGAAAAACTCCGCGCTGGTGGCCATGCTAACCGGCGAACTCGTGCCTCTCGGATTGCGGCTGCGAGTCTCGGATGAACTGGGCCTGCCATCGGCGGCAAAAGAGGCTGCGGCATTTGCCGTTTTGGCGCAGGAAACCTGGCACCGGCGGGCGTCCAACATTCCTTCGGCAACGGGTGCGCGGCGCGCCGCGGTGCTCGGTAAGATTTCATATCCATAGAACTCCTAAGCGAAAGTCGTAAGCGAAGACTGTTGAAATGATGGCGACTTACATCTCGATGCTTCGCGGAATTAACGTTGGCGGGCACAAGCGTATCAAGATGGACCAGCTTCGCAAGTCGTTCGAGGCGCTGAGTTTCGAGCAGGTGCAGACCTACATTCAGAGCGGGAACGTGGTTTTCAAGACCAGGGAGCTTTCTCCAGTCGCATTGTCGAAGAGAATCGAGGAAAGAATCCTCCACGACTTTGGCTTTTCGGTTTCGGTCGTTTCGAGGACCGCCGACGATATGGGCGAGGCGATTCGGATGAACCCGTTCACCAAGCAGCGCCGCATCGACCAGGAAAAACTCCACGTCACTTTCCTGTCCGAGGCGCCTGCACCCTTGGCTCGGAAGAGACTGCTGGACCTCGCCGCCTTGCCGGATCAAATCCACTGTTTCGCAAAGGAGATTTACCTCTATCTCCCCAATGGAGTTGCCGAAAGCAGTCTGATGAAAACTCCTTTCGACCGGGTGTTGTCAGTTGTGGCCACCACCCGCAACTGGAAAACGGTCAACCAGCTCTATGAAATGTGCCGGGACTGCCGCTGATGGCACGGCTTTCACCAGTTTTCGTGCCTCTGGCAGTTCTCGCCGCAATTATTCTGACCGTTTCCCTGCTCTCCTGCTCCGGCAAGCCCGATCCCAACACGCTGGTGATGCTCATCGAATCGAGCCCCACAAACCTGGATCCGCGGGTAGGGCAAGATGCGTATTCGGAGCGCATCGACAATCTGATGTTCGACGATCTGCTCTCGCGCGGCGACGATCTGGACGTGGCGCCGGGCCTGGCCGAGCGCTGGGAGATTCCCGATCCGCTAACCTGCGTCTTTCATCTGCATCACGGGGCAAAGTTTCACGACGGTCGCCCACTCACTTCGCGCGACGTAAAGTGGACCTTTGATTCCCTGCTTCAAGGCAGGGTTCGTAGCACAAAGGCGGCGTCTTATCGCTTTGTCGATCACATCGACGCGCCGGACGACTTCACCGTTGTCTTCCACCTGAAGGAACCGGACACGCCGTTGCTTTGGAGTCTCTCCGATGGAGCGGTGGGCATCGTGCCCTGGGGCAGTGGAGACGAAATGGCTCGGCATCCCATCGGCTCTGGGCCGTTCCGGTTCGTCAGCGCTGAGGCCGACAAAGAAGTGATCATCGAACGCAACGACGATTACTGGGGCGAAAAGGCACACCTGGCTCGAGTACGCTTCGTGGTGGTTCCCGATGCGACTACCCAAGCCCTCGAGCTGCGCAAAGGGAGTGCTGACGTCATCATCAATGGGTCGTTCCCGCCTGATACTGTGCTTACCCTGGAGAGAGAACGGTCTCTTGCCGTCGAGTCCGCTCCCGGCACCAGGCTGGCTTATCTGGCGTTCAACTTGCGGGATCCCATCCTCAAAGATGTGCGCGTGCGCCAGGCCATCGCCTATGCTCTGGACCGGCGACCGATGATCGATTATCTGTGGCGTGGACTGGCTCAACCTGCCCGCAGTGTTCTTCCGCCGCAGAGCTGGGCCTATGACGGTAACGTGCCGACGTACGAACACGATCCTGACAGGGCGCGGCGGTTGCTGGACGCGGCAGGATATCCTGCCGTGAACGGTGTACGTTTTCACATCACGATGAAGACGTCCACGGATGAGAACACACGCCTGATGGTGGCCGTGATCCAGCAGCAGTTGCGCGAGGTGGGGATCGTGCTCGATATTCGCAGCTTTGAGTTCGGCACCTTCTTCTCCGACGTGACCCACGGGTTATTTCAGCTTTACGGGCTGCGCTGGATCGGGGGCAACGAAGATCCGGATATCTTCGAACTTGCGTTTCACTCGGCCAGGTTTCCACCGAACGGCGGGAATCGGGGCTATTACTCGAATCCGAAAGTGGATGGGCTGATCGACCACGGGCGTCGCGAAGTCGATCCCAAGGTGCGCAAGCCCATCTATGCCGAGCTACAGCGCATCCTGGCCGAAGAACTCCCTTACATCGATCTGTGGTATCTGGATAACGTTCTGGTGCACAACAAACGCGTGATGAATCTGAAATTGAATCCGGCGGGAAACTATGATTTCCTGAGGACGGCGGAGCTGACGAAGTGATGGCAATCGACCAATGGCTGCCGCATTATCAGGTGAGCGCCGGCTATTCAGTTCTGGTGCACGCCTCGGAAGAGAAAACGTACGCTGCTCTGAAACGCGCCAATTTCTCGGGCCTTCGCATCGTTCGGAGTCTGATGCGCCTGCGCGGCTATCGCATCGATCGCGGCAGAATTCCGGAGTCGGAAGCGCCAGACGGCGGGCGCGGGTCCTTTCTCGAGCTCGCAGCGGTTCCCCGGCGCGAGGTGGTGCTGGGTATTGCTGGCCGATTCTGGAGGCTCGACGGCGGAATCGTTCGCGGCCTCACCCCGGTGGACTTCGCGGATTTTCGCTGCAAAGGATATGCCAAGGCGGTCTGGAACTTCGCACTCGCACCCGCAATCCCCGGCACACGACTTAGCACCGAAACGCGGGTACAAACGTTCGGCCGTTCCCCAACCTTGAAGTTCCGTGCGTACTGGCTCTTGGTCGGTCCCTTTTCCGGCTTGATCCGCAAAGCCATGCTGCGAGAGGTTAAGCGGATGGCGGAGCAGCCTGCCTGAATTCGCGTGTTACCATCGAGCTTCGGCCTGCCCCATGCGAATTCTCTTCATCGGCGACATCTTCGGCCGTCCCGGACGCACTATCGTCAAGGAGAAACTGCCGGGCATCGTCCGCGATCAGGCCATCGACCTCGTCATCGCCAACGGCGAAAATTCAGCAGCCGGTTTCGGCATCACTCCCGCACTCGCCGAGGAATTGTTCGAACTGAACATCGACGTCATCACCACCGGCAACCACGTCTGGGACAAACGCGAAATCGTCGATTTCTTCCAAATGGCCGAAGGCAACGGCCACGGCCCGCAACGCCGCGTGCTTCGTCCCGCGAATTATCCCTCCGATATGCCCGGCTGGGGCCTCTATCAGGGTCATAAGGCCAAAGTCCCCTACGCCGTGATCAACCTGCAGGGGCGCGTCTTCATGGCTTCGAACGACGATCCGTTTCGCATCGCCGACCAACTCTTAAAGAAGATCGACGCGAAGATAATTCTCGTGGACTTCCACGCCGAGGCAACTTCGGAAAAGATTTCTCTCGGCTGGTATCTCGACGGACGCGTGACGGCCGTCATCGGCACGCACACGCACGTGCCCACAGCCGATGAGCGAGTCCTTCCCCAAGGAACCGCCTACGTGACCGATGTTGGCATGACCGGTCCTTATGACGGTGTGATTGGCGTGAAGAAAGAACTGGTAGTCAACAAGTTTCTCAACGGCATGCCGGTGCGCTTTGAGCCGGCCACCGGCGATGTCCGACTCTGCGCGGTGGTGATTGACTGCGACCAAGAAACCGGCAAGGCGCGGGATATCGAGCGGTTGATGCTGAGTTGAACAGGATTTCGGAATCTCTGGCTGGTTTAAGGTGGCTGAAGCGCTTAATTCGCAGGCGCGGCGGCCACCACCATCTCCACCAACCGCGATATCTGGCCCTTGTGGATCTCGCGCTTCGTCAGGTCCCCATCCAAGCGGTTGACAATGATCAGATCGAGCGACGGCACAACTACGGCATACTGCCCCAGATGCCCTTCCGCCCAGAAGCTCCCTCGCGGAAAAGGTATCCTTTGCGGCGTGCCGCTCGCCGCCTCGCCCGTCCACCACAGATACCCATAGCCGCCTGAATCTGAATCGGAATACGGTCGCGTGCTTGCCTTTACCCAATCCTGTGGGACCACCTGGGTGTCGTTCCATCTGCCCCCATGAAGATAAAGCAGGGCAAAACGCGCAAAGTCTCGCGCGCTCATGTCGAAGACGTATGCCGGGAACCGCGAATCGGCACTGGTGATGTAATGTCCATCGCGCGGTGTGAAATCCTGCATTCCGATCGGCTGTGCGATCTCCCGATAGAACGCGTCGAAGATCTTCCCGCCCGTCGCTGTCTCATAGATGTAGCCGAGCGTATTGAAGTCCCAGTTATTGTAATACCAAAAGGTGCCCGGGGCATGGGAGCCGCGCCGCGGTCTCTGCTCGACCATATCCTTGGTCTCGTAGGCAGCGGGATGGTACACGTCCGAACGCGCCTCGAGCAGGTCGCGCACCGTCGCTTGCTTCTCCACTTTGGTTAGCGTCGGTTTCTTGTCGTCGATGCCCAGCTTCTCGAGCGTATCGCTGAGGTTGATTTTGCCTTGGGCCACTGCAATACCAATCAGCGCGTTCAATAAGCTTTTACGGCAGGAGTGCAGATTGGACCTGTGCCCGACGTCTCCCCATGCGGCAACCACCACGCCATGCTGCACGATCATCGCCGAGGTCGAGCCCATCTCTTCGACATACCCACGTATCTCCGCCAGCCTGGTTGCGGACCAGCCCGCCCGCTCTGGCGTTGCAAACTGCCTCCACTCGGCGCCCGGCACAGCGCCTGCTTGAGAGTTGGCCTCAGCCACCAACCCAAGCAGCAACAACGCCATCCGGGCAAAACGCTTGATCATGGGCATAAGTTTAGCGCGACCAGACAGCAGAGCGTCTTCCATAAAATTGATATTCCTGCAAGAAAGCGCCGTTGCCCCGTTCTCACCGTGGTTTCTGCTCCGTCCCTGTGTTTAGACCGAAGGTACGTGTACCACTCCGCAGCGGGCGGACTACGGGTTAAAATCAAACAGAATGCGCCCCATCCGTTTCATTCTCGCGGTTTGTCTGCTGGCGGCAATGCCATGCGTTCCCGCGTTTGCCGAGAACGATTCCACCGGCGACACTGCGATCATCTCTTGCGGCAATGGCGTGCCCGGCGGCATCAACTGCATTCCCTCCAGAGACAATCTCAAGCAAGCCCGCAACGCGTATGCCCACGGGCTCAAACTGCAGGATCACCAGCATCTGGAAGAAGCTTTTGCGCAGTTCGACCGGGCCTCGCGGCTGGTTCCGCAAAACACCGTGTTCCTTTCGGCGCGGGAATTGACGAAGGCGCAGTTGGTGTTTCAGCACACGGAGCGTGGCGACACATTCCTGACGGACGGCCAGCGAGGGCAGGCCGCANNTTGGCAACGTTTCACTACCGCGGCGATGTTCGCAGCCTGTTCACCGAACTGGCCTCAGCCTACGGCGTGAGTGCTGAATTTGACGATTCGCTCGATAAGTTGCAATCGAAGCCGGTGCTGTTCAATGTCGACGATGTCGATTTCTTCACCGCCCTCAGCCTGGCATGCCGGATCAGCAAGACCATGTGGACGGCGATGGACGCGCACCAGCTAATGATCGCTGCGGATACTACGGAAAATCACAAGCAGTTTGATCGCCTGTCGCTCGTGACGTTTGCCGTACCTGGAGCGAGCACCCCGCAGCAGGCCACCGAACTGATCACCTCCCTGAAGGGTATCTGCGACTTCCAGAAAATAAGTTCAGGACAAAATGGCACCGTCGAGGTGCGCGCCCCCCAGACGACGCTGGCTTGGTGTACGAAATTGCTCCGTCAGTTGAGCAGCGATCGCCCGCAAGTGGCGCTCGAGGTTGAGGTCTACAATATCGACCACACCTTTACCCGCGAAATTGGCATGCACATTCCGGACACCTTCAACATGTACAACATTCCGGTGGCAGCTCTGGCGGCGCTGGGCGGACAGAGCGTCTCGTCGCTCGTCAACCAACTGATTTCCTCCGGGGGCATCAACGCCGCCGGGAGCTCCGCGATCTCCGGGCTATTGGCGCAACTGCAGGGCCAGGGGAATTCCATTTTCAGCCAGCCCTTGGCTACCTTCGGCAACGGCCTCACCTTCTCCGGAGTGAGCCTGGATCACCTTACCGCGGCTCTTTCCCTCAACGAGTCATGGGCACGCAGCGTGAGCCGCGTCACTCTGCGCACCAGCCAGGGCAGCGAAGCAAACTTTCACGTGGGCGAGCGTTATCCTATCCTGAACGGAACCTACGCGCCCATTTATAACTCGTCGGCGATCTCCGCGGTGCTGGGCAATCAGACCTACGTCCCACCGTTTCCGTCGGTCAGTTATGAGGATTTGGGCCTGAGCCTAAAGGCCAAGCCCACCGTCCACGGCAACGGAGATGTGAGCATGGCCCTCGAGTTGCAAATACGCTCGCTGACCGGGCAGAGCTCGAATGGTGTCCCCGTGCTTTCCAACCAGGAATTCAAGGGAAGCATACGGCTCCGCGATGGCGAGCCGGCCGTGGTGGCGGGACAGATCACCACCAACGATCAGCGCTCGATGGCTGGCATCCCGGGAATTGCAGACATTCCCGGCCTTAACCTGGCCGCCACCGATAACACCCGCATGAAAGAGGAGGACGAATTGCTCATCGTCATCACGCCACACGTAGTGGCCAGCCAGGCTCTGGCCACGGATGAGATTTGGGTGAGCGAGAAGTAAGCCCGGCATGACGAGTGCTGCCATCCTGAATGCCGTCCAGGCTGATCGCGTCCCTATGACGGAATTTACCCGTCAGCTGATTGCCATTCCGTCCGAGAATCCCCCTGGAAGCCATTACCCCGAAGCTTTGCAGCTCATTTGCCGTCAGCTTGAGCAGATTGGATTCGAGCCTGAAGTGAAGGGGCAATGCGCGCTTTGTTTTGTCGGCCAAGGCGAGCGAACGCTTTATTTCAGCGGCCACTATGATGTCGTTCCGGCGCAGGCCCGGACGCAATTCCAGCCCGTATTACGCGGCAAGAATTTGTTTGGACGCGGATCGTCGGACATGAAGAGTGGATTGGCGGCGATGATTTACGCTGCCAAGGCAGTTCGTGACAGCGGCGCGAAGTTGGATGGCCGTATCGGGCTGGTTTTCGTGCCGGACGAAGAAACCGCAGGCCCGCGCGGCTCGCGCTACCTGGAAGAGCGAGGCCTTCTGGGCAAACACGGAATTGGCATGCTTACTCCCGAGCCAACCGGCGGAGTCGTTTGGAATGCGAATCGCGGAGCCATCACGCTGAAAGTTACAGTTAAAGGCAAACCGGCTCACGTTGGTAGGCAGTTCGAGGGTGTGAATGCGTTTGAAAGAATGATGAGCCTCGCCGAAGAGCTCTCACAACTCAAAACAGAAGTCGAGACCCGTACCACCGGCTTCCGCATTCAGCCTCGGCGGGCGCGGAATTCCATCCTGATGCTCGGCGGGCTGACTGCCGGAGGCACTAATTTCAACGTCGTTCCCGACTCTTGCTGGTTCACCATCGATCGTCGCCTCAACCCCGAGGAAGACCTCGGTACAGAAAAACAACGGCTGATTTCCTTGATTAGCCGGAAGCGAAAGGGCGGCGGCGATGTTCAGATCGAAGTATTGCAGGAGGGAAGCTCGGCGGGGGTCGCCCCAGACACGCCCCTCGGAGCGGCGCTGGCACACAGCATCCAACGTGTAACTAAAGTCTCACCCCGCTTCGAGATGTGTCCGGGACTCCTCGAGATCCGTTTCTACGCCGACCGGGGGCTTGCAGCATACGCCTACGGGCCTGGCTTGTTGACCGTCTCCCACGGTCCGAAAGAGTTCGTGCCGATCGAGAACATAGTAAAGTGCTCGGCAGTCTATGCCTTAACCGCAATCGACCTCCTCGGACAGCGTTGAGTCCGTGATAGGGCCAGCAGACCCAACGACGCGAGGACATCTCGTATTGCCCCGAGCAATCCCTTCCGATCGGGAAGATTTCTCTTTATTTCCCTTGCTTCGCGGAAAATTCAACCAGACCTTTCAGCGTGTCGATCGGAACGCTGGCCACATTTCCGATGGTGCGGCCGTTGATAAAAAGAGTCGGCGTCCCGGTCACGTTCACCGACTTGCCGAGGGTTATCGAGGCATCCACGTGCGTCTTGGCTACAGGAGTGCTAGCGCACGCTGCAATGTCCGCGCCTTTCACGCCCGCGCCAGCGGCCAGCGCAGTCAACTTTTCATCGGCGTTTTCGGCGGTGATGTCGGCTTGAGTCTCATAGGTCTTGGCGATGAACTTCCAGAACGCCTCGCTCGACACCTGCCCAACGCAGTCTGCGTAAGCGGCGCCTTTTGCCGCCCAGTTATGCATCTCCAGGGGAAAGTTCTGAAAGACAAAGCGCGCATTCGGTTCGGCCGCGATCAAGGCCTCGATCGCAGGCTGCGCCTTCTGGCACGCCGGGCACTGCAAATCTCCGAACTCGACAATCGTAACCGGAGCGTCTTTCGGTCCGCGCGATGGGCCGGTAATGCCCTGCTCCAGCTTCTTCTTCACGGGATCGAACGGTTTAGCGCCAAACGGAATCATGTCGCCCACCACGGCATGCTCGCCATCCGGCGTCACGAAAAACCGGCTGAGTTGCTGGCCCTGGGGGCTGGCCAGAATTACCTCGATCTGGGCCAGGCCCGGCACCGGAGCTGGTTTGATGCTGGAGATCTTCCAACTTAACTTCGAATCATAGCCAAAGGTTTGCTGCAGGAAAGAGTCCACGGTGGCCTCCGTGGGGAGATTGCCAGCCATCCCCGAACCGGGACTGTCAGGCAGCTTCGTGGTGGGCGGGCTTTGCGCTGCAGCCAGACTGCCCGCGAGCATCATGATAAGAATCAGATTGATAGAACTGCGCATAGTTTCCTTTCAATTCAGTTAATTGTTGTGGATGAAGACACACCGGGATTCTCTAACCAATCCCTTTCAAACCTCGCTCTTCGCCGCGATGGGAAAACGGCGGCCGTAGCCGAAGGCCTTGGGAGAAATCTTGATGCCTGGGGCCGCCTGCTGGCGCTTGTATTCCGCCCGGTCCACCATACGGACCACGCGCCGTACCACCTCGATATCGAAACCATGATCGCCGGCAATCCGCTCCACTGAGTGGGCAGCCTCCACGTAATCCTCAAGCACTGCGTCAAGAATCTCGTAGGGTGGCAGCGAGTCGCTGTCCTTCTGGTTGGGCCGCAACTCGGCGGAGGGGGGCTTCTCCAGTGTGGCCTGTGGAATGACCGGGCGGCGCGAATTCACGTAATGGCTCAGCCCGTAAACCAGCGTCTTGGGCACATCCGAGATGACCGCCAGACCCCCAACCATGTCTCCATAAAGTGTACAGTAGCCCACGCCCAGTTCGCTCTTGTTGCCCGTGGAGAGCACGATGGCACCGAACTTGTTAGAAAGCGCCATCAGCAGCGTGCCCCGCGCGCGCGACTGGATATTCTCCTCGGTGACATCTTCCCTACGTCCCGCAAAAAGTTCCTGTAAGGTTTGCTGGTACGCCTCAAATGCTCGATTGATCGAGAGCAGCTCGAAGCGGATGCCGAGATTTTTCGCCAGCGTGCGCGCATCGTCGATCGATCCCGGAGAAGAGTACGGACCGGGCATGCCCACGCCAATCACGTTTTCCGGCCCAACCGCGTCAGCAGCAATAACGGCGGTGAGCGCCGAATCGATGCCACCGCTGAGGCCGATGATTGCCCTTTGAAATCCGCACTTGCGCATGTAGTCTCGCGTGCCCAGTACCAGCGCGGCGTACACGCTCGCTTCCTCGCCTTCGATCTGTTCGTGCAGGTCGCCGGTGAGAGTCTTGGAATCGAAATAGATAAGATCTTCTTCGAACGACCGTCCCTGCGCGATGATGTTGCCTTCCGCATTGAGCACGACGCTGGAGCCGTCGAAGACCAGGCTGTCATTGCCCCCGACTTGATTGACCAGCGCGACCGGAACCTTGTGATGGCGCGCGATCGAGACCAGCATGTCGCGGCGCAGTTCGCGCTTGCCGATCCAGAAAGGCGACGAAGAGATGTTGAGCACGAAGTTTCCGCCCGAGCGAACCAGAGCCTCGACGGGATCGACCGTGTACAGGCGTTTGGGCCAGAACAGCTTGTCGTTCCATGCGTCTTCGCAGATGGTAAGTGCCATCCGGTTACCGCAGAAGGAGAATAGTTCTTGGTTCTTGGCCGGAGCAAAGTTGCGCATTTCGTCGAAGACATCGTAGGTCGGCAGCAGCATCTTCGACTGCAGGAATGCTATCTTGCCATCCTGCAACCAGGCGGCGGAGTTCATGGCCGACTTGCCAGTCTCGGAGTGAGCGGGAGTGACTAAACCACAGATAACGGCGATGCCGCGCGTCTCGGCGGCAATCTGTTCGACCGTTTCCCGATTGCGTGCNNGCCCCGCTCGCCTGCGCGCGGCCTGCAAATTCGACGATCTTATTCCGATTGCCGGAGAAATCGCCGACCGTGGGGTTGATTTGCCCGAGCGCAATCTTCACAGCTTTAGTGTAAAGCCGAGGCGCGCGGAGGCGCTAGCCGCTGGCCGGGGCGGCACGTTTGCGTTTCGCGCGCGCACGATAATGGAGCTCGACCCCGACCGCCGCAAGAATGCTTTCCCCAGCTACTCTGCCGATTTTGTACGTCTTTGCCACATCGCAACCCCAACATAAAGACGTCTTGCAAGTCCTTCGCCGCGGCATTTAAATACGCGGCAACGTGCTCCTGAATCACGACTGAGATCACTGCCCGCACTGGAAGCAAGAGCCAGCCCGGTTCTAATCGTC